>DKFA01000037.1 GCA_002452695.1 Dehalococcoidia bacterium UBA6808
GCTAAAGCTTAAAAACTCCTTTTTGATATACTCCGGCAAAGGCGGCAGGCGGAAGCCATTCCGCTCGAACTCATCTGCCAGCAGTACGCTGGCGCCGCCGCCACCGCCGATCACGGCCATGTTTCTGCCTTTGAGTCCTGGCATAAATGTGAGTGTAACCAGTATGTCGACGAGTTGCTGCACATCGCGAGGCCTCATAATATTCATCTGACGGCAGAAAGCATCCCAAATTATATCATTGCCCGCCAGAGAGGCCGTATGCGTAGATGCCGCCCTTGCACCGGCCTTCCCCTGTCCGCCTTTAAGCAACAAGACCGGTTTCTTCCGTGCAGCTTTCTCCATCAGTCGGAAAAACCGTCTGCCTTCTTTTACACCTTCCAGATAGAGTGCGATGATCTCTGTCTGCGGATCGTCCGTCAGGTATTCCAGGAAATCGCTTTCGTTCAAGTCGCAGGCATTGCCAAAACTGATCACCTTGCTGAAACGCAGTCCGCGCCAGCCAGCCTCGCGGATGGTGTATTCAGTATTTCCGCCGCTCTGGCTGATGAAGCCTATATGTCCCACCTCGCGGGGGAAATCCTCATCAAAAGAAATACGGGATTCGGGACAGTAGATTCCCATGCAGTTGGGGCCGATAATGCGTACGCCGGTGCGGCGCGACATTTCCACCAGTTCTTCCTGCAGTCTGGCCTCGGAGTCTTCGCCGGTTTCGGCGAAACCAGCGGTGCAGAAATGAATGGCCCTGACCCCTTTATCCGCGCACTGTCTGACGATCTCTGGGGCGATCTTGGCTGGTACGGTCCCGATGACGTAGTCTACCTCTCCCGGTATGTCTGCCAAACTGGTATAGACCTTGTGACCGTCCAGTTCACCTCCGCGCGGATTGACCGGGTAAAGTCCGCCCTTGAACTTGAAGGCCTGCTCGGCAGACCAGAAAGTGCGTGTCCAGTGCGTGTGAGCGGGATCGCCGATCTTAATGCCGATAAAAGCGATGTTCCTGGGGTGAAAGATTGCATCAAGCTGATCGTAAAGCTGAGTCATAAGCCCTCCTGTACCGTAGGGAGAAAAAGATTGATTGCCCAATCAATAAAAACAATATGCATAATTATAGTCAAACATGCTGGATTTCACAAACATTGGACAGGTTCAGCCGGCGCCTCTGCCCAAAGTTACTGCCTGTATGGCCTGTAGCCTCTGTAGCAGTGTGGGATGGGAGTAATGCAGGAATACGTAAAGCCGGTGCGGAGTAAGGTTGGACAGGTTACCCGCTGATAACTTTCTCAAAGCATCTGCCATGCTGGAAGGATCGCCGATGGTGGAGGCAGCGAATCTGTCGGCCTGGTATTCGAATCTGCGGGAGAGCATGTTCATGAAAATGGATAGCACCATCTCGACTGGTGTGTAGAGCAGTCCAAAGAGGATGATGCCAGTATAGGTCGAGGGCTGGTCCAGATAAAAGGCCTGGTACAGACCGCTGCTGTTGATGAAAAGGGAGAGCAGGAAGAACAGCAGTCCGTAATGCAGGATGCTGATCAGCAGGCCGAGGATGATATGGTTCTTTTTATAATGCCCGATCTCGTGAGCCAGCACGGCTACCAACTCCGGCACAGTATGCTGTGCTATTAGAGTATCAAAAAGCGCGATGCGTTTGTTGCAGCCAAGGCCGGTGAAAAAGGCGTTTGATTTGCTGGAACGTTTTGAGCCGTCCATAACGAAGATGTTTTGAATGGGGAATTTCACAGAGTCAGCATAGGCCAGGATCGAGTTGCGCAGCTCCCCTTTATCCAGCGGTGTGAACTTGTTGAAAAGCGGCATGATCCAGTTGGGGGCGACAAACTCGACAGCCAGCAAATAAAGCGTCACCGCCGCCCAGCAGTAGAGCCAGGCATAAGGGCCGCCGTACTCAAACAACGCCAGTATGCCGGTTAGCAGCGGCGTGCCCAGCAGGACAACCAGCGCCAGTCCCTTGACCAGGTCCAGTATGAAAACCTGCGGTGAGGTACGGTTGAAGCCGTAGCGCTGCTCGATGACAAAGGTGGAATAGACGGTAAAGGGCAGAGTGAAAAGGCCATAGGTTAGCAGCAGGATGGCGCAATAAAGCAGCCCGCTAACAATGTCGCCAAAGCCCCAACCACGCACCAGTCGATCGAGCAGATTGAAACCGCCGCAAAACCAGAAAGCCAGCAGCAGAGCCAGGCTGACGGCGCCGGCGATCATGTTTAACCTGGTATGGTCACGCGTGTACTGTTGGGATTTACGGTAGGCCTCCGGCTGGTAGATGCCATTTAGCTCTTCCGGCGGTTCAAGTTTGAGAGCGCGCAGATTGAGCAGGTTGGAGACAAGTTCCAGGGTGTATTCGCCCAGGATGAATACCAGAATAATGACCGCGTATATGTTCATGGCTGCGTCCCTGTGTCCGCTTTAATATGTGCCGGGTATTAAATATAGCACAAATACAGAAGGGATAATGATTAATTTAATGCCGTTCATGCCCGGCTTAAGTTAGATAAATACAATAATTGCTTAATATTTTCACTATATCATGCTGTTGTAACAAACCGTAATATTATTTGATAGCTTTATGAATCTACGACCTCAACCTTTTTCGTTTTCCAGCGTTATTAAGTTAGCGGTACAACGACTGGAGGAATGGCTGCTGTGAGAATAGTCCATCTTACCATCATTGGCGCTGTTGCAGTAATACTGTTGCTGGGTTGCCAGAACAACGGGCCTGTGGCGATCGGTAAATTCGGGTACGGCTCGGCCAACATTACAGTAAATATAACGCAGCCACAGGATCAATCGGTTGTAAGGACCAGCCCGGTGACAGTCAGCGGCAGTGCACCGGAGGGGATCAAGGTAATGATCAACGGCAATTCGGTAACAATGGATAATAACCGGTTTTCGGCATCCGTCAGTCTGGAAACTGGTCCCAATATAATCGAGGTGCTGGCCAGGGACTCCCGCGGCGGGGAAACGTCCAGGTACATCCACATTGTCTACGTACCCTGACAATTGAGTGCCTCAGGCTTTGCGCAAGCCTGTAGCCATCGCCGGTCGAGCCCGTATATGGGGTAGGAAGCGCTCCCAGCATGGCAGCCCGTCCGGCTGCCATTAGTCCTCGGCCCCTGCCGCACCACTACGACTTTTTTAGCGCTCATGGGATATAGAATTTCCAGGCGCAGAACCATTCACCGGGATGAGGATCGGGAGGACAGGAAATGCACTCTGTTTTAATGCGTGGGTCTATCGTGCTGGCAAAGGTTGAATACTCTACCACCCCCGCTGATTTGCAGGGATAATCCTCCATGCCTTTGCGCTGGCGCGCAAATTGTACTCTGCAGTTGATCATTTTAAAGATCAGGCTGTCTCCCTGCCTTTCCATGGACTGCACATTAACGCGTGCATACAGCCTGTAACCAAGCGCCTGTTCCAGCGCATCCAGTCCCCCGTTATCGGGCAGGCCGAGCAGCGTCTTGATACTATGGGCTTCCACAGGGGAGAACCTGGTCCAGCAGGTGTCATTGCACCTTTTAGCGGTGAACATTTCCTGCCTTTTCTCCACTGCCTGGAACCAGAGGCCGTCTCCCGCCAGCCAGTTGGCTGCCGTTGCATCCAGCAGTGCGACCAGTTTCTCGCGCGGCAGGCCAGCCAGCAGATCCTGAAATTCGCCGCCTGTTTCGCAGCCCAGCGCCCCGGCCAGTCTCGTATAAACAATCGGGGCGTATTTGCCGAAAACTTCCTCTTCAGTTTGCAGGGCCTCATGAAGGCCGAGCTGGTGGTTTACCTCGCTGAACCAGATACCATAATGCAGCGCTGTGCGTCGGAAATAGTCCAGCGAAATAGCGGCCAGCTCGTTGTTATTCAGGCTGTCAAGTTCTCCCATTAGTATCCTCCTGCTCGTGTAGAAGCCGGTAATTTGCCTGGCTTCGCCTTTTACCCGTACCATATAATACATCATTATGAAAATTTCCGGCACAGGCCCTGCATGACAGCAAAATATGGCGTATTGACCAGGGAATCTATACTGGACCTGATCAGGGGCGATCCTCCCCTGGTCACAGGCTGCATTAACCTGGAGGAGCAGTTGCAGCCCAACGGCATCGACATCACTGTGCGCGAAATAGCCGGCTTCAACTCGCGCGGCAACCTGACCGAGACCAATGAAGGCAGGGTGATTTCACGCACCTCGCCTCTTGTCTTTGACGGACACGGTGGTGTAGACTTGCTGCCCGGAGCCTATCTGGTTACTTTTAACGAGGTAGTCAGCCTGCCCACCAATGTAATGGCGCTAGCATGTCCGCGTTCCAGCCTCAACCGTTGCGGCGCGAGCATCCACAGCGCGGTTTGGGACGCCGGTTATTCCGGCCGTTCACAGTCGCTCCTGGTAGTTTACAACACACATGGTTTCAGGCTGCATAAAAATACGCGGGTAGCGCAGCTTGTTTTTATGTTCACTTCCGGTCATGTCAGCAAGGGCTATAGCGGCCGGTACCAGGGCGAAAATATTTGATAATTAACGAGGAGAACCGTTTGAAAATGAGAATTGCAAGATTGGCAGCATACCTGGTGCTGTTTGTTGCCATACTTTTACCGGTCTGGGCCGGCTGCCAGGCAAACC
>DKFA01000084.1 GCA_002452695.1 Dehalococcoidia bacterium UBA6808
GGGGAACCGCCAACGATATCCCTGTGATAAGATAGATTTTTTACTAAGGACGTGCAGAAACATAATCCGTCCTGTTAAGCCATAATGACGCTGAATTCATTGAAGTGGCGTAGTATACTGAAATCACCGGTATCATGGAAAATACTTTCAATGATATGGTAGAATTCCAACTGGCAAACAAGGCCAGAACAGCTGTGTTCTCTAAATAATCTGTTTTTCTGACCTGTTAACGTGGATCACCTCACAATAATAATTTTGCTGGAGAAAATGATTTGAAACTGACCACACAGAAAACACCGATTGACGATGTGATCGTGGTCGTGCCTGAGATATTCAGAGACGATCGCGGCTTTTTTATGGAGGTCTTCAGGCAAGACCAGTTTAAGGAGCTGGGCCTCCCTGAGCTTTTCGCGCAGATGAACCACTCTGGTTCAGTCAAAGATGTGGTACGCGGGCTGCACTTCCAGTGGGACCCGCCCATGGGCAAACTAATGCGCGTTCCGCGCGGCAAGGCCTTCCTGGTAGCGGTAGATATACGCAAGGGGTCACCCACGCTTGGTAAATGGTTTGGCATAGAAGCATCTGAAGAGAATGGCTACCAGGTCTGGGCGCCGGCCGGATTTGCCCGCGGGTTTTGCGTATTGAGCGACTATGCCGAGGTCCAGTATCTCTGCACAGGCATCTACAACAACAAGGCCGAATCGGGAATCCGCTGGAATGACCCTGAAATAGGCATCAAATGGCCTGTGAAAACCCCGACGCTGTCATATAAAGACCAGTCAGCCCAGACGCTGGCAGAATGGCTTAAAAGGCCCGAATCCGACAATTTCAAATATAAATAATACGAGGTTTTCATGAAGATACTTATTGCGGGCGGAGCGGGATATATTGGTTCCGTGCTGGTCCCGGAGCTGATCGGCCGCGGATACGATGTGGATGTGCTCGACCTGCTCTGGTTCGGCAATAACCTTCCCCCCAACGTCAATATCATACAAAGGGAAATCCTGACTCTACGCGAAAAAGACCTGGCCGGCTATGACCAGGTCGTATTTCTGGCAGGGCTTTCGAACGATCCCATGGCCGAATATTCACCCTCCAGCAACTTCGTGGATAACGCAGCCGTCCCGGCCTACCTGAGCTATATCTCCAAGCGGGCAGGCGTAAGAAGGTTTGTTTACGCCTGTTCATGCTCGGTTTATGGCTATTCGGTGGACGCGCTTTGTGATGAGACCGCGCTGGCTGTCTCACATTATCCCTACGGTATCTCCAAACTCCAGGGCGAATTTGCCTGCCTTAGCCTGCAGGACGACAAGTTCTCCACGATCTCGTTGAGGAAAGGCACCGTATCGGGCTACAGCCCGCGCATGCGGCTGGACCTGATTATTAATACGATGTTTAAAACCGCCGTTACAGAGAAGGTCATTAATGTGAACAACCCTGCGATCTGGCGGCCGATCATCGACGTGCGCGACGCGGCTTCGGCCCATATACGCGCCATCGAGGTGGACCCCGGCGTCTCCGGCATATTTAACATCGCATACGGGAACTACACGGTAGGAGAAGTGGCCGACTACGTCAGGGAGGGGGTTAAACAATATCTCAATATCGACGCCAGGATCAATATCAAGCACATCAGCGATTTCAGGAATTACAAGGTGACCTGCGACAAGGCCCGCAATGTATTGAGCTTTAATCCCAGGTATCATATTACCGATACGGTCAAGAGCCTGGCCGAGAACTGGGAGAAGTTCAAGGATATGGATAATCCCAAATACTATAATATCCAGGTCTTTAAAATGCTCAACAGATAGGGCAGACTTAAACACTGGGTATGTCTTTAATTCGCTGAAAACAAAGACTGCTAGTATGAAAATTGCTGTAATCGGCGCCAACGGTCAACTGGGATGCGACATCTGTTCGGCATTCCTAGCGGACGGCCACGAAGTCATCCCGTTTAACCATGACGTGATGGACATCACCGACCTTGACCGTGCCAGGGCCAAACTGGCAGAGGCCCGGCCGCAGGTAACAATCAATACCGCAGCCATGCATAATGTCGAAGTCTGCGAGGCGGAGCCGCTCAAGGCGCTGAAGGTAAACGGACTGGGCGCCAGGAACCTGGCCATCCTGGCCAACGAGCTGGATTTCGCGCTCTTTCACATCAGCACCGATTATGTTTTCGACGGAAGAAAAAAATCACCATATATAGAGACCGATTATCCGCTGCCGCTCAACGCTTACGGCAACAGCAAGCTCTGCGGTGAAAATTTCGTTAGATCGATTGCGCTCAGGCATTTCGTGCTCAGGGTATCCGGGCTATACGGCGCCAACCCCTGCCGGGCCAAATCCGGGATGAATTTTGTCCGCCTCATGCTGAAGCTGTCCCGAGAAAGGGACGAGGTACGCGTGGTAGACGACGAGGTGTTGACGCCTACATTCACCGAAGATATCGCCCGGCAAATCCTGGCCCTGAGCAAAACCAGCCACTACGGACTGTACCATGTCACCGCGCAGGGCAGTTGCTCCTGGCACAAATTTGCCGCGAAAATATTCGAGCTGACTGGGGCAAAGGTCAGGCTTCAGGTGGCAGACCCCAATGAATTTGCCGCCAAAGTGGCAAGGCCAAAATATTCAGCGCTGGAAAACCGCAATTTGCAGGAAATCCAGCTCGATCTGATGCCTTCCTGGGAAACCGGTCTGCAAAACTACTTAAGAAAAATAGGTGCCTTATATTGATCACATCTTAATATGTATTAAGAGCGCTATGCGACTTTTATTGCCTCGAAAACAATAGCATTGTTACCCATGATTCCATAAAAAGGTTTATATAAGTGATATAGGTTTGTAATAAACCCAATTTTCTTTAATTCTAAAAGCATTTGCAATGAAAAAATCGTATAAACTAGAGCGCCCGATTCCCGTAAAGGATCAATATGATAAATCGGCTCTTTTATAAATTTAATTTCTTCTTTTTCATTCAATATAGCACGTTGTTCATCGAAATATTCGGTTTGCGCAAAAGGCACTGTAAATACATGTCTGCCATTAGGTTTCAAAATCCTGTATATCTCTTTATGGGCTAAATATGGCGAGGGAATGTGTTCTAAAACGTCAGCAGATAAAACAATATCAAAAGAATTAGATTCAAAAGATAAACTCATCAAGTCTTCATGGAGAATATTATTAATTTTCGATCCACTCTTCATATTTGAGCCTAAATATTCACTGTACACATAATTTTTAT
>DKFA01000046.1:0-9467 GCA_002452695.1 Dehalococcoidia bacterium UBA6808
TTCTAATAACTGCCTTTGTTTGGCATCCAGTTTTTCCGGGATCTTAACCTTCACTAGCACAAGCTGGTCACCACGGCTTTTTGAATTGGGCTTGGGGAACCCCTTATCTTTGATGTGGAATACCTTACCATGCTGGACTCCCGGGGGTGTCCTCAGAGTGTATTTGCCGTCCATAGTAGGCACTTCTAGACTGCAGCCGAGCGCAGGCTGAGCAAAATTGAGCGTTACTGACATGATGATATCTGGTCCCCTGCGCAGGAAAAACTTATGAGGCTTGACCTCGAAATTGATATAGAGGTCACCGGGTGCTCCGCCATAGTAACCAGCATCTCCCTCGCGCTGTTTTATCATCTGTGTACCAGTATCTACACCAGGTGGGATGTTGAGGGTAAGCTTATGCCTGACCCTTTCCCTGCCCTGGCCTTTACAATGGGGGCAGGGGTCAGTGATGATTGTGCCCTGCCCCTGGCACCTGCTGCAAGTGGCGGTCTGCACGAAACGTCCGAATATACTCTGCTGGGTGCGCCGTATCTGTCCTGTGCCGTTGCATTCAGGACATTTTGTGGGATTGCTGCCGGGCCGGCAGCCGATGCCCTTGCAAACTGAGCACAGCTCCACCCGGTTTAACTCAATATCACGGGTAACCCCTGTATAAGCTTCCTCGAAAGTCAGAGTGACTTTGACCGAAATATCCTGGCCCTTACGTGGAGTCCGTCTCTGCGAAGTCGATCTTGTGCCGCCAAAGAAAGCATCGAAGATATCTCCCAGGCCACCGAATTCGAAAGTATCAAAGCCCATGTTATCCCCACCGTCACCGCCCGGCGCATGCCCGTAGCGGTCGTAATAGGAGCGTTTCTGGGGATCGGAGAGGACTTCGTAGGCCTCATTTATCTCCTTGAATTTCTCTGTTGCGCCCGAATTCTGATTACGGTCGGGGTGGTATTCCATGGCCAGCTTGCGGAAGGCCTTTTTGATCTGCTCATCCGTAGCCCCCCTGGGCAACCCCAGTATCGAATAATAATCCTTTGTTTGTGACATATGTAAAAACCTCAACTTTTTAGTATATACAATTAAAGTTGCTATAATCAAATTTCAGCTACGGAATTTTGGAATCAGTTGTAGGAAGCCGGGGATAAACAGCTTTTCCAGATCGTGGGGTAAAACGAATAGTATGCGTCGTTTCAGCCGGGGAATTGCTCAGTGAGGACGCCTGGCTGTATGATTAAAGTGCGTTATGAAGGAAATAATCCGGCAGGCGCTGGCCTCGCGTACGCGTATAACTCTTAAGGAAAGCGGTTATAAGGAATCAGCCGTGCTCGTCCCTATTTATGAGAAGGACGGGCACTGCCACATAGTCTTTACCCAACGTACATCTCATCTGAACCATCACAAGGGGGAGATATCCTTTCCTGGCGGTGGCCGTCATCCTGATGACAGAGATTTGCAGGTCACCGCACTGAGGGAGAGCCGCGAGGAGATAGGGCTGAAAGAAGAGGATGTTGAAGTACTGGGAACGCTCGACGATGCTGTGACGGTTACCTCGCTCTATTGTATCACACCCTTTGTCGGCCTTATACCCTACCCTTACGAATTCAATCCTGACCCGTTCGAGGTACAGGAGGTCTTCTCCTTCTCCCATGCGGACCTTATGCACAGGGCTAAAATCACTATTGAGGACCAGGTTATCGACGGCCATACCATAACTATCCATACATATGAAATAGGCGGCCGCATCATCTGGGGGGCGACCGCCTGGATATTGAGCAATTTCTTCGAAATTGTCGGGCCATTAAATGGGGCACACCGTAAAAATGGATGAGGGTTTACTTGCCTGATTTGGCCTCGATTTTCTCAGGTTCCGCTTTGGCCTTGATCTTGACAGTCCGAGGTTTTACTTCTTCCGCCTTATCGTTTTTATCTTAGAGTGCGCCCCACTCTTCATGAGGAAATTTTATAAATCCTTATAAAATTTGTCAAGTTTAATAAAAAATAGTATCATGTAAATATACAAAACAGATTAGCATTATTGACATTGGATATCAATGCGCGTATAATTTGCCGGAAGGTGTAAGGATGGCAGGAAAAGACTATTACAGCATATTGGGAGTGCCGAAGGGCGCTCCTGAAAAGGATATCAAGGCAGCATATCGCAAGCTGGCCCGTAAGTATCATCCGGACGTAAACCCCGGCGACAAGTCGGCTGAGTCCAGGTTCAAAGAAATTAACGAGGCCTATGAGGTGCTGTCTGATCCAGATAAGCGCAAGAAGTATGACCAGTATGGGTCGGACTTCGAAAACGCTGAAGCATATGCCCGCGCCCGCGAACAGGCCCGTCAGCAGTCTAGCTGGTTTGGGCGGGGAGCGGGCGCGGGTTCTCCTTACACTACGTATGAAAACGTTGATATGGGAGACCTCAACGAAGTTTTTGAGAGTCTATTTAAGGGGTTTGGTGGAACGGCCGGCACCAGGACAGGCAGTCGCAGGTCGGCGCGTCGCGGTGAAGATATCCAGCACCCGCTTGAGATCAGCCTGGAGGAAGCTTTCAATGGCACCAGGCGTGTGCTTGATTTGCAGACGGAGTCGGTGTGTCCGGCCTGTCAGGGTATGGGCAGGGTTAAGAACGGTCTTTGCGGCCAGTGCGGCGGTCAGGGCAGGATCATCAAGCCGCGCAGGCTGGAGGTCAAAATACCTGCCGGAGTGAGGGATGGGTCCAAAGTCAGGATCGCTGGCGAGGGCAACCCAGGAAGTGGTGGTCCCAACGGCGATCTCTATCTGGTTATCAAGGTTGCGCCGCATCCGCTGTTTAAGCTGGAGGGGGATGACCTGACGGTCGATGTGCCGGTATCTCTCACTACTGCTGTACTGGGTGGCGAGGTGCAGGTGCCTACTCTCAAGGGCAGCAAACTAGCCCTCAAAATACCTCCCGAAACGCAGAATGGCAAGGTTTTCCGTCTGGCCAGGCAGGGTATGCCCAGGTTGAATGACACAGCGCGCGGCGACATGCTGGCCAGGGTATCGGTTGTGCTTCCGGTCAATTTGACCGAGAAGGAAAGGGGCCTTTTCGAGCAGTTCAAGGCCCTCAGGCCCAACTGATATTGCAGTAGTAACGACGAGGTGCTAAGATAAGATGCCTCAGGAGACAAACGAACCGAAATATGTAATAAGTATAGCCGCAAAAATATTGGGATGCGAGATTCACACGCTCCGGTATTATGAGAAGCTGGGCTTTGTCCAGCCTTACCGTTCCGAAGGCAATATACGCTATTATTCGGAATCGGATATCGAGAGACTCAGGCATATCAAGGTGCTCATGGATGATATGGGCATCAATATGGCCGGGGTTGAGGTTATCATCAGGCTCAGCGAGAAGATCGTAGAGATGCAGAACAGGATACATATGCTGGAGGCGGAACTGGCCAAATACGACGCCTCCAGCATGCAAAAAAAGAAATCGAAATCAGGAGGTTACTATGGCTGAAACCACAACCAACATCGCTCCGGCAAGCTGGCAGGTCACTGCAACCACCATTGAATGTGACTTGGTCAATGAGTACGTAACCATTATGGTCAACAGGGACTGGTCATGCAAATGCACCTGGTGGGCCAAATACAAGAAAGTGGCGGGGGAGGACCCCAAACACAAGTTTTCGAAGGACGTTAAAGCCAAGATCGGCAGATGCCAGGGGCCGGACTGCAAGTTTGTCACCAGTTACCGTGACAAGCTGATCGAGGAAGAGGCAGCAGTTAAAAAATAATACATGAGACAGGAAAGATTTACTGAACAGGCGCAGGAAGTGCTGGGGGCTTCCCAGCAGTTGGTCAGCCGTTTCCGCAACTCGATGTGGGACGTTGAGCATATTTTCCTGGCGTTGCTGGAACAGCAGAACGGCCTGGCGGTTGAAATACTCAAGCGGATGAATGTCAACCTCACCGCAATGAAAAAGCGTGTGTATGACGTCCTCAATTCCTATCCCAAGATCGCCGACCAGCCGCGCAGCGCGATCGGCGGCATCCAGATCTACCCCACGCCGCGCGTGGCCCAGGCGCTTCAAGCCGCCATCGGGGAGGCCGACCGCCTTAACGATGAGTACGTCGGCGTGGAACATCTGCTGATCGCGATTGCCAGCGAAGCTTCGGGAGATTCCGTCAGCATACTCAAGGAGTTTGATGTCGACCAGGAGAAGATCTACCAGTCGTTGCTCAATATTCGCGGCAGCCACCGCGTGGATGATCCCCGCGCCGAGACCAAGTACCGCTCATTGGAGAAGTACGGACGAGATCTCACCGAGCTGGCCCGCCAGGGCAAGCTTGATCCCGTCATCGAACGCGAGGATGAGATCAAGCGTGTCATGCAGGTGCTGATCAGGCGTACCAAGAATAATCCTGTGCTGATCGGTGAAGCCGGCGTAGGCAAGACGGCTGTAGCTGAAGGGCTGGCTCTGAAGATTGTGTCCGGCGATGTGCCGGATTCGTTGAGAAACCGAAGGGTGATCGCCCTGGATATGGGCGCCCTGGTTGCGGGCAGCAAGTTCCGCGGCGAGTTCGAGGAAAGGCTCAAGGCGGTTATGGACGAGGTGCGGCAGGCTAAAGGTGAAATAATCCTGTTCATCGACGAAATGCATACCGTGGTGGGCGCGGGTGCGGCTGAAGGCGCCATCGACGCCAGCAACATGCTTAAACCGGCTTTGGCCAGGGGTGAACTGCAGTGCGTCGGCGCCACCACGCTCGATGAATACCGTAAATATATCGAACCAGACAAGGCGCTTGAACGCAGGTTACAGCCTGTTTTCGTGGGCGAGCCCAGCGTGGAAGCGACCATACAAATGCTCAAAGGCCTGCGGCCCAGGTACGAAGCGCATCACAAGGTCACCATCACCGACTCTGCGGTGGAGGCCGCAGTCAAGCTGAGCAAGCGCTACATTACTGAGCGCTTCCTGCCGGATAAGGCCATCGACCTGCTGGACGAGGCTGCCAGCAAGCTCCGTATCGACATGGAAAGTATGCCCGCTGATGTTAAGCAGATGGAACAGAAGGTGCAGCAGCTCACCGAGGAGGAAGCTGCGGCTTCGCAGCGCTCTGAATATGAGAAGGCTGCCGAGATCAAAGTGGACAGGTTGCGTATTGAAGACGAATGGAAGAAGGCCAAGGAAAAATGGATACAGGAGAAGAAGCTCGACAGCGAGGTCGATGAAGAGACCATTGCCGAGCTGGTGGCCAAACAGACCGGCATCCCCGTGGCCAGCATGAAGGAAAGCGAGTCGGAAAAGCTGATCCACATGGAGGACAGGCTGCATGACCGTATCGTTGACCAGGAGGAGGCTGTTGCTGCCATCTCCGAGGCTGTCCGAAGGGGTCGGGCTGGGTTGAAAGACCCCAGGCGGCCGATCGGCAGCTTCATTTTCCTTGGACCCACCGGCGTGGGCAAGACCGAGGTAGCCAAAGCTTTGGCGCAGTTCCTCTTCGACGATGAAGATGCCATGATCCGCATTGACATGTCGGAGTACCAGCAGGAACATACCGTGTCCCGGCTGATCGGCGCTCCGCCGGGCTATGTTGGTTACGACGAGGCCGGGCAGCTCACCGAGGCCGTGCGCAGGAGGCCCTTCCGCGTGGTGCTCTTCGATGAGATCGAAAAGGCGCACCCCGATGTATTCAATACCCTGTTGCAGATACTTGAGGATGGCAGGCTGACTGACGGCCACGGCCGTACCGTCAGCTTCAAGGAGACCGTCGTTATCATGACCAGCAACCTGGGCATGCAGGAGTTTAAGCAGCATGCCCGTAAGAACATCGGTTTCAATATGCCCCAGGCCAAAGAGGACAATCAGGAATGGGAGCAGCTTAAAATCGTCATCGAAGGTGAGTTGAAAAAGACCTTCCGGCCGGAGTTTCTCAACCGCATCGATGAGATAATTATTTTCCATCCGCTTAACGAGGAGAACCTCAAGAAGATCATAGACCTGCTGGTCAAGGAAGTGGAGAAACTGCTGTCCGACCGCAACATCGTGCTGCAGCTCACCGATGAAGCCAGGGATTGGGTATTCCGCAAGGAGTACGATCCGGAATATGGCGCCAGGCCGTTGCGTCGCGCTATACAGCGCTATATCGAGAACCCCCTTTCCAGCAAGATCATCTCCGGCGAGGTCAAGGACGGCGACACTGTCACGGTGTCTGTAGATAAGGACGTCCTGGCGTTTGCTGTAACAGGCAGCGTGGCCGATGCGGCGGAGTCAGGCGAAGAAGAATCAGTGGGTGTGGCTAAAAAGAAGCGAAAAAACAAGACGGCCAGATAAGTGGGTAACAACGCCTCCGTAAGCGACCTGATGAAAACAAGACGACGCGACTGGCGGAATACCGCCATGATTGCGGCATCTATCGCGATATCCGCAGTTTTCTGCGTGCTGGTGGTGCTCTACAGGGACGAGGTAGTCAAGTTCTCCGGGTATGGCTACTTGGGCGATTTTATCATCAGCTTTCTGGCCGTGGTTGCCGTGCTTGTGCCGGTTCCCAGTATACTTGTTGTTTTTACGTTGGGTGCAGTGCTAAACCCTATACTGGTTGGTCTGATTGCCGGCGCAGGTGAGACGCTGGGCAGTATGGTGGTATATATGATGGGCCTGAGCAGTGTCCGTGCCTTCCACGCGCTCGACCACAGTGTGATGGAAAGGTTCAGGACCTGGATCAAGGCGCGGGGAGCATTTTCCGTATTCGTCATGTCAGCCATTTTCAACCCTCTGTTTTATCCTTTCACGGCCATTGCCGGCATGATGCATTTCGGCTGGTGGCGTTTCATGATTCTTTGCTTGGCCGGCAAATCACTTAAGAACCTGCTGGTGGCAGGGGCAGGCTTCTACGGCATGGGCGCCCTGCTGGATTTACTTGGAGGTAAACTGCCGCTATGACCAAAATGCCGCCGCCTCGCAGTTGGTATATTACGCTCATGCTGGCCATTTTCCTGGGCTGGTTCGGGCTGGACCGTTTCTACATCGGGCGCTACAAGGCCGGATGGATGAAGCTGTTCACGCTGGGCGGGCTGGGCATCTGGTGGCTGCTGGATATAATCCTGATCGGGTCCGAGTACCGCAAAGATCGCTGGTACCGACCGCTGGTGCACTCCTGGAACCCGAAATAGCAGGGCGATTTGAGTTTTTCGCAGCTTTTTGATAAATTGATACGTTGTTATCATGGGGCTGTAGCTCAATTGGGAGAGCGTTTGACTGGCAGTCAAAAGGTAGTGGGTTCGAATCCCATCAGCTCCACCAGCTTCAAAAACCGACCATATACTGTACCGAACAAAGAACTATCTTATTCATTACCATCTATGCTTCATCGGATCCCATTGTGAAGTATCGGGGATTGTTCCCGATAGTACTGGATCAAGGAAAGTCTTTGCTTGTTCATAGCCAGCAGCCATATCAACGTCTAGCCCGGCTTCAGTAGCTGTTTTGCGATATGATGTGCGCCATAGAGGTGGTGGCGGAGGTAATACTGTCGGCAACGGATGACTTCCACGAGCAACAAAAATGGACTTCAATGCCTGCCGAAGTCGTCCAGCATTGAGAACAAATATCGACAATATTATGACCAGATCGATCAAGTCTTTGACACGGCTGCTTGCCATATCGCTAACATATCTTCGGGTGTAAGCATGAACCTTTTCGGCAACGTGCTGTTCCAATGATAGAGTTGGTACTTCCGCAGCAGGAATATCTGCAAAGCTCAACAGGTCTGGACCACGCACAATTTCTGGCTCAGTAACAACAGGGTCTCCAAAGCCTACATCGACTGTGACATCATCGAATCGGCGGCCAGCGAGCTGTGCCGTCACATGATATCGAACAGATGCATTTTCCGTGTCCGGGTCGAGCTTTCCACTTCGTTCTATGATAAATGTGAAGTAGTCACCGAGTTTGACAGATTGCGCTGCTAAGAAATCTGCTGTTGCAGCTGCCTCGCTATCATAACGGCAAAGGTCTAAGTCTTTGGTAGTTCTGAAGCGGGACCCTGCCCTGAAGTTAAGGGCTACAGCTCCCTTTAAAACCCATCCGCTTGAGGCAACCACGCTTAAACGAGCCATCAAGCGGTCAAAGACCACCAGCTTACGCAAACGGACAAGAGGAACACCTGTCTGATTAGCGAGTGTTATGAGCCGCTGCTCCAAGGCTGCACGGAATGCGCCAGCAGTTGCGTATTTCACTGCGTCACCCTATGGAGAGAATCCATAATCAGCTTGGAAACTCGATGCCCTCTTTTATCTGCTTCTTCTTGGAGACTTTGGGGCCTTACCAGACCACGGCCTATTGCCTGGATAACCGCCATCTTGATTTGTTCAGGGGCTGCGCCTGCCTCGGCTGCATCAAGAATACTCCGTTTAGCTGAGGTAACAATCATCCCATCGCGAGTTACCGTATCCTCCTTGTGAAGTGGCTTGGTGGTAGTATGTATCTTTACACCAGGGAGTGAGGGGAGTTTTCGCCTCGAGCGAGGCACAGTGAGGTGCACTGCATCGGGGATGATGTCACTAAGACCAAGAATATCGAGGGCGCTCTCATGTGAAACCATCGCACTATCTTTCCCGACAGCCATCCATGCGGCAAGTACATCTTCACGAGGAGATGACGGGTACTCACGAAAACGATAAAGACCCTTCCGAATCCTTATAAATGTGCCACTCTTTGCATGATGGGACAGAAGCGCACGACTATATCCGCACATGCTGCCCTGCTCTGATGTGAAATAGCCACCCTGCTCTGAGGCAATTTCAAAAAGCTTGATACGGTCTGGAGTTTGCCCTGTTTTCGTTCTTCTGGTTGCTCTTGTTGTGTCTTCCACAGGTCAAATTTTACTTGACATTTCTACGACATGCAAGGCAATTGAGAATATCCTAACTGTAAGCGCTTCCTCCACCGGACTTGTTTACAACCTATTATCCAGTCCGTGAAATAGGTTGAAAAATAGGTTTCGCCACGCCATGATAAAAGCATGGCAAGGAAAGCATACAGCATCGAACTAACCGAAGAACACAGGCAAATATTATTCAAATGGAAGAGGAGTCCAACTTCGCCGCAGAAATTAGTCCGAAGGGCTGAGATCGTATTAGCTGCCGCTGGAGGTCTGAATAACAAAGCCATTTCAGAAAGGAGGTTAGGCTCGGAGCAGACAGTTTGTCTTTGGCGAAAGCGATATGCTGAATACGGCATAGAGGGACTGCAAGACAAGCCTAAACCTGGTCGTCCTCGCCGGATTGGGCAGGATAAAATCGCCGAGATTGTGGCCACCACCATGGCGCCACCTGAGGGTGTGACTCACTGGAGCGCCCGCAGGTTGGCAAGACAGATAGGGGTAGGAAAATCTACAGTTCACCACATATGGCAAGTCTATGGCCTGAAGTCCCATCGTGTAGAGACATTCAAATTCAGCCAGGATCCCCAGTTGAAGGAAAAGGTGATCGATGTTGTGGGGCTTTA
>DKFA01000046.1:9497-9692 GCA_002452695.1 Dehalococcoidia bacterium UBA6808
GCTACTGGGGAAGTTATCGGGGAGTGCCATCCCAGACATCGTCACCAGGAGTTTCTCAAGTTTCTCAGACGACTGGACAAGGATGTGCCAGATAAGCAGTTGCATCTGATTCTGGATAACTACGGTACCCATAAACACGAGAAAGTGCAGAAATGGCTTAGGCGACATAAGCGTTTTCACCTTCATTTTACTCCT
>DKFA01000044.1 GCA_002452695.1 Dehalococcoidia bacterium UBA6808
TAACCCCATCCCCCCAACCTGCGCCGCCGCCTGCTGTGCCACAGTATGTCCCTCAAGCAATGAAAGTGCCGCCGCTGGAACAAACGCCTGCTGCCCCTCCTGCGCAGCAAAAAATCCAGCCTGTTTATTTCCCTGATGATTCCGGCGTCGGTATACTGGATAACGCCAGAATTATTAAGCTGGTCGAGGCCCTGGTTAGCGGAAAACTGGGCGATATCACTCCGGTAATTGATTTCAATTATAAATTGGGCTTTGCCTATCCGGCCGTTGACAGCCTGCTTGATACAACAGACCAGGAAACAGTGGATATCCTGGATGGCCTGGCCGATAACGGTATCCTGATCAAAGAGCCATATGAAAGGTTCTATGTTGATCCTGAGAATATGTTCCAGCTTGTGCCCACCGAACGCTGCCCGCACTGCGATTCCGGAGAAATCATCCGCGGACAGCTCGTGGAGCATTTTGCCTGCGGCTATGTAGGGCTGGATAAGGATTTTAAACAGGATAGCCGTTATGTATGCCCCAAGTGCCGCAAGGACCTGCGCCTGATCGGCACCGATTACAGGAACATCGGCATGCATTACCGTTGCCAGGACTGCAATGAGGTGTTTACCACGCCGGTAGTAAAATGGCGCAACCTCAAGACGCGCAAGATCTGGAATGCTGAGGAGCTGCGTGAGGTGGAAGTTTATGCCTACCGCTTCAGCCCGGACAAGCGTGGCTGGCTGGAGTTCCAGTTGAAGCCAAAAACCCAGTTGGTCGATTTCCTCAAAGCGCGCGGGTACCAGGTCCAGGAGCTGGCCCAGATGACGGGCCGCTCGGGCGCCGTCCATACCATCGATGTGCTGGCCGTGCGCGATGATATCCTGACCAGGATCAATCTCGGTATCGGCCTGCTGGTCGCCAATACAGGTGAATCGGAGGTTGGACTGGAGGCTCTGTTTAAATACGATACCCGCACTTATGATATCGGGATAAACTATAAGGTCGTGATTGCCATCCCCAGGCTGGGGCCTGAAGCTATGAACTTTGCCAACCGGCAGATGATCAGGGCCTTTGAAGCGAAGACCCTTGCCTCGGTGGTGAGCAATATAACCAATTTGCCGGGCTCACAGATAAATATGCAGACGGGTACCGAGCAGACGGCAGGTATGGATTCCCACGGCACAGCCAGAGCTCAGATAGTCAGGTTCCTGCGCAACAGGGGCTACGACGTTTACGAGCGCGCTCTGCTGACCGGAAAATCGGGGGTCGACCATATCTTCGATATATTTGCGCGCAGGGATGACCGCATTATCATTCCTACGCTGGCCATAAGCATCGCGGTATCTCCGGGCAGCCAGCCGATTGAACTGGATGAAGTTTCACAATTTGATGCCGCCGCCTTTGATTGCGGAATTCGTAACAAGGTGTTTATCGGAATTCCCGGCATAAGTCAGCAGGCCAGGCAGTTTGCCCTGCAGCAGCGCGTCGATATATTTGAGCAGCAGGACCTGGCACGGATCATCTGAGCCTGCCAGGGCCTTTGATGCTATTGCACAGGCAATAACGGTGAGAATCAACAGATGAGAAACTTCTTAATGGTCCTGAGCGGGATTGCTCTCTGCGTCATGCTGACAGGTATTTTCTTCTTCATGCCTGTGGAATCCATCTGGATTGCCACCGGTGTCCTGCTGGCTATAGTCCTCTATCATTTCCTCTCCCGCTTGATCAAGGGACGGCAGATTCGCGAACCCAAGCCGAGTAAGTGGCAAAATCTCAGTTCGCTGCTGATCATATTCATCGTAATTTTCATTCTTTTTGTGGTGATCCTGCATGAGTCCGTATCCTCCATTCTGATCCATGTTCTGCTTGTCTCCCTGGTTTTCACGATGATGGTGAATTTTCTCACTGTCCCCCTGGCCATCTTTCACAAATTGAAGGAAAAGGACACCCCTTCGGTTACCAGTAAATACAAGCCGCATGTCAGTATCATTGTTCCGGCCTACAATGAGGAGAAAGTGGTGGCGCGCACAATTGAGACCCTGATCGAAGCCGATTATCCCTATAAGGAAATAATCATCGTCGATGATGGCTCAAAGGACAATACCTATGCCATTGCCTCTAAATATATCAATAGAGGTATAAAGGTGGTGCGTCGCCCCAACGGAGGCAAGTTTGCCGCTCTTAATACGGGCATTGCCGTTTCCACGGGTGAGATCATCATCACAGTGGATGCCGACAGTCTGATTGCGCGGGCCTCCATCGCTGAGATAGTCAAAGGTTTTGAGGACCCCGAGGTGGCGGGTGTGGCCGGCAACCTGAAAGTATTTAACACCAATAAGCTGATCACCAAGCTGCAGGCCCTGGAATATATTGTGCAGATACAGATAGTGCGCAGGGCCTTTGAGAACTTCGGTTCGCTGACGGTAGCGTCAGGCGCTTTTAGTGCTTTTCGTAAGACCGCCATTGAGGAAATCGGCTGGTATGACCGGGACTACCTGCTGGAAGACTTCGATATTACCATCAAGCTGCTCAAATCACACAGGATTTTACACGGTAATAACGAGGCAGTCTGCTATACTGAGGCCCCCGAGACGCTGCGCGACGTATACAGGCAGCGTTTAAGCTGGTTCCGCGGGGATTTCCAGAGCTTCTGGAAGCACCGCGACACCTTTTTCAACCCGCGTTTCGGCATTATGCACAGGCTGACCTTCCCCTATATGCTGATCTCGATGACGCTGGTGCCGGTGGCCAGCGTGGTGGTCATCATTACCTCGATCATTATGCTGATCAACGGCGAATGGATGACGCTGTTAATGGCCTTTGGCCTGTTCACCACCCTGCAGATACTGCTGTCCGCGCTCGGCGTATTGATCGCAGAAGAAGATTGGCGGCTGATCCTGTTTTCGCCGCTCTTTATCGTGGGATACAAGCAGTTTCTGGATTTTGTCATGCTTAAGGCATTGATCGATGTGATCTTGAGCGGCGGTGTTTATCTGCGCAGGGAAAGGGTGGAACGTATCGGCGATTCACCTTCCCCGGCCAAACCGGAATTAAACAGCCCGGCCGTAAACTCATCTGCGGGCGCCGCCGGGCCCACTTGAAGTGATAAATAAAGCCGTCCCTATGAAGGCTTGAAAGATCAGAAAATAATGGACGATGTTTTAAAAGCTTATAACGGTAAAAAGGTACTGATCACCGGAGGCGCCGGTTTCATCGGCTCTCATATGGTGGAGAAGTTACTCGAGCTGGGCGCCAGAGTAACCGTGATCGATATCATGCTGCGCGGCAACAAGATTGCACACCTGAAAGATAACAGAAACCTTTCCATACAGGAAGTTGATGTAACCGACACCAGGTCCCTGGCGCCGTTGTTCAGGGGGCAGGATTATGTCTTTCACCTGGCTGCTGTGGTGGGGGTGGAGGAAACTCAGGATGAGCCGGTGCAGTTGCTCGACGTCGAGATCGGCGGCACAGCCGAAGTCATCCGCCTGGCGGCTGCCAACAAGGTCAAGCGTTTCATTTTTGCTTCTTCCTCGGAGGTCTATGGCGATTCGGACAACCCGATGGCGGAGGAAGGTCCGTTCAATCCCAAGTCGACCTATGCGCTTTGCAAGCTGATCGGCGAGCATTACTGTCGGGCTTATTACAAGAAGTTCGGCCTTGAGTTTACTGCATTACGCTATTTTAACTCCTACGGACCCCGTCAGGACGACCGCTTCGTAATGTCACGGTTTATCAGGAGGGCGCTTAACGGCCAGGAACTTCTTATTTACGGCGACGGCAATCAGACGCGCGATTTCACCTTTGTGGGCGATAGCGTCCACATGTCGCTGCTGGCCGGGATCATGGATTCAGGCATCAATCAGATATTCAACTTGGGCACAGGACGGGCGGTCTCGATTAACAGACTGGCTGATCTGGTGCTGGATAACCTGGAAATGAAGAGCAAGGTCAGGGTATCGCATATCGATTATGATCAGCGGCGCACCAGGGAGATCGAGGTCTTTGCCAGGCTGGCCAATGTGGATTTGGCTGAAAGGCTGCTTCAGTACAGGCCGTCCGTCGATCTGGAAACGGGTATGCAGAGAACGATCGACTGGTACCTTAAGCAGCAGCTGTAAGGCCGGGCTATTTGTTTTTTATCCTGAAGTTATACCACTGCTCGAAGGTAGTCACGGTGGCCTCGCTCTTGGCCCAGGTCAGGATTGGTTGTATCTGCGCCAGCTTGACCTTATCCACAACGCCGTCGGCAGTGAGAAAGGCGTCGGGATGGATGGTAATGGCTGCCACGCCGATGTAGTTGAGCAGTGAGCAGGTCGTGGTAACGATCTCGTTGTAATACTGGTCTTCATAGGCCTGGTAATACTTGCAGTAATCATTGAGCTGCGTTACTTTGCTGATGTCTATAACATTACCCCATTTCATTTTAAACTCGTCCCATTCGCAGACATCGCTGGCGGTGGGTATCCTGTACATGCCGGCGGGATCCTTGCGGCCGAGTGCATCGACCAGATCAATAGATGGGACCGGATCTTCAGTTATGTGAGTGGAGAAAATTTTGAACCCGGAATCCTGCACAGCCATGTAGCCGGTCTTATCCCAGGCGTCGGTAGGAACCGTCAGGGCCACAGGATTGACCCCGAAGTACTGTGAATAGCTGTCACGCGCTTTACGCAGCCTGAATTTAATATCTGCATATTCAGCTTTGGACTGTGCCGTATCAAGCTCGTAGAAGTCCCAGTCATAACCGTGCACGCTGATGCCGGCCACACCCCTGTTGACATAGTCCTTCAGCCAGGGCATGGCGTAGGAATCGCCGCCGTCGATGTTGGAAACGACGCCAAGGTCGATAGGTATACCGTTCTTTTCGAACATAAGTAAAACTTCCCTGACGACGTCCTCATGCCAGCCCAGCGCTACGTCATCCAGCCGGAAAACGATGGCCCGTCCCCCGTTATAAGGCGGCAATACCCTGGTGCCTCCGGTAGCTGTCTCGGACCACCTCGAGATATAGCTGTACCAGTCATCGGCGGTGGTTACATCGCCTTTCCTGCCGAGCTGTTTGATCAGGTTTGTCAGTTGAGACACCTTGATGCTGTCAACTTTTCCTTCGTCATTCAGCAATGTGCCGGGCAGTATTTCTACAACGGCAACGCCCCATTGGAACAGGCTTTTGTCTACAGCATCCAGTACCTGTTTATCCATTCCCGACAGGATAGCCGCATTTTGGGTT
>DKFA01000105.1 GCA_002452695.1 Dehalococcoidia bacterium UBA6808
CCCCATTTCTCGTATAAAAAACGGCCGGTAATGCCGGAACTCGAAGTCAGCAAGCGCCAGGGCAATTTTACCGAGGTTGAGTTTGGATACAGCGAGCAGACGGCCATCGACGAGGCGAAAAGATGCTTCCAGTGCCAGTACAGACTCAAGCTATCCCACCCAATGCAACCACCCGAAAGAGTTAAAACCGCTTAAGGAGGTCCGTGTGTATAAAATCGTCTCGAAGGAGCTTCTGACTCCAGTAATAGACTGCCTTAAAATCCAGGCGCCCGCACTGGCCGCCAAGGCTAGGCCCGGGCAGTTCGTAATAATCCGCGTGGACGAGGTAGGCGAGCGCATCCCCCTCACGCTGGCGGACTGGGACGCCAAAGAGGGCACAATCACACTGGTGGCCATGCGTGTGGGCACTTCCACCCACAAGCTGGGCAGCCTCAAAGCCGGCGAAAACCTGACCAACCTGGTCGGTCCGCTGGGGCTGCCCTCGGAGATCGAAAAGTTCGGCACTGTGGTGATGGTGGGCGGCGGTGTGGGCATCGCACCGGTTCATCCCATCGCCAGGGCTTTAAAACAGGAAGGCAACAAGGTCATCTCCATCATCGGCTCACGCAATAAAGACCTGCTGTTCTGGGAGGACAAGATGCGCGCGGTGAGCGATGAGTTGATCGTGACCACCGATGACGGCTCCTACGGTCGCAAGGGACTGGTCACCGAACCGCTCAAAGAGATACTTGAAAAGGGCGGCGTGAACCGTGTGGTGGCCATCGGGCCCGCCATCATGATGAAGTTCTGTTCCCTCACTACCAAACCCTTCAACGTACCCACCGTGGTCAGCCTCAACTCGATCATGGTGGATGGCACGGGCATGTGCGGCTGCTGCCGCCTCTCCGTGGGCGGGCAGACCAAGTTCGCTTGCGTGGACGGCCCGGAGTTCAACGGCCATGAAGTCGATTGGAATATCGTCTTCGACAGGCAGAAGGTGTACTTGAAAGAAGAGAAGGAATCCCTAAAGAAATGGGAGTCCTGCCAGTGCGGCAAATCTTAAGCGGAGGATTGAATTGGAAGAGCAGGAAAAAGCTAAATCGAAGATCAATCTGAACAGGGTGGACATGCCGCGCCAGGACCCCAAGGTCAGGGCGCATAACTATAACGAAGTGGCGCTTGGCTATACCGAAGAGATGGCGCTGGAAGAGGCAACGCGCTGCATCCAGTGCCCCAAGCGGCCCTGCGTGTCCGGCTGCCCGGTCAACGTGGATATACCCGAGTTCATCAAAGCGCTCAAGGACAAAAATATGCCTGAGGCTGTTAAAATACTCAAGGGCAAGAACGCCCTGCCCGCCATCTGCGGGCGCGTCTGCCCGCAGGAAACGCAGTGCGAGCAAGCCTGTGCACTGGGCAAGAAGAAGGTCCCCATCGCCATCGGCCGCCTGGAAAGGTACGTGGCGGACTGGGACCTGGCCAATAAGGACAAGCGCCCCCCGGTGGTCATACCACCTTCTACCGGCAAGAGGGTGGCCGTGATCGGCTCCGGACCGGCCGGGCTGACCGCAGCCGCCGACCTGGCCAAGTTCGGCCACAAGGTGACCATCTATGAAGCCCTGCACACCGCGGGCGGCGTGCTGATGTACGGCATCCCCGAGTTCAGGCTGCCCAAGGCCGTGGTGCAGGCTGAAGTTGATTATGTAAAATCCCTGGGTGTGGATATCCAGCTTGACTCCGTGATGGGCAAACTGGCCACGGTGGACGAGCTGCTGGAGAAGGATTTCGATGCAGTCTTCCTGGGCACGGGCGCAGGACTGCCCATGTTCCTCAACATCCCCGGCGAGAACCTCAACGGCGTCTATTCCGCCAATGAGTTCCTCACACGCGTCAACCTGATGAAGGCCTACCTGTTCCCGGAGTATGATACTCCGATCAAGATCGGCAAGCATGTCGCCGTGATCGGCGGCGGCAACGTGGCCATGGACGCCGCACGCTGCGCGCTCAGGCTGGGCGCGGAGAAGGTCTATATTGTCTACCGCAGGTCACGCACTGAGATGCCGGCCCGCCACGAGGAAGTGGAGAACGCCGAGGAGGAGGGCATCATCTTCAAGTTCCTGACCAATCCCAAGCAGATCATCGGCGACGAGAACGGCTGGGTCAAAGGTATGGAATGTTACGAGATGGAACTGGGCGAGCCCGATGCCAGCGGCAGAAGGCGACCCGTGACCAAGCCGGGCAGCGAGTTCATGATCGACGTGGACGTGGTGGTGGTGGCGCTGGGCACCACACCCAACCCATTGATACCCGCCACGACCAAAGGGCTGGATACGACCAAACACGGCACCGTGGTGGCCGATGAGCAGACAGGCAAGACGGTCAAGGACCGGGTCTGGGCCGGCGGCGACGTGGTGACGGGTGCAGCTACCGTGATCAGCGCGATGGGCGCGGGCAAACGGGCGGCAGCCTCGATCAACGAGTTTTTAATGAAATAATAGGGCGGACTAGTTCCGATTTCCTCGGAATCTCTGACTTAAAGACTTGGTATCCTTGACATTTGCGGACGGGTCTTTAGGCCCGTTCCTACAGCACGTTCATTTGGGGCGTCCGATGTCATCGGGACGCCTTTATTTACCCGTCATTGCGAGCGCAGCGATGCAATCCCCTTGATTAATGGCGGCGTCGGTCTTATCTCAAGAGTGTTTAAGAGGACCCTTTGCCCCTTCTCCCTTCGAAGGGAGAGGGGGCAAGGGGTGAGGGTATAAATCTGTTGACTATGCTTTGAAGGTGAGATGCAGGACACCGCCCAGGTCGATCAGGTCGTTGTTCCTGATGATCTGTTTGCCTTTGCCGGTAATATTGAGGCCGTTGACCCTGGTGCCGTTGGTACTGTCATTGTCCTCGATAAAGTACTCGTTATCACTGCGCTCAATGCGCACGTGCTGACGGGAGATCATGTCTGCCTGGTCAGCGCCCAGCATGGACTGAAAATCGTTCCTGCCCAGGAGCTGTACTTTGCCGGAGAGCGGGAAGGCAGCCCCGCCAGAAGTGATGAACCTTGCGCCCAAAGTTGTAACCGCACAGCCGGTCCCCATCTTTGTTCCAGGTTGAGATGCGGCAGCAAATCCTGTTTTAGCAGCCGCATAAGCAGGCTGGCGCCTTTTGGATATGATGATGACAGCAGCTACAACTGCCGCAGCCAGCAGTCCCAGCAGCAGGATATAGGTTGGCCAGGGAATGCCTGCCCGACCGCTATCGTCGATGCTGGGGCCCGCGCCGGAGGTATAGGCAGTAGCCGCAACCACAGGATCCACGGTTACAGTGGCTGTTTCAGTTACAGTTCCGTCCACGTTGGTAGCCGTCAGTGTATAAGTAGTTGTCACAGCCGGGTTGACGGTGACTGAGCCGGAGCCCGAGACAGCGCCCACAGACGGAGTGATGGTTACGTCGAATTCACGCTGCAGCACGTCGCTGACCATCCAGGACAGCGTGGCTGACTGGCCTGCCTGAATATTTACGGGATTAACCGAAAATGAGTTGACTACCGGCGGAGGATCATAGTTGGGGACAGTCTGTGTCACAGGTTCGGTAACTGTCTGGGTCACGACCTGGACCGGAGTGACGTACTGGACCGGGGTGACATACTGGACCACCGGCTGCTCGACCACTACCACGCGGGGTGATACAAAGGCAGACCACCTGTAAATATAGGGGTAGCCACATCCATAGTAATTGCCATAGACAGGTTCCGGCGGATAGAACGGAGCAGGCTGCCATACGTAAGGAGAGGGAGGCGGAGGGGGTACGTAGTGCGCTTCAACGGGCGAAGACACAATTGATTCCTGCCCCTGGATAACAGGAAGATTTTGCTCAACGTTGCTGGCTACGCTGGCGGCCAGGGACGGTGTTGACTGGAAGCACACAACCGAGCATCCCAACAACACCGCTGCCAGGATGAGAATTACCTTTTGCATATACTTTTCCTCCTTAACTGGTATTTGATTTATATCCAATATACCCTCCAATCTGCCCGGTTGCTTGACCGTTTTCTTACAAATATCTGATAGATTTCTAATAAGCCCCTGATAAAACATCCAGTCAGCGATAATTGACAGACGCCCGCGGTTTTGTATATTATTATCGCTAATTGAATATTGCCAAAGGCTGTGAACGGGAATAGTAAGTCCTGCCCGAAGGACACAGAGAGCCAGGCAAGGTGAGAGCTGGCGCCGGAGGAAGGACCGAATGGGCCCGGGAGCTTCAAACCGAAAGGCGTTTATCTGAGTAGGCTTTGACGCAGGGATAGCGTAATCATAATCCAGGATATCGCCGCAAGGCCGTATCTGATAAAGATGGTCCAGCAATGGACTAACAAGGGTGGTACCGCGAAGCATAAGACTCTCGCCCCTTGGCGAGAGTCTTAATTTTTTACCGGAGGTATTAATCAGGATGGAGCTGAACATGTGGCCCGGCAGGGCCAAAGAGTAAGGTAAAAAAGACCGCGCCATTATTATTTTTATTAAATATAAGGAGTAATCAAAATGAAAGACGAGATCAAAATCGTATTAACCGAAAAAGAGATGCCGACCAAATGGTACAACCTGCCGGCCGACCTGCCCAAACCTCTGCCCCCATTGCTTCACCCCCAGACCCACGAGCCTACCATCCTGCCCCCACCGCTCTTCCCCTCCACGCTGAATGAGCAGGAGTTCAGCAAGGAGCGCTTCATCGAGATACCGGAAGAGATACAGAAAATCTACCACAAGTACCGCCCTACGCCGTTGATCAGGGCCAACAGGCTGGAGCAGTTCCTGGACACACCGGCCAGGATATATTATAAATACGAGGGCGTCAGCCCGGCCGGCAGCCACAAGCTCAACACAGCCATTGCACAGGCTTATTACAACAAGAAGGCCGGCATCAAGAGGCTGTCCACCGAGACCGGCGCCGGTCAGTGGGGTTCCGCCCTTGCCCTGGCCTGCTCGTTCTTTGATCTCGAGTGCAAGGTCTACATGGTCAAGGTCAGCTATAACCAGAAGCCCTACCGCCGCATTATGATGGAAACTTGGGGCGCGAAATGTGTCCCCAGCCCCAGCACTGACACCAATTTCGGCAGAAAGGTGCTGGCCGAGGACCCCAACTGCCCGGGCAGCCTGGGCATCGCCATCTCCGAAGCCTGCGAGGACGCCTTCAGCCGCGACGACACATGCTACACTCTGGGCAGCGTGCTCAACCACGTCATCCTGCACCAGTCCATCATCGGCCTGGAAACCCAGAAACAGCTTGAAAAAGCCGATGCCGAGTGCGATATTTTGATCGGCTGCGTGGGCGGCGGCAGCAACTTCGGCGGCATCGCCGTCCCCTTCGTCCACGACAAGATCAAAAAAGGCAAGAAGACCCAGATCATCGCAGTCGAACCGACCGCCTGCCCCACCATGACCAAGGGCCCCTACACCTGGGACCTGGGTGATGTAGCAGGCATGGCGCCCATCTGCAAGATGTTCACGTTGGGACACTCCTTCATACCTTCACCCATCCACGCCGGCGGGCTGCGCTACCACGGCATGTCACCGCTGGTATCGCACATTCATAAACTGGGCCTGATCGAAGCCAGGGCCGTCAATCAGAAATCCACCTTCGAGAGCGCCGTCACCTTTGCCCGCACAGAGGGCATCATACCCGCTCCCGAACCAGCCCACGCTATCAAGATACTCATCGACGAAGCGCTCAAATGCAAAGAGTCGGGTGAGAAAAAGACCATCGTTTTGAACCTCAGCGGCCATGGCCATTTCGACCTTGCCTCCTACGACTCGTTCCTCTCAGGCAAGATGGAAGCCGACGCCTACTCTGAAGAGGCCTTAAAGAAGGCGCTCAGCGAGCTGCCGCAGGTCAACTACGTAGAGAAATAAGAACGGATTCAGCCATTGCAGGGCAGGCCTTTGCGGCCTGCCCTTTTCTTTGCCCACCCTGTACCTTTATGCTAAAATCTGAAAAGTTCCGATATTTAGATAGAGGTAAATCCGAAATGAGAAAGTTCAGCGCAGCCTTGGCGCTGCTGCTTATTTTGCTCACAGCGGCGGCCTGCCGCATCGAGATAATAACAGACTCGCAGCCGCCTTTCAATGCGCCCCCGGCTGCATCCACAAATGCGGCCCCTGCTTCCACGGCGGTCAAGATCACACCGGTCGACCCGAACTGGGAAGCGCCTGCCCCTGAGACCGGCGTCCCCACGCTGCCCGATATAGCCTCGGTCGTGGAAAGGGGCTATCCCTCGGTAGTCACGATCACTACCGAGCAGCTCGTCAACGACATGTTCAGCCGCCGCATTACACAGTCGGGCGCAGGCTCCGGCTGGGTGCTGGACAGCAAGGGCATCGTGGTAACCAACAACCACGTTGTGGAGAATGCCAGCAAGATAGTGCTCAAGTTCGCTGACGACCGCACCTTCGAAGCTACTTCCGCCAATATTTTTCGCGATCCCACCACCGACCTGGCCATAGTCAAAGTCAACCTGGCCGACCTGAAACAAAGCTTCGTGGGTGATTCGGGCAAATTGAGGGTGGGTGATTGGGTGGTAGCCATCGGCAATCCGCTGGGCAAGGGCATCAAGGCCAAGGAAGGCATCGTGAGCGGCATTAAGGTATCGCTTTCAACCGAAGAGGATGACGCCCTTTACGACCTGATCGAGACCTCGGCCGCCATCAACCCGGGCAATAGCGGAGGCCCTTTGCTCAACATGAAGGGAGAGGTGATCGGCATCACCAGCGCCAAGATCGCCTCGGTGGGCGTGGAAGGCATGGGCTATGCCATCAGCATCAACTCGGCCCTGCCCATACTCCAGGAGCTGATCAGCAAGGGCTACGTGACGCGCCCCTTCCTGGGCGTGGAGCTGTACACGGTGGACGAATACGTAGCTTACTATAACAACCTCGGCATCAATAGAGGCGCGGTGGTGACGGTGGTGCAGCCCGGCAGCCCGGCGGCCAAAGCCGGACTCAGGCGGCTGGATGTAATCATCAAATTCAAGGGGCAAGATGTCAATAATGCCCCTGAGCTGCTCAAGGCACTGCGCCAGTCGCAGATCGGCGAGGAAGTCAGCATCACCTTTGTTCGCGGCAGGAACATGATGACCACCACAGCTAAGCTGGCCACCAGCCCGCCGCCGAAGTAAAGGCAAAGGGCACAACAGCACAGCCATTTTCATATATATCACATGTTAACTGGAAAAGACATTGATGAATACAGGGAATTGCTCCGTTCAAAAGGCACAACTATATAGATCGAGTTACTGATAATGAACTTTGCAGGAAGGCCGGCGTCAATCCCGAATATTAACCTTGTTTAATCCCTATTTCTTCTTGATGGCGAGCGTGACCTCGATGCCGGAGAGCTTGAACTTCTCAGAGTATGCCCCATCAGCGGGTGCACCCTTCTCGATCTTCTCCGATAGGGTTTCCTGGCTGATATAGTCGGAGTGTTCCTTCATCATCTCGTCAATCTGCTCGTTGCCCTGGTAATAGGTGACAATATGGTCGGCGATCTCGAGGCCGTACGTCTTTCGCATGGTCTGCAAGCGCCTGACGATCTCCCTGGCCAGTCCTTCATTGACCAGCTCGGGGGTCAGCTCCGTACTTACGCCCACCTGGTAATCACCTTCGATGGTGCAGGCAAGGCCTTTGCCGTCCAGTATATCTTCGGTGCAGAACTCTATATTCTTGACATTGAGCTCGTCCAGGATCTGCGGGCAGAGCTTGGTCAACATCTCCTTTTCGCCGGATGAGCGGGCCTTGACGACAACCGCCTGCAGCGGCTGCCTGACCTTGACCCGGCTCTTGGAGCGGGCGGCGCGTCCCATGCTGCATACCTTCATAGCAAGGTCTGTAGCCGAAATAATATCTTCGTCGATGAGCGAGGCGTCTGCCTGCGGCCATTCGGCCAGATGCACGCTCTCGGGGGCCTGTTTATCCACGTTCTTGACCAGGTTCTGGTATATATCCTCTGCCACAAAGGGGATGAAGGGAGCAAGGATTTTGGACAGCGTGACCAGCGCCTGGTACAGCGTATTGTAAGCTGAGACCTTGTCGTCGTCGTTCTGGCTCTTCCAGAAACGCCGGCGGCTGCGCCTGATATACCAGTTGGACAGGTCGTTGACAAAAGACTCGATCTTGCGCCCGGCTGTGGTGGGGTCGTAGTTGTCGAGCAGCGTATCAACGTCCTGCACCAGCTTGTTAAGGCTGGAGAGCAGCCATTTATCCAGGTCGGAGGTCGGAGCGACTATCTTTTTTCCCGGCGTGAAATTATCGATATTGGCATATATGACGAAGAACGAATAGGTATTCCAGAGGGTCATGAGGAAATTGCGCATGACCTCAACCACCATGTCGGGCGACATGCGCCTGACGTTGCCCGGAGGCGCGGCGGTGAACATGTACCACCTTAGCGCATCAGCGCCGGAACTATCGAGCACGGCCCAGGGGTCCACCACGTTGCCGTGGGTCTTGCTCATCTTCTCTCCCTGCGCATCCAGTATGTGGCCCAGGCAGATCACATTCTTGTAGCAGGGCTGGCCGAAGAGCAGCGTGGAGAGAGCATGCAGGCTGTAGAACCAGCCGCGGGTCTGGTCGACCGCCTCTGATATATAATCGGCAGGAAAGCTCTGTTTGAACTCCTCTTTGTTCTCGAAGGGATAGTGCCACTGTGCAAAGGGCATGGAACCGGAATCGAACCAGCAATCGATCACCTCAGGCTGACGTGCCATTTTTCCGCCGCACTTGGGGCAGCTATAGGTGACCTCATCGATATAGGGCCTGTGCAGGTCCATATCTTCCGTATAACCTGCGAGGCCGGACTTGCCCTTGATCTCTTCCCTGCCCTGCAGGCATTCGATATGCTGGCATTTATCGCAGGCCCACAGGTTGAGCGGAGTGCCCCAGTATCTCTCACGTGAGAAGGCCCAGTCGACGTTGTTGTTGAGCCAATCGCCGAAGCGGCCTTCTTTGATGTGCTCGGGGTACCAGTTGATCTGGCGATTGCCGGCAATCATCTCGTTTTTTTTAGCCGAAGTGCGTATGTACCAGGTCTTCTTGGCATAGTATACCAGCGGCGCATCGCAGCGCCAGCAGAAGGGGTAGGTGTGCTTGATGGTCGCGCTCGTGTACAGCAGGCCGCGGGAATCAAGGTCCTTAAGCACCTCGGGATCGGCGGCCTTGACGAACTTGCCAGAGAAGGAAAAGGTTCCGGTCACGTTGCCGGACAGGTCTACCTGCTGGACGAAATCCAGATTGTTCTCGATACCGGCCAGGAAGTCAACCTCACCGAAGGCGGGCGCGATATGTACGATACCTGTGCCGTCTTCCATCGAGACGAATTCGGCGTTGATGGTCTTGTAAAGCAGGTTGGGGTCGGCCTCCTGCACATCGAAGATGCCCTGCGTGCCCGGCCTGACGCGCCTGCGCTCCACGTTATAAGTATGAGGATTGTAGAGCGGCACATACAGGGCGTTGGCCAGCTCTTTGCCTTTTAAAATCTTAAGGATCGGCTTGTCGCCCAGACCGACGGCGTCCATAAGGGCGGTTGCAAGGAGCAGGTAGTCGCCCTGGTATTCGATCACGCCGTAATCCGCTTCCGCCGAAAGCGCCAGCGAGGTATTGCCTGGCAGCGTCCATGGCGTTGTGGTCCAGGCCAGGAAATAAGCCCTGCCTTCCTTAACAGCCTTATGCAGTGAAAACTCGGCTTCGGAATCGTCGGTCAGCCCTGGCAGTCGAGCTATCTTGAACTTAATGTAGACCGAAGGATCGACCGTATCGTCCTTGTAGCCCAGTGCGACCTCGTGCGAGCTGAGGGAAGTGCCGCAGCGCGGGCAGTGCGGGGTGACCTTGTAGCCCTGGTAAATGAGGCCCTTGTCCCAGAGCTTCCTGACAGCCCACCAGCATGATTCGATATAGGAATTGTCCAGCGTAACATATGGATGCTCGATATCCACCCAGAAACCAATGCGTTCGGTCAGGGAATTCCACTGCTTGAGGTACTTAAATACGCTTTCACGGCAGAGCTGGTTGAATTTGGCGATGCCGTACTCTTCGATCTGCGTCTTGCTGGTGAAGCCTAGCTGTTTTTCGACTTCCAGCTCTACGGGCAGACCATGGGTGTCCCAGCCGGCCTTACGGGGGACACAGAAGCCTTTCATTGTTTTGTAGCGCGGAATGACATCCTTGAAAACACGCGACAGCACATGATGGATGCCGGGGTTTCCGTTGGCTGTGGGAGGTCCTTCGTAAAAAATAAAGCGGGGAGCGTTTTTCCTGCTTTCTATACTCTTAGCGAATATATCGTTTTTCTGCCAGAACTCAAGTATTTTCTTTTCTACTTCGGGGAAACTGACCCTGCTGCTAACTGGTTGGAACATTTCTATCGCCTCTTTGGTTGAATAACTACGCGGCGACCGTCACCCTCCCCTATGCTCTGAGTTGTTACATCAGGATTATTAGCCAGAGATATATGGATGATGCGCCTTTCGTCAGGCGGCATGGGCTCCATGGTAATGGAACGCCTTCTGCGGGCAACCTGGTCGGCCAGCCGCAGGGCCATCTTCTTGAGCGCATCGTAATGCCTTTTTTTATACCAGTCGACGTCCACGTTGATGGACACCCACTGCTTGACTTTCTCTGCTACGATCAGCCTGACCAGGTACTGCAGCGATGCCAGGGCTTCTCCCCTACGCCCGATCAGCACACCCAGGTCGTCGCCCTCGATGTTAAGCGACACCGGGGCATCGGCATCGGCTGATTTGACCACCTCAACGGTGGCGGTAATGGCCATATTGTGCAAGATCTCGCTCAACACCTGCCTGGCTACCAGGGCAACATCGGATTCAGCGCCTGGCTGAGGTTCATCTTCCAGCAGGGCCACCTTGATCACGGCGTCCTCGGCGCCCATGCCAAGCACGCCACCTTTGCCCTTCTTGATTACGGTTATCTCGACATCATCTCTGGTAACACCAAGCTGTTCAAGCGCAACTCTTGTCGCTTCTTCAACTGTTTTAGCGCTTACTTCCAGTTCTTTCAACTTTTCTTTATTCCTTATTTCTTTTCACTACCCTCTTTCAGAGACTTGGGGGCCTGTTGGCCGCCTTTCTGCGCCTCAGGGGCAGGCTTAGGTTGGGGCCGAAACGACGGCATGGTAAAGTAACCCCATCCACCGCCGACGAAATACTGAATGGCAATTCCGATTATATTCGAGACAACCCAGTACAACGCCAGGCCACTGGGAAATGACAGCGTGAAGAAGGCGAACATCAACGGCATCATGACCGTCGTCATGCTCGACATCTGCTGTTGTTGTGGGTTCGTCGTGGGCGCCGTGACCATCTTCTGCTGCACCCACATGGTGATACCGACCAGAATAGCCAGAATCAGCGTCGGGTCGGGCTGGGATAATTTCATACCGAGGAAGTCCTCGTTGAGCGGAATGGCCTGGGCCACGATATCCCAGGTATACAGGTGCTGCGAAAGCATCAGCAGGTTCTCCGGCGTAGCCGCCAGCGCCTGCATGATCGACTGATATAGAGCGATCCAGATAGGGAGCTGAATGAGCATCGGCCACATACAGCCGATAGGATTCATGCCCGCCTCTTTGTACAGGCGCATCATCTCTTCCTGCATGCGCTTCTGGTCGCGGGCATATTTTTTCTGGATCTCCTGAAGCTTGGGTTGCAGCGCCTGCATGGCCTTGGTCGACTGCGTTTGCCTAA
>DKFA01000013.1 GCA_002452695.1 Dehalococcoidia bacterium UBA6808
TGGTGATGCCGTCCTGCGTTTCTTTGATCGAGGACAGCGAGCGGCGTATCTCCATGATGAAGGCGGGGCCGAAGGCATCCTGCTGCTCTATCTGGAAGGCCGTGTAGCCTGGCGTGTCCTCGGGCGTGAAGGGCTCGAGGTTGCCCAGGCCGGACATCGGGTTGAGCGCGGCGTCTTCCAGTATCTTGAGGCTGCAATCCAGGTCGCACAGGGCGATGTAGAGCTGATCGGCCGCGCCCGTCAGGTTATCGGCGGCCAGCAGCGCCTGCGCCAGAGCGGCCTCCTCGGCCGCCCAGTTGTAGGCCATCATGGCCGTCGAGTTGGCGTAATAGCCCGGGTAGCCGACTGACAGGCCGGCGTTGTCGGGAACATAACCTGGTTTGGTGGGACTTGTTTCTTTATACCAAGTACTGTCAGGAATAGTTGGATCCCATTTGTTATACGAAGGATCGTAAAAAGGGAAATCAGGATCCCCGTATGTATAATCGTTCCATTTATAATCCCAACGCAATCTTTCTACATACTCTACGCTCCAAATCCAAGCTGTATCGTCACTATTCCGGCGCTTATTATAATAATTTACATCATAAAACGTCGTCGGGAACTGGGGCAGGCGCGGCACGGTCTGGTAGAGGTTGCTGAGCGTCTGCTGCACGCCGATGTTGGAGGCTTTGACGCTGAGCCGCTGCGAGGTGTCGTCCAGACGGGCCAGTATCGCGCCCGCCTTAACGCGGTCGCCTTCTTTGACCAGCACTTCCTTGACGTCGCCAGGAGCGCCGAAATGCAGGTTGTAGGCTTCGGGCATGTTGAGGTTGCCGTCCACCGACACGGTCACGTCCAGCTTGCCCTTCTGCACCTGCACGGTGCGCGTCCGGGTTGCGGCGGCTGTCCCGGTGGTGGGTGCGGCGCACCCGGCTACAGACGTGAGCAGGAGGGCGGCCGGCATGATGAGTGAGAGGCCTTTGATCAAGTTTTTCATTTTCGGTTCTAACATCTTTGCGGTTTTCCGCGGTTATTATTCTAAAAAGTTAGCAGCCAGTTGTTAAGAAATTATTGATATTTAAATCCGGCACAAAACTTGTTTGATATTATAAATCCATTTTAAACATTTGCGAAACTACTGCTCCGCGGCGGGCAGAGTGAAGGTAAAGGCGCTGCCCCTGCCCGGCTCGCTCTCGGCGATGATCGCGCCGTTGTGCGCTTCCACGAAATACCTGGCGATGGTCAGTCCCAGACCGGATCCGCCCGTGGCCCTGGCCCTGGACTTGTCCACGCGGTGGAAGCGTTCAAAGACCAGCGGCAGGTCCTCGGCCGGTATGCCTTCGCCCGTATCAATTACGCTGATTGATACGAAGCTGCCAGCCCTGTCCGCCCTGACGGTGATCCTGCCCCCGGGCAGCGTATGCGTGATGGCGTTGGCCAGCAGGTTGTGCAGGACCTGGCGGATGCGCTGCGTGTCGATTAGCACCGGCGGCAGGTCGTCCTTCAGCTCGATCGACAGTGTGATCTCCTTCTCGGCGGCCTTGGTTTTAACCGCGCTGACGGCCTGCGTGATCAGCTCGCCGGCGTTTTCCGGCTGCAGGAACAGCTTGAGCTGGCCCGCTTCAGCCAGGCTGAGCTCCTGCAGGTCGTGCACCAGCCGCGAGAGCAGCATGGTCTCGTCGTAAATTGTGCCGATGGTCTTCGCGTCGGCCTGCAGGATGCCGTCGCGTATCCCTTCCAGGTAGCCCCTTACGTTGGTGAGGGGGCTGCGCAGCTCGTGGGCGATATCGGCCACCATATCGCGCCGCAGCTTCTCGTCACGCTCCAGGTCGGCGGCCATCAGGTTGAAGGTGGCGGCCAGCTCGCCGATCTCGCTTTTATCGTCGGCTTTGACCCGCTGGGAGAAGTCTCCCTTGCCCAGCCGGTGCGAGGCGGCAGTCAGCTCCTTGACCGGCGCCAGTATGCGGCGGGAGAGGAAGAAGGTCAGCGCGATGGCCACCACCACCGCCATCAGCGCGCCTATGAAGAAGTAGCGCCCGAGCTCGTTGGAGAGCAACTGCAATGTGTTCAGACTGACCTCGGACTGCTTGAGTGGCATGAGGAAAAGGTAGCCGGCCAGCTCTAGGTTGGAAGTATCGATGGGGGGCGGCTCGGGCGGCTTCGGCCCGTCTTTGTCTCCGCCCAACAGCAGGGTGGGAATTGGCATATCATAGCGAGGACGGGCGTCGTCAGGCCTGCCGACGGACGGCCTGGGCTGTTCGATGGCTAGACCTTCCTTAGGGATGGTGATCGTGCGGCTGGAAAACTTGAGCGGGTCGAGCTCCTCACTGGTGGTGTTGTCCGAATCGGCGATGATCCTGCCCTGGTTGTCGGCCAGGATGATGCGGTAATTGAACTGCTCTCCCAGCTTGATGATCACGGGCCGCACTCCGTCCCAGGTGCGACGGGTGGAATAATAATCAGCGATCATAAACTGGATGCGGCCGCTGACCATGCCCTCGACGCGCTGGCTGAACTGCCTGATGTGCTGGGTGGAGGCCTGCCACACGATTACGAAGACGGAGCCTCCCGTGAGCAGGATCCCCGCTGTGAAGGCCAGGACCAGGCGGAACTGCAGGCTATTTCTTCGCATCTTGCAGTTCTGCCAGCTTGTAGCCGGCGCCGTAAACCGTCTTGATGTACTCCGGACGCTTGGGGTTCGGTTCCAGCTTGCGGCGCAGGTTGAAGATGTGCACGTCGATGGCGCGGTCGAAGCCCTCGAAATCATAGCCGAAGGCCTTGTCGATCAGCTCCATGCGGTCGAATACCCTGCCCGGCTCCTTGAGGAACGCGGCCAGCAGTTTGAACTCAACGGCGGTCAGGTTGATCCTGCGGTCGTCCAGGTAGACCTCGCGCTTGAGGAAGTTCATCAACAGGTTGCCGTGTCTGATCTGCGCCGGCCCGCGCTCAGACGGCAGCCGCCGGAAGATGGCGCGCACGCGCGCCGCCAGCTCACCGGGGCTGAAAGGCTTGGTCACGTAATCATCGGCCCCCGTATCCAGTCCGTCCAGCTTGTCCTCGTCCCTGGTGCGGGCGGTCAGCATGATGATGGGCACGTCGGACTCCTCTCTCAGTATGCGACAGATCTCCATGCCGTCCAGCCCGGGCAGCATGAGGTCCAGCACGACGAGGTTGGGATTATTCTGCCTGAATTTGGCCACGGCCTCGCGGCCTTCGTAGGCGGTGATGACGTTATATCCATCGCGCTCGAGGTATAGCTTGACCAGGTCCACTGTCCTGGCGTCGTCATCTACGACGAGTATTGTTTTATTCGGCATCTTAATTAGAAGCGCCTGTGGTAATAGGTGGAGGCGCAAACTCTCACTATCCAAAGTAACAAAAGATTATTAAGATAATATTAATCCAGATATTAAGCGCAGACTTACAGGAATGTGGCTTTTGATATTTGGAATTTAAGCCAGCGGTGTCAGGGTGAGCAACTGGCGCGCGATCTCCGGGTACTTGGCGATAAAGAGCAGTTCGTCCTCTACCAGCGGCATCTGGGCCTCAACGTTGGCATATCTGACCAGCTCGAGTATCTTGTGCGCTTCACTGGCATTGGCGAACGATATTTCCATTTTGCCCATGATATGGCTGAAGCCGGAGATGCCTGAGTACTCGCCGGAGCAGATCATGCGGCCGGTTTCCACCAGCTCGGGCTCGCCCCTGCCCAGTTCCTCGTAGTTGTAGAGCTCGTAGTTCTCGGGGTCTTTGAGCACGCCGTCGGCGTGTATGCCCGAAGCATGGGCAAAGGCGTTGTCGCCCACGCCCGGCAGGTTGATGGGAATAGGTACGCCGAAGGCGTAGCTGGCATATTTGGCCAGCTTGTAGGCCTTGTTCAAGACGATGGGACGTCCGAACTTGTATTTGCCGGCGAAGCCCTTGGACTTGGAGATAGCCAGCACGCAAGAGAGCAGGTCGGCATTGCCGGCCCTCTCGCCGATGCCGTTGATGGTGGTATTGATGTAGGCGTCCTGACCAGCATCGACAGCCGCTTTAGCGCCCGCCACTGAGTTGGCCACCGCCATACCCAGGTCGCCATGGCAGTGAATTTCAATCGGTATTGGTACGGATTCGGCTATCTGGCTGATCGTTTTGTAAATGGTGAAGGGATCGTCGTAGCCCAGCGTGTCGCAGTAGCGGAAACGATCGGCCCCTGCATCTTTGGCCTCTTTGGCGAAATCGATGAGGAATTTATTGTCCGTACGCGAGGCGTCCTCGGCGTTGACGCCCAGCGCTTTGGCGCCGGCCTTTTTAGCTGTTTTAACGGCATTGACCATCTGCTCAAGTATGTCGGTGCGAGACTTGCGTCCCTTGAATTTACCCTGTATCATCTGGTCGGAGGTCGATATGGAGATGTTAAGGTATTCGATTTCGGGCACCATCTCGTAGGTCTTCTCTACGTCTTCCTGCGTGGCCCTGATCCAGCCGCTCAGGCGGATGGGTTTGAGCACGCCCATTTTGGCCAGCTTCAGGTTAGAGCGCAGATAGTTGGTCTCATGGGTGGTGGTGGGGAAACCGAACTCCGATTGGAACACCCCGAACTCGTTGAGGTACATGTTGATCATGGTCTTCTGGAGCTTGGAGAGGCTCAGCCTGGCAGTCTGCACCCCATCCCTGTTGGTGACATCGATGAAATATATCTTTCCTGCCATTTTCGTTATCTGCGTGTTATAAATTAAAACATTATTATAGCATTGTTCATGCGATAGGAATAAATATGCAGCGTGCCGGCCCGGGCGCAGCCCTGAAATAGTAGCACGCATTGGGGTAGAGGCCGTCTACCTGAATGCTGAAAGGGCAGGTGTTATACAGGGTCATCTGGCTGGTGGTCCTGCCGAAGCCGGTGGTATTGCCGAATTCGAACCAGACGATTACGCTCTGGTAAGGCCCCCATGCCGTCAAGGTAGCCGTGCAGTATGGCGGAACTGGTGGTCACATCGGAAGCTGTGCTGGTCTGCACTGCTATGGGGGCGCCGGGCATGGAATATACGGCGGCGGGGTTCCGGTCAGAGGCCGGCAGAGACTTGACGGCCAGGGCAGGAGCTGCGGCTATCACTACCATCACCAGGGCCAAAAATAGGGCGGCTAACCTTCGAAACATAGGGGCCTCCACGGTGTTATTTATATGTCCGCGGCGTTATTTTATCGTGACGTTAAAGGTGATGGTCTTATCGGAAGCCGTGCTTTCCCAGGACCTTTTGTAGGTCATTTTAATTGTGGTGGAGCCGGCTTTGAGCGCTTTGAAGAGGAACTGGTGGGTGCCGCCTGCGCCTATCCTGTCGGTCTGGGGCGCGATATACTTGCTGGAGAGGAGCTCCAGGTAGGCCTTGTCGTAGACTTCGTTCTTGTTCCAGCTATAACCGGTCGTCTCGTTGCCGGCCAGGCTGATCTCGAATTGCTCGCCGACAGCGGCCTGGATGGAAGTGCTCGTCTCGTTATATTGCTTGACTTCCTTGCTGGAAAATCCCTGCTGCCCGCAGGCCGGGAGAAGCATTGCCAGTGCAACACAGAGGCAAAGCGCTGAGATGGTCTTTTTCATGGTCAACCTCCTTATATTCCGGCGCAACATGTCCGCCCTTTCGATATTAACGAACAATAACATGATACATTATTCCTGCATGATGCCGTCAATGACCGCCCTATGGCAAGGGCCGTTCGGCAGGCGCAGGTGAAAATTGTACTGCTCCTCCATACGGTGCTAAAATTGCGGGCAGGCCGTCGTTTACACGGACAGCCGGTAACTAAAATAAGGATAATTCAAGTACCATGCGAAATAATATCAACAGACTGCTGACGGCCGGGCTGCTCCTGCTGCTGGCCGTATCCATGATTGCCTGCCAGTCCGGTTCTAAAGCTTATCCCAGCTCCAGTCAAGAGGCGATTCAGCTTAATGAAAGGGGCATGATGATGTATGAGCAGGGCGCTTACGATAAGGCCGTGCTGAGCTTCGACAGGGCGCTGGAGTTGGACCCCAATAACGCGGCCATCCTTTTCAACAAGGGGCAGGCGCTGGACGGGATGAAGAAGTTCGACGAGGCTATCGAAAGCTATAACAAGGCGATTGCTGCCGACCCGGGTTTTGCCGAGGCCTGGTGCAGCAAAGGGGTATCGTATTATGACCTGGGGAAATACGACCAGGCGCTGGAAAGCCTGGACAAGGCGCTGTCGATAGATAAGAACCTGGCCAGGGCCTGGTACAACAAGGGCCTGATCTATCTCGACCAGAAAAAGTACCCCGAAGCGGCGGCGGCACTGGACAAGGCCACCAGCCTGGACCCGGGCAATGATGAATGGTGGGCCATGAAGGCCAACGCCGAAAACGTGGCCAACCAGTACGAGAACGCATTGCGTTCGGCGGACAAGGCCATCTCATTGAACAGGAACAACTCCAAAGGCTGGGGCTATAAGGCTAAGGCGCTGCACGGGTTGAGGCGCTATGAAGAGGCGCTGGTTGCCTATGACAAGGCGCTCGGCCTGGATCCGGACAATCCGGCCTACTGGTATTCCAAGGGCCTGACGCTGGAGACAATGCAGCGCGTGGACGAAGCTAAAAAATGCTACGACAAGGCGCGGTCGCTGGGTTATACGTTCTGATTGCAGCCCTAATTTATGAGGCTGCCGCTATCACTTTTATTGCATATCGTGTTACCCTGTAACTGGAGGATTTATGAGTACAGATGACGTTGCCGGGCAGCGTAAAGGCAGCGGGAACAACAAGGCCGCAGACGGGCCGGAATGCGCCGCTGAAGCAGAGAACGGGAGCAGAAAGCGGCCCGAAATTGAGGTCAGAGAGATGGAGGTGGACGATATCGCTGCGGTCTTTCACCTGGGTGAAAGGGTTTTCACCGCTGAAAAGACCCCCACCCTTTACCGGACCTGGGACGAATACGAGGTGGTTTCCATGTTCAATTCGGACGCTGACTACTGCCTGGTGGCGGAGATGGAAGGGAAGATCGTGGGCTTTGCCCTGGGCGACGTGGTGGCCAAACGCAAGTCAGCCTGGAAATACGGCTATCTGACCTGGCTGGTGACCGACCCCGACTACCAGAGGCTGGGCATAGCCAGCAAACTCTTTAACCTTTTTGCTGATAAGATGACCGAGGAGGGCGTGCGCATTTTCATGATCGATACCGAAGCCGATAATCTGCCGGCGTTGGCTTTTTTCAGAGCCAAGGGTTTCGGCAACCCGCAGCAGCACATCTATATGACTTACAACCCTGCTGCAAGCGAGCAGCAGAAGGACAGAAAGCGTACTGTCCGCGGTAGGAAGAATGGGAACGACCACAGACATAACGAATGAAGTCCGTCCCGAACGGCTGAAAAAGCTGCTCAAGGACCTGGTGGACATCTATAGCCCTTCCGGTAAAGAAGAGGAAGTGCTGCAGTTTTGTGTGGAATACCTGAGCGCCACCGGCCTCAAGGTGGTCAAACAGCCGGTGGACGAGAACCGCTATAACATCGTAGTGCTGCCGCCCAAGACAGATGAGGTGGACCTGTGCTTTATCGGCCACCTGGATACGGTGTCGGCCCACGACCTGGACGATTTCGGCTTTTACGAAGAGGATGATAAGTCGTTCGGATTGGGTACCTCGGATATGAAGGCGGGCTGCGCCGCCATGATCGAGGCCTTCCAGGTGCTGTCGGAGCGCAAAGGCCGCTTCCCCTCGGTCGGGATGGCGCTGGTGGTGGGTGAGGAGGAGGAGAGCGATGGCGCCAAGACGCTGATCAGGGAATATCGCTTCCCATGGGCCGTCGTGGGCGAACCTACCAACATGTCCCCCTGCCTGGGCCATTACGGATACCTTGAAGTGCTGTTGCGCACGCGCGGCAAGAAAGCCCATTCCTCTATGCCCGAACTGGGGCAGAATGCCATCGAAAATATGCTCAGGCTGCTGCTGCAGGTGACCAGCTATGCTGCCTCGGCCTCCAGCGGGCTGGTCTATAATATTCGCGAGCTTTCCGGCTTCCCCGGAGGATTTGTGGTGCCTGATACCTGCGAAGCATGGCTGGATTTGCACCTGCCGCCCGATTCACGCATGGACGTGCTCAAGGCGGAGCTGGAACAGTTGGTGGAGGATGCCGGTAAAAGCATCCCCGGCCTGGACGCCTATATCCGCTTCGAGAATACACATCCCGGCTATAGAATATCGCAGGAAAGACCGCTGGTGCGCAAGCTGCGCGATGTCTGCAAAAGCATGAAGATACCCTGGGATACTCAGGATTTCCGCAGCCATTCCGATGGTAATGTGCTGTGGGGCGCCGGCGTGGACCCCATCATACTCGGACCCGGTCGCCTGGAAACCGCGCACACGCCGGAGGAGTCGGTCAATTTCAGCCAGGTAATCCAGGCCTCGCAGCTTTATCTCAACTTTGCCCTCTCGCTCTGATCACAGCGCATGACAAAGGTTATTACCTGGTCGTTGTTATATTGATAAGACACGGGGATTCAGAATTTGTTGGGAGCCTGATCGAGATTGCATCGGGATGCAGTATGGAATTTATTTTAGCTCCATTTGCTTGTCGTCGTTCATGATATCCAGGTAGATATCCTCCAGCGCTGACTGCCTGATGGCCAGGTCGATCAGCGCCCAGTTGTTGTCGAGGATCTTGCGCAGCAGGGCTGCCATCTCCTCAATGGCAGGCGTCTTGAAGCAGTAGTTGCCGTCCCTGCGGGGGTAGTTCAGCTCCTCGGACGTTTTGAAGACGATTTCGAACTCGCGCCGGCCAAGGCTCCTGCGGATGTTCTCCATACTGTCGTAAACCACCAGCCTGCCGCGCTTGATGATGGCCACGCGGTCGCAGATGTACTCCACGTGGAACAAGTTGTGTGCGCTGAGTATGATAGTCTTGCCTTTCTCCCTGAGCTTTTTCAGGTAATCGATAATGAAGAACGAGGTCAGCGGGTCCAGGCCGGAGTTGGGCTCGTCCAGGATCAGCAGGTCGGGGTCGTGTATCAGCGTGCGGGCGATCGATACCTTGCGCTTCATGCCCTTGGACATCTCGCCGATGAATTTCTTGCCGGCGTTCAGCTTGAGCGAGTCGAGCAACTCCCCACCGCGCCGGGCCGCCTCTTTGCGCGGTATGCGGTAGATGTCGGCGAAGAAGGCCAGGTATTCGAGGGCGGTCATATTCTCATACAGGGCGTTCTCTTCCGGAAGGTAGCCCAGCCCCCTTTTCACCTTTAGGCCGTTCTTCTGGATGTCCTCGCCCATGATGGCGATCCTGCCCGAGGTGGGCGCGATAAGCCCGACCGACATCTTAAGCGTGGTGGTCTTCCCTGCCCCGTTGTGGCCAATGATGCCCACGATCTCTCCGCTATTGACAGCAAGGTCGAGACTGTCGACGGCGGCAAAAGCGCCGTAGTACTTGCTGACCTTATCCAGGCTGACGATACTTTTTAGCATATCCGCCGCATCAAGTATAAAATAGTACGATTATGCGCAACATGCTGATTATAGCAGGTCGTGAGATAATGCGCCTGCGCACACGTTTCGGCGGCAAGATGATCGCCGCCGTGATCATCCTTCTGGCCGCCGCCGCGATAGTCTCGTTTTTCGTTTACCAGCAGGGCATGATACTGGCGCGTGACTTTTATATTGTGGGCGCCGCACCCTCGGCCCCAGAGCTCAATGATAAGCGTTTCCATGTGATCAGGGCCTCGCCGCAGGACGGCAGCATCATGCTGAATAACCGCCGTATCGACATCTACCTGACAGGCGCCGCCATCTTCGCGCGCGAGGACGACCGTTCCCAGTATGCTCTGGGAGCGATCAAGACCTACCTGGAGAAGCGGGAGCTGGCCCGCCTGGGCTCGGAGTACCCCCTGGCGCAGGCTTTCCCGCTGAGGGTCGAGGTCAACTACCTCAAGGCGGCTGCAGGCAGCAAAGTTGCTGCCGTTTCGCTGGCCGATATCGTGGGACAGGCCCAGAAGCTGTCGTCACAGGGCGGACAGCCGGCGGCCGGCGCAACGGTCCAGGATATTGGAGGGAACAACTCTGCTGTCGGGGGAGTGAAAGACGCTGTCCCGGCCCTGAGCGATGCCGAGGTGGGCAGGCAACTGTCGGCCCTCAGGCAGGACCAGTCCGCCCCCCAGTTCAAGGCCGAGTTCGCCAGCAACAAGCAGGTGATCATACCTTCGCTGATGGAACCGCCCATACCGCTGGCCCAGGTCCTGCTGGCCTTCGCCTACATCCTGCCCATTTTCTTCATCAGCATATTTTTTACCAGCGGTTTTATTGAGGAGAAACTGGCGCGCAAGATCAACGTGCTGCTGGCCGCCCCGGTTACGCCCTTCCAGGTGATCATCGGCAAGATGCTGCCCTATATCGGCTACTCGTTGCTGGTGGTGGTGCTGATCACGCTGGCGCTGCGCGGCAACCTGCTTCTGGCGCTGGCCATCTTCATACCCGTCATCCTCTTCATCTTCGCTGTTTATCTGGGCGTGGCGCTGCAATACCGCAGCTATCGCGACCAGACCTTTTTCTCTCTGGTGGCCATAACGGGCATCACGGGCTACCTGATCTTTCCCGCTATGTTCGTGGGCATAAACGACCTGAGCTACGTTTCACCCCTTACGCTGGCCGTGCAGATGTACCGTGACGTGCCCGTCACGCTCTACCAGTACTTGCTTTCCGCTGTGCCGATGCTGCTGGTCTTCGTGCTGGCCGTGGCTGTCGGCACACGGGTTTTCAATGAGGAATATCTGCTCAGTTTCCGCCCGCTGCATGTAAAAATACGCGAGGCCATCTTCTTCGCCATGGAAAAAAATCGCCTGGCATTATCGGCGGCCATTTTCAGCCTGCTGTTCATATCCGTTGTCTTCATGCTCGAGCTGGGCGTGATCACTGTTTCAATCAACCTCCCCAGGGCGTTGGCGCTGGGCATCTGCATATTTATCTGTGTCATTATCGAGGAGACGGCCAAATCGCTGACCGTGGCCGTGACCATCGAGCGCAGGCTGGTGAAGAGTTGGCAGCAGGTTTTATGGCTGGCGGTGATCTCGGCAGCCTTTTTCTTCATTGGGGAAAAGCTGTTGCTGTTCATGTCGTTGCGGGTGATTGCCGAATCGGTCTTCACAACAGCGGTTTTCGCCGGCAATCTGCTATGGCTGCCCCTGCTGGTGCACATAGTCAGCACCGTCACCGTCTGCCTGATCACATACAGGACCGGCATCAGAGGCTACCCGCTGGCTGTGCTGGCCGGCTCCATCATACACGGAATTTATAACCTTTCGCTGCTGGGGGTGTTCCGGTGAAGGGCTTCATCTCCATGGTCCTGCGCGAGATCAAGGCGCTGCGCAAGGAAAAGACTATCATGTTTGCCATCCTGATGCAGTTTTTCATCGCGTCGTTTTCTTCGGTGATCCTGCTGGGCATCATGGTCTATTACGACCCCGGCTCGATTGGCCAGAACGCTCAGGTAATGCTCAACGTCGGGGTGCTGGGCAACTATGACAGCCGTTTCGTCAGCCTGCTGGAGGAATGCCGCCACAAGGCCGTCCCGTTCAGGGACCCGGCACGCGCCGAGGCCGCTTTTAAGGCGGGCAACCTGGATGCCATCGTGTATATCCCTGAGGAAGAAAAAGCGCCGCTGGAGATGAAGTTGGTCCTGCCGGACATGGATGCGCAGGCCACGCTGGTGCTGATGCTGCTGAAGGAGCCGATGGAGCGCTACGAGAACCACCTGCGCCAGCAGGAAGGCGTGTACGCCCGCTACCAGGACATACAGGGCAAGCCGTTCACGACCAACGAGTTCCTCTATACCATCATCATACCTATCCTGATGTTCTTCCCCGCTTTCATCGCTGGCAGCATGGTGATAGACTCGATCGCAGAGGAGATCGAGAACAAGACGCTGGATACGCTGCTTTCCACACCGCTATCTATCAATCACGTGACCTGGTCCAAGATCATCGCCTCGCTGGTAGTGGGGGTGCTGCAGTGCATATTGTGGATCGTGCTGCTGGGCTTCAACGGCTTCTCCATTCAGAATGCCGGGCTGATCCTGCTGCTGTCGCTGCTGGTGACGGCCAGTGTAGCCATGCTGGCCTTGATCGTGGCGCTGTTCTTCCGGGACAGGGAAAGGTCCCAGTTCATCTTCTCGCTGGTGATCCTGGTGATGTTCACTGTGAGCTATTTCGTCAATCCTTCGCCCTTTGCGCTGGTAGCCCGGCTGGCGACCGGCGACCCCTATGTTGGTTTTTCCCAGTTGCTGGCCTATATTGCCGCGGCGGCCGCGCTGGCTATTATTACGCCGCTGTTGACGAGGCGGCTGACAAGGAGTTGAAAAAATTCCAAATTCCAATATCTATCTTAACTCATATTGCCGTTGTTGCATGCTCCGCAGGGACGCGGCAATCCCGTTGATTATCGGCGGCAACCCACTACGAGCATGAGCGGACGTGACGTTGATTTGCCGATCGCTTCGCGATTCTCGGTCCACAATGTATCATCCGGAGCGTGTCCGAAGGTATGCCCCTGCACAAAATCTTGTAGGGACGATAATTCAGTCCCGTCCCCGGCGTTGTGAGTATCGACACGATCGGAACCCGCTATGCCCTGCTGATTAACGTATTTTATTTTGAATTTGTTTGGAACTTGGGATTTGGGCATTTGGTATTTGGATTTTCACCATTGCCATATAATACATCGGCTACTTCCCTGATCCTGTCGATTCCTTTTATCTCGCGGGGGAACATGGGGATGCTGGTGATATTAAGACCGCTGTAGCGTTCCCTGATTGTTTCCAGGTAGGCTTGCTGCTGCAGGGATCGCTCGTGCAGGAAGTCCGAACCGTCGTCCCCGGCCAGGTTGTTGACGATCAACCGGCTGACCTTGAAACCGTATTTATTCATCTCCGCAAGTATGCCGTTGAGCTGGTTGACGGCCAGCGCCTCGGCGATGGCTACGATGTTGAAGTCCACCCCGCTGCGCAGGAACTCCATGTCGACGGCAGAAAGGGCCTCCCAGCGTTTGATGATCTCCAGGATGGACTCCCGGGTGCCCGCGCCTGCTTTGACGCGGGTATAGATGCGGGGCGCCATGCGCAGATGGCTGCTGATCATGGCCGGCGTTGCCAACAGCGCCAGCGTCTGTCCCAGCGGCGCCGTGTCCCAGATGACAGTATCGTATTTTCTGCTGGAACATGTCTCGCGTATATAGTCGACCAGGAACTCTTCGGCAAGGCCGGGCAACATGGATGCCATGAAGCCGGTGAACTCGCTGTAGGGCAGATCAACGAAGGCGGAGAATACCTGGTAAACCTCCCTGCCGAAGCGCTCCTCCCACATCTGGCGGGCCTCCTCTACACCGATTTCATGAAATACAAGGTTACTGCCGACCTGCACCGGGCCTGAACGGGGAGCTATATCAAAGATGTGCGCCAGCGAAGGTGTCGCATCGGTGGAGACGGCCAGGGTTCGCCGCCCCTGCGAGGCCGAGTGGAGCGCTGCTGCGGCAGCGCAGGTGGTTTTGCCGACGCCGCCCTTGCCGGCGAAAACCAGTACGGGGGATAGAGGGTGACTGTGCACGCCTAAATTGTAAATAATACCGACGCTAATTGTAAAAGCTGATTTTCCGAATTGAGCCAGGTTTTTCAGTTGCTTTTCAGCCAATTGACATATTCGTATCGATGGGTTAAAGTATCGTTGACGTACATCAATAGGAGAGTCATGTGAGTGAGATAAGGGTGATCTGTGAATGAGTAACAAAGTTGTCGCGCCAACCGTCCTCTCCAAGACCAATTTTTTGTGCGGTATCCAGTGTCCCAGGTATCTGTGGATGATTCTGCATGAGCCTAAGAGTATCCCTCAGCCAAGCGAGGCCATGCAGTTTATCTCTCAACAGGGCCGGCGGGTAGGCGAGCTGGCAAAATTACTCTATCCGGGCGGCGTGGACATACCTGTATTAGATTTCGCAGCAGGCATATTGATGACCCGTGAACAACTTAAGTGCAACCGCCCTATTTTCGAGGCCAGTATACTATCCGAGCATGTTTACTGCCGTCCGGACATCCTGGTGCCTGCTGGCGACGACCTGTGGGACATCATCGAGGTCAAAAGCGCAACGACCATTAAAGATGTGAGTATACAAGACGTGGCCTTCCAGCGCTATTGCTGTGAGAGCGCCGGGGTGAATATCCGCAGATGCAGGCTGGCCTATATCAATAACCAGTTCGTAAAACGCGGTGAGATCGACCCTAACGAGCTTTTTATTATTGAAGATATCACAGACCGGGTTGAACTGGCCGGTATCGATATGCAGCAGAAGGTTGAAGAATACCTGGAGGTATTGTCTTCACCGAATTGCCCGCAGGTCAGGATCGGTCCGCATTGCTCACAGCCTTTCATATGTCCACTGCAGGAGCGCTGCTGGTCGTTTCTGCCGGAGCATAGCGTATTTGAACTATACTGGGGCGGCAGTAAGTGTTTCGAGCTGTTCGACAGGGGCATAATCGATATCAGGGACATCCCGGCCGGCTACTCTCTCAACAGCAAGCAGTACATCCAGGTGGATTGCATTAAGAGTGGCGTGCCTCATATCAGGAAGCAGGCCATCAGGGACTTTATTGCCTCGCTTCAATACCCCGTCTATTTCCTGGATTTTGAGACATTTGCCACCGTGCTGCCAATGTTTGACGGGGTATGTCCCAACCAGCAGATACCCTTTCAATTTTCACTGCATGTTTTACAGAGGTCGGGTGCAATTGCCGAGCATTACGGTTTCCTGGCCAGAGGACCGGAGGATCCACGCCCGGCGCTGCTAAGTGAACTAAAAACGAGGCTGGGCACGAGTGGGAGCATAGTCGCCTACCATGCCCCCTTTGAGCAGCAGGTGCTCAGGGACCTGGCGGAAACCTATCCTGTGCATGCTGGTTGGGTGGCAGGAGTATTGCCGCGCCTGACCGACCTGCTGAAGCCCTTTATCAATTTTGACTATTACCATCCTGACCAGAAAGGCAGCGCCTCACTCAAGAAAGTGCTGCCGGCCCTGACCGGCCTGAGCTATGAAGGTCTGCCGATCTCTGACGGAAGGCAGGCGGGGGTGGCGTTCATGGAAGCCGAATTTAATGGTAGCGGAGAAATGCGCAGGGATAAGATCAGGCGAGATCTGAGCGTCTACTGTGGTCTGGATACGAGCGGTATGTTAGCGATACTAAAAAAACTGCAGTCTGAAGCTTGCTGATTATTTCTGCCCGGCTAAAGTGCAGTCATTTCATCGATGCTGAGACATTTGATCTCATCATGCAGCAGTATGAAGGTATCCAGTCGGTAGTCTATTTTCTTGACGGGATCGTAGATAGGGAAGGCGCCAAAGTCAGGCGCCATTTCAACGACCCTTCTGAAAGCGTTGATCAGGATGGCCAGATCATGTGTGTTACCTGACTCTGTGTATTTAGGCAGGTAGTGATAACCGATATAGTACCAGGCGGGGAAGACGTTAGGGTTGGTTTTAAGCACACCGTTGAAGATGGCGAAGGCCTCGGCCACGCGTTTGAGCGCATAGAGGCAAATGCCCTTGTTGGTCAGCGCCAGGATATTATCGGGCTCGCGTTCCAGAACACTGTCGAAGCAGGTGATGGCGCTGTTATTGTCATCAAGCTTGTAATGGCACAGTGCCTGCTTGAAGATGTCCTCGGTAGTACGCTCGGATGCATGCTCTTTGGACAGGGAATCGCAATATTCCAGGGTCCTTTCGTAGTCCTCTTTATCGAAGTATTCGTCTATCAGCCGGCGCAGATCATCGACTCGCATAATTAACTCCCGATATGGTGTGAATATACTCAATTATATAATAAAATAGTAAACTACATTAAGAGGGGATTTATGCGCAAGGTTGTACAGGATGTTTACAGGCTGAGCAATACCTGGGATCAGGCCGACCTGGGTGCTGGTGTTTACCTGGTTTCGGACGGCTGTGAACTGGCGCTCATCGATACAGGGTTTCGCAATAAAGCCCATGTGATTATGCGCAGGATCTACAGGCTGGGGCTTTCCCCTTCCCGCATCAGGTACATTATCATCACGCATCACCACCCGGACCATATCGGCAGCCTGGCCGCGCTCAAGGGCATCACTAAGGCGAAGGTTATTGCCCACAGGGACGATGTGCCCTACATCGAAGGCAACCTGCCGCAGCCGGGGCCTTTCCGTCCGGCCTTATATAAATCTATTGCTCAGGCTTTGAAAGATATACTGAAAACTGATCCCGTGGGGGTGGATATCGCAGTTTCGGACGGCGACGAACTGCCTGTGGCCGGAGGCATCAGCGTCATACACACCCCGGGGCATACCCCGGGCAGCATGTGCATCTACCTCAAGCAGAAGGGCGTGCTTTTCTGCGGTGACCTGGTCGCCCGCCGGCTGGCCATCAAGCTGCCCTCGCTGGCCTTCAGCGCCGATATACCGCAGCTTAAGCAATCGATCAAGAAGCTGGCCGGGCATGATTTTGAGATTCTCTGTTTCGGCCACGGCCTGCCTATGCGGCGCAATGCAGGCAAACGGATGAAGGATTTCGCCGTAAGGCTATAGAATTCAGTTGTCTGCTCAAGCAAAATTGTCTTCATGCTGGAAATTACCTTGATTTAATCGTGAAGTCAGTAAAGTTTTTCCCATCAAGGTAATCTGGAAACGTGTGTATGCCAGTAATCTGGCAGTAGCAGTGTTCATATCCTTCGGAGGAGGTGCTTTTCCATGGGCGGGCTAAACCTATTCTAAGATATACGAATTTAGACTTAAGTAATCTGTTGATAATTTTGTCACTTACATCTTCCGCTTTTTCTAGCTTACGTTTAATTTGCATGTAAGTCATCTCTCGAAAAGCAAGATCACTGATTGGTAAATCATATTTATTATTGGAAATGTCATGGAAAATTAAACGCGACCTAACGGATTTTTCAGTTTCAATAATATTAAGAGACTGGATTTTGGCATCGATTAAAGTAGCTATTGAGCGTGTTGGTGAACCGGGTGCCACCCAGTGGTTATAGCAAAGATAACCTTGGTAAATGTCCTTAACCGTTTTAAAGCTGACTTTAAGGAGATATTGTTCCCATTGTTTATCATCACATTTGCCGTAGTATTTTAGAGAGTTAGGTATAAACAGTTTATCTTCAATATGTGGTGGAACAGGATGGTCTTGCGTAAAATCCCATTCGACTTTGGCTCTGGGGCAAACGACAAGATCATTGTTATTATAGAGATATGATTTCAAGAAACCGCTTGGATGTACCGGGCGGATTGTTTTTCCATCTTCGGTAATTCCTACAACGCAAACCTGATTTCCAACTGGCATTTGAGTCAGATCAGTTATAACGAGCTTCTGTTTCAAAACAAATCCTATAGATGTATTACATTAAAATCGCCTGTATATTTTTTTGATAAATATTCAGCGGCTAACCGGCGATGGCAGTATTGTGCATCATATTCGCTGCATAATAATACTGCCCCCTCTTCAAGCCAGATCTGCGGCACGAATTTTTCAGGTTGGCGTGAATTAAGTAAGTTATTATATGCGGATTCATACCGTTGCCAATCTTTACTTATGCGGTATTCTCTTAGTATAGCTTCATCCGGTGCCAGTTCAGGAATGTAATGGTATTTTATACATGCTATCGTGTCGAGGAAATATGGAAGGTCTGTCTTCTTGGTAAAGCCGGTTAGCTGTGACGTATTATTTAGACGTATGTCTAATAGATGTGCCACGTGACTTTGTTTTAGGGTTTCAAAAAATTGTTCAGCGTTCCTTTTTGTAAATCCAACGGTATATATATACTTGGGCATTGGTTATATTTGAAAAACAGCCTGATGCGGATCTATTTTGTGTTCTTCTTTCCATATATCTTCTTCCAGTTGAATACGCCCATCACCACGTATATGGAGTATATTAATTCCCTGTTTTATTAAACTAGCTCCTACAAGCAACCTGCGATGGCAAGATGCGGGGTCTTCTTCGGAACATAAAATGCATATACGATGCTTGTCGCATTCCTCGATTAGTATGTGAATACCTTTCTTAAAATAATCCTGTTCCCGAATATATTCATACGCTTTTACTCTATCGGCTTTTTTATTGCTATGAATGTCCTCAATGCGACCTCCCAACAAACTGCCCAGATACAAATAATGTATATCAATACTAGAAAGTAATTTCTCAAGGTTTTCGCGATTGGCAAATGCAGCCCATTGGCTATATGGCGTACTGCGGACATCTACAATTAAATCGATAAGGTTATCCTCAATAAGTTTGACGAATTTCTCCGGGTTGTGATTACTATGACCTATAGTATATATATCCATTGATACCCAAACCCCAGTAATCTTATAGGGAAAAACACTACTTGCTGAGATATAGTACCAGAAAAATAACTTATGGGCAAGAACTGGTGTCTTGTC
>DKFA01000121.1 GCA_002452695.1 Dehalococcoidia bacterium UBA6808
CTTACTATGAAGGGGCACTAGCATGCTCAAAGGCATGATTTGATGACTTTTTGCCAATTCGTCGAGTTCATCCTTTGACCAAGCTTGTCGTGTCAGTAATTCTGCCAGTGGAGCATGATAACGTATATCCAACGCAGCAAGTTGCCCATCTGAAAAAGGCAAGTTGATCTGTATCCCGGGAGTGATGAGATCCGTTCTAGCAGAGGAGTTTGCTGTAACTACTGTATCGGATTTTCCTGTTTCACCTTCCGTTTCGCACAGCACCATTCCGAGAATGCGAGAAACTTCTGCTGTTTCCGCCATAATGCGTGTTAGGGCTTCATAATCTATGGGAATACCTTCTGGCGGTTGCTCGCGCATAGGAATAGTTTCGCCAGCTCGTGTCCCAGGCTGTTCGGTCAGTACTTCTACTGGCTGACTGCTGATTTGGCGCGACTGGGCCAGTAACGTATCCAATGCGGAAACATCAATTTCCAGTGCTTTATAAACTCTCTTCAAAGCTGCGTTTTCTTTTCGGTCGATGATGCCATTTGCTGCTGCCACTCCTACCAGGTATTTACCAATCAGAGAGCGTTGATCCGAGGTTAGAGCTGCCCGCAATGGCTTACTAAGCGACGAAACAGATGGAGGGTTTTTGCTTAACAACAACCCGTAGGCTTTCAAATGTCGAGATTCTCCAGATGAGAGGCGGAACTGATCATCTAGAAAATGTTCTATGCGTTCGAGTTCTTCTGGATCAACGGTCTCATCAGCTCCGGCTATAACCATGCCCAGTTCCAACATACATGCGGCTGCAAGATAGCCGCTATCCCGTTGCATGGCAGCCCCTCTGTCTTGCCGGAAGAGGACAACCTCATCCGACCAGCCGTAAACCCGTCCGGTAATTCGCGCATCTGGGACGATGGCAAGCCCGATATCTTCTGCTGTTCGTACCAATGCCCGACTTTGAGCTGCGGTCAGTCTTTCACGCGGATCAATTCCCTGAATTTCAGCAAGTTTCGCTAATGGAGCAATTGAGAAACCGTCACCATGGGCATGCTTTGCTAATATTTCATCCCATCGAGAAGCATCTGGATGGTCTACATCTTTGCGCAATGCCGGGGGCAGTGCTTCCCACGCATCGCGTGTTGTAACGTCAACGCCTTTGCCTACAACACGACTGTATCCCCGTAGTTCTTCTACGCACGCATTCCAGATCTGTACGAGCTGCGTGAATTGACTTTGGAGGCTCAGAACATTGGAAATTCTGACCGGTGCCCAACCTGAGGACGAGTAGCGCAACTCCAATAAGCTTGGACTCGCAGGATGGTACTCAAGCAAACGCTCGCGATCGGCAACCTTGAGCATCATGCCTTCTCCAAATCGATCATGGTACTTCTGCGCGAAGAGCGTGATGAATTGCTCCGGCACCCGATCGATAACAACGCTACGAGTTGTTCGGACATCCTGCCGGGCCACTTCAAAGGCCCAGCGAGCAGGGAGAGGAAGATTGTTCTGATAGAACCAGCAGAGTGTGACCGCCAATAGATCCTCAGAATAACCAGTTACAGGAGCCTGCTCAGGATAAAGTGTGAAGATGTCCTTCGGAATGGATCTGAGTCCCGCTTTCGCAGCGGAAAAAGCAATAAAACGGCTCAGATATCCATTGAATGAGCGCGATTCAGGATAACAACGCAATAATCGAACTACCTCTGGAATTATAAAATTGACATCATTGCCATCAATCAACACCCGGCGCTCAAGCCCGTAGAAATACACAAAAGCGTAACCGATATCATTCAATTGTTCTTTCTTTCCACTTGCCAGCCAATGGAGATAATTTCCTCTTTGACTTGGTGTCATGTTCTCGTATCGAGGCCAGTATCCAAGTGCTCCAATCTGTTCAACTACGGGGTCGCTCACCGGCAAATTTTTCTCAATGCAAGAAGCTTCTGCGATACGTGTTTTCCCTGATGCCCAATAAGTCAAAGGGTGTTCAATGATGTAGTTGGAGACTTCAAGAATATCTTCATAAGATGCCCATTTTAATTCATTTATACCAGTCACATCTGAGCGACTGATCGATCGGTTGAAGTTGTATTCAATAGTGATCTCGGGAGTCGGTATGGATGGAGTCATAGTTGGCGATGAGGAATATGATTTGATCTCTTGTAGGGTATTTTCGGCAAGCATACCTGAAGAAAACATAGAGCTCGTTACTGTTGCTTGCGACTTTTTTCTCTGCCACAAGATGACCCCACAGATGATGGCAATAGCTGCTGGCCAATATATCACAAAAAGTCCCAGCAGAACCAGTATTCCAATGCCTCCGATCAAATATTTCCGCACTCTTCCACCGGTGCTTGTTGGTTTTATTTCTTTACTGTAAGCCATTGAAGACTTTCCTCCTGCCTGGCTGGAATCAGTATCTAAAGAAGAAAAGTATTTCGCTAGCGAATTTCCTCCATATGTCTAGGATTGTCACATGAAGATTGAAGGATTGATTTATTAGGACACCAGGTTGGTAGTATAACTTCAAAAAAGAATTAATGAATATTCAGAGGAT
>DKFA01000065.1:0-1696 GCA_002452695.1 Dehalococcoidia bacterium UBA6808
GGGCTTTTTTATATGGGCCTGGCCACGGCAGACGGGACTGCACATGAGAAGCATATCTTCAGGGGCAAGCGGGAAGAGGTTAAGCAAAAGGCCACCGTAAAAGCCCTGCAAATGGCCAAAGCCTACCTGCAGAAATGCATCGACAACACCTCCGGTATACAACTCGAGGAAAAACATGTCGTAACCTGCTTCCTTGAATACGACAACAAGATACTGATACTGAGACGTAGCAGCAAAGTCGGCACCTACCAGCGGGCATGGGCCGGCGTCAGCGGCTATGTCGAAACGTCTCCGCTCGACCAGGCCTACACCGAGATGAGGGAAGAGACCGGCCTCTTTAAGAGCGCCACCAAACTGATCAAACAGGGACGTCCTCTGGAGGTGATCGACCGGGAGATTAACCGCAAGTGGATAGTGCATCCCTTCCTTTTCCACGTCACCGACCCGGAAAGGCTCAGGATAGACTGGGAGCATACCGAGTTCAAGTGGATCAACCCCCGCGACCTTTCGAAATTTCAGACCGTCCCCGGCCTCAAACAGGCGTTGGATTCGGTGCTCGACTGACCGGGGCCTTCTTAATCCGCTTAAATCTGTTATAATCTCATAGTAATGTCTTCCCGTGCGATTGTATGTTAGCGAAGATACACACCGCTGCAATGGTCGGGCTGGATGCCCGCATGGTAGCAGTCGAGGTTGATATCTCCCCCGGCCTGCCGGGCACGCTCGTGGTCGGACTGCCCGACACGGCCGTCAAGGAATCGAGAGACCGCGTCAGGTCTGCCGTGCGCAATTCCGGCTGCATCTTCCCCATGAAACGAATCACCATTAACCTTGCCCCCGCCGACCTTAAAAAGATCGGCCCCACTTACGACCTGCCCATCGCCATCGGTATACTGGTAAGCTCAGGCCAGATCAATCTGGATACGGAGAAGGCCCTTTTCCTGGGCGAGCTGTCGCTGGACGGCAGTGTGCGCCACATACACGGCATCCTACCCATGGTCGCCATGGCCCGTGAGAATGGCATAGATAGGGTATTTGTGCCGTCCGATGATGCGGGCGAGGCTTCGCTGGTGGATGGCATTCAGGTCTTCCCCGTCATCTCACTGTCCCAGCTCGTAGGCTTTTTTCAGGGAGAGACGGAGATGGCCCCCTATACAGACGGACTCAACTGGGAAGATCATGAAATAGAGGATGGTCCGGCCGACCTGGCCCACGTTAAGGGTCAGGAACATGCCAAACGTGCGCTGGAGGTAGCTGCCGCCGGCGGGCACAATGTCCTCATGGTAGGACCTCCCGGCAGCGGCAAGACCATGCTGGCCCGGGCGCTGGCCGACATCCTTCCATCCATGACGCTGGAAGAGGCCATCGAGGTCACCAAGATCTATAGCGTCAGCGGGCTTATTTCCAACGACAGCCCGCTGGTCAGACAGCGGCCTTTCCGTGCGCCGCATTATTCCATCTCGCACGCCGGCCTGGTAGGCGGCGGCAGGGTACCGCATCCCGGCGAGATCAGCCTGGGGCACCGCGGCGTGCTCTTCCTTGACGAGTTCCCCGAGTTTAACCACATGGCGCTGGAATCCTTGAGGCAGCCACTGGAGGACAGGGTGGTCACCATCAGTCGCGCCGAGGGCAGCCTGACCTTCCCGGCCAACTTTATCCTGGTGGCCGCCATGAACCCCTGCCCCTGCGGCTATTA
>DKFA01000065.1:1718-12781 GCA_002452695.1 Dehalococcoidia bacterium UBA6808
CCGCTGATGGACCGCATCGACATTTTCCTGGATATCCCGCGCATCGAATACGAGAAGCTGGTCGATGAACGTCCCGCCGAACATTCCAGCGCCGTCAGGGCCCGGGTACAGAAAGCTCGGCAAATACAGACCACCCGCTTCAACGGCTCCAAACTAACCTGCAACGCCGAGATGACCGCCGTGGAGGTCAAGCAGTACTGCCTGGTGGACGCCGCCGCACAAGCGCTACTCAAAACCGCCATGAAGCAGATACATTTCACCGCTCGCTCCTTCCACCGCACCCTCAAGCTATCCCGAACCATCGCCGACATGGACGGCAGCAATGTTATCCAGACCCGCCACCTGGCCGAAGCCCTGCAATACAGGCAACGGAACATCAACCAGTAACCGGACATATACGCGCAGGGCAGCACAGATCAAGGACCAACTCATTATGGCTGTTTTTCTCCTAATTTCGGGCATATTACTCTCTTAGTTAGGCCTATGCATTAATGGGGCGCAGTATACACTAATACCATTTTGACTTACGTATGTTTTTGTGTTAGAAATAGCTCGTAACAGGCAAACAACAAATATGAAATTATAATGATATAGGGGGTCAATTAAATGCGTCCTCCCGGAATATGGGAATTACTTTTAATCCTCATGATCATCCTGCTGGTCTTCGGCGCTACCAGGCTGCCCCAGATAGGCGAAGCGCTGGGGAAGGCCATCAAGAGCTTTCGCAAGGGCTTTTCTGCCGATGAAGGCAAGGAAGACCAGGTTAACGCCAGTAAGCTGGAAAATAAAGAACCGGACAAGAAATAGACTGCTGCCGGTGGTAACTCCTGGCTATAATCCGACAGTCTTCTGCTTGAGCATTCAGGGCATTTGATTTATGGATATGGATTTTTTCGGTGTCGGTCCATTGGAAATCCTGTTTATTGCCCTGATCGCCTTCGTGATTTTCGGTCCTAAACGAATCTTTGAAATCAGCCGCAACTTAGGCCGTGCGATGCGTGAAATCTCCAGAACAGCTTCAGGTTTTTCGGCCAGGCTTGAGAGGGAGATAGGTGATCAGACGTCAATTGATATAAAACCCACCGGTTCTGAAAAGGGCAGGGAAGTGACCGGTGAGTGAGACTGTGCAGCGCACCCTGTGGGACCATCTTGATGAGCTCAGGCAAAGACTGATTATCTGCCTGGCTGCAGTTGCGGTCGGGATTATTATCTCCTTTCTCTTTGCCGAACAGGTTTTTCGTATACTACTCGTCCCCGCAGGCAAAGCCAATCTGGTTTTTATCGATGTTACGGAAATGCTTGGCACTTACATGCAGGTAAGCCTGATCTGCGGTGTAGTACTGGCCATGCCCGTGTTGGTCTATCATCTGATCATATTCGTTTCTCCGGGGCTGACTGCCAAAGAGAAGAAGTATGTATGGATGCTACTGCCCTGGGTATTCATCATGTTTTTGGCCGGCGTCGCTTTTAGCTATTTCATACTTATTCCGCCGGCCATTGCATTTCTGTTAGGTTTCGGGGCCGATATCGCCCTACCTCAAATCAGGATAAGCAACTATATCTCATTGGTCGGAAGGCTGTTATTGGCCAGCGGCCTGATATTTGAGATACCTGTTATAAGTACTTTTCTGGCCAGGTTGGGTATAATCAGTTCCGGCTGGATGGCGCGGCAGCGTAAGTGGGCTGTCATTTTTGCTTTTATACTGGGTGCGTTGATTACCCCAACGATCGATCCGGTCAACCAGATACTGGTGGCCCTGCCGTTCATTGTCCTCTACGAGATGAGTGTCTGGCTGGCCAAACTGGTTGAGCGGAGGTCAAAGGAAAAACAGGTTATATCCCCATCATGACTGATACAAAATATATATAAAGTAGACATATTGTATTAATATCACTGCGTGCAACGACATAATCAGACCCGCGACAAAATAATCAAGACTGCTCTCGATCTCTTCGTAACCTACTGTATAAAAAAGACCACGGTTGAAGACGTATCTGATAAATGCGGCATTACCCGTGCTACTGTATACAGGTATTTCAGCAACAAGGAAAATCTGGTAAGAGCCGGTTTTATGTATATGAAAGAGCGGAAGCAACCCTCAATATTACTGAAAGCCCGCTTGCCCTGTCTCATGGCATACCCTTCAAGGAAATCTATGCCTATATGATTGATCTGATGCTCTACGGCATAATGGACCGCAAGAAAAAGCATAAGCTATCACCAGGTTTTCGGCGGGAAAAGTAAGCCGGACCGGTCTTTAATCCTGTTTCTGTGTCTGTCTTTGTATGAAATAGTCTTTCAGAGCGTCTTTCCAGTGACGTAGTTCCTTTAAGCCCAGCAGTCTGGACTGGAAATTATCCAGCACTGAATAGGAAGGCCTTCGTGCCCGGGTTGGGTATTCGGCTGAGCTGATGGGTATGACCGGTGTCTTTATCCCGGCCGTTTTTAAAATTTCTGTGGCGAACTCCTGCCATGAACATGCTCCACTATTGGTCACATTTATTATCCCGTAGTATCTGGTGCCCAGCAGTTCAGCGATCCTGACGGCCAGATCATACGTAAATGTGGGAGAGAAAACCTGGTCGTTGACAACTTTTATTTCATCCTTTTCCCGGCCCAGGCGCAGTATAGTTTCCACGAAATTCCCACCCTTGCCCAAAGCGCCGGCGGTTCCGAAAAGAGCGGATGACCTGACGATAATATGCCTGCGGCAAAGGTGCATGACGTAGTTGTCTCCTGCCAGTTTGGATTCTCCGTATGTGTTGCAGGGTATGGGCGTGTCGTATTCTGTATAGGGGATAGTATGCGTAAGATGCTTGCCGCCAAACACATAGTCCGTGCTTATATGTATCAGGCTTGCCCCCGTTTCTTCAGCCGCCACTGCCACATTTCTGGCGCCCAGCGCATTGATCTGAAAAGCCAGCTCACGCCTGTCCTCACAATCGTCTACTCTGACATATGCCGCGGTATTGATTATCACCGCCGGCTTGAACTTGCTGACGGTTTTCTGTAAAAATTTCCAATCGCAGATGTCCCCGTCATTGATGGTCAATGGCAGCAGGTTATGCTCCTTCAGCACCTTGCACAGGTCTGTGCCCAGTTGACCGTTAGCGCCTGTTATCAGTATTTTCATCGGCCGCCGTACACCTTTTCGTAATATTCCTGATATTCTCCGCTTTTAACACGCTGCCACCAGGTCCTGTTTTGCAGGTACCAGTCGACTGTCGATTTAAGTGAACTTTCATAGGAAAAGGAAGGTTTCCAGCCCAATTCATTTAATATTTTAGCGGCATCAATGGCGTAACGCCTATCATGAGCGGGCCGGTCTTTCACATATGTAATCAGTCTCTCAGGTTTCCCAACTATCTTAAGTATCAGCCTGATCAGCTCGAGATTGGTTTTTTCCTGGCCGCCTGCAATATTGTAGATCTCACCGGGCTTGCCTTTTAGCAGCACAGCTTCAAGTGCGCTGCAATGGTCCTCAACATAAATCCAGTCCCTGCGGTAGAGGCCGTCACCATAGACGGGGATAGGCTTATCTTCGAGAGCGTTGGTTATTACCAGCGGTATCAGTTTCTCGGGAAACTGGTAAGGGCCGTAATTATTTGTGCAGCGGGTGATCATAACTGGCAAATTGTGTGTCTTGTAGTAAGCCAGGCACAACAGGTCCGCCGCTGCCTTGCAAGCGGAGTAGGGGCTGCTGGGATCAAGTGATGAGCTTTCCTTAAAATAACCCTGCTTTCGAGAGCCGTAAACCTCATCTGTAGAAACCTGCAGATATCGTTTAATGCCGTGTTCATATGTAATATCGAGTAATACCTGTGTCCCCTTGAAATTCGTGTCGACGAAGGGAGATGAATCAAGTATGCTGCGGTCTACATGCGATTCAGCCGCAAAATTGATAATAGCATCAAAGCCAGTTTTTATGCACCGCTCTACAGTTGCTCTGTCACAGATATCTCCTTTAATAAAGTGGTAATTGACATTTGTTTCGAGCTGCTTGAGATTTTCCAGATTGCCGGCATAGGTCAGCTTATCGAAATTGGTGATCTTCCAGTCAGGATGCAGGTTGATAATACGACGAATAAAATTGCTGCCGATGAAACCTGCTCCTCCTGTAACGAAGATATTCATAGTATTCTTTTTGAGCTATTTATATGGTGGATAAAACCCGTGATAATAATGGCCAGCCCCGTCCCTCCTCAATGCTTCAGCAAAAAATCCCCGTTCATCTGGCAGCACATTGATTTCATGACATCTGATACCTTCAAGTTGATATTCTTTAATCATTTTTCTCCCTGTTACGCCATATGTCTAATCTGATCATAGCTCCAGAAAAGCATCGTCTCCAACAAAAAGTTTGACAGACCTGGAAACTGCTTTTCTGCGCATGACTGACGTATTCCTGCCGATAATGCTGTCTGTCAGGTGCTCCATATCACTGATGCGGCAACTCCCCAGGATGATCGAGTGATGAATCGACGACTTCTCGATCAACGTACCGGCTGCAATACTGGTATATGGGCCAATAAAGGAGTCCACTATTTTACAGTTTTCTGCTATGGAAGCCGGCCCCCGTATGGTGCTGTTCTCTATTACCGTGCCCTCCCCAACCTCAACCCTGCCTTCGATACGCGTGCCGCCATTTATTTCGACCTTAACGTTCCTCTTTAACAGGTCATCGAGCACGACCCTGTTGGCCTCCAATATATCGTCCTTCTTGCCTGTATCAAGCCACCAGCCGCTAAGTATATGGCTTTCCACCTTATGCCCCATTTGAAGAAGTTCCTGGATGGCATCTGTAATCTCAAGTTCACCCCGCCATGAAGGTTTAATGTGGTCGATTGCCTTGTGAATGGCAGGTTTGAACATGTATGCGCCTACCAGGGCCAGGTTACTCCTCGGTTCTTTGGGTTTTTCTATCAATTTGACGATATTGCCTTTGCCGTCGAGCTCTGCTACACCAAAGAGACGAGGATCTTCTACTTCCTTGAGCAGTACCAGCGCATCAGGTGATTTTGACTCAAATTCGCTGATAAAACGTTTCACGCCATCCTGTATCAGGTTATCTCCCAAAAACATCAAGAACGAGTGGTCCTGTAGAAAGGGACGGGCGGTCATTACAGCATGCGCCAGGCCCTCGGGTTGAGATTGCAGGATATAAGTTATACGCGCATTCCACCTGGAACCATCCCCTACATTCTTTTTGATATCATCGCCTGTTTCAGGAGAGATGATAATGCCTATGTCATCAATACCGCTTTCGATTATCTGGTCAAGTACGTAGAAGAGGATTGGTTTGTTGGCTACGGGCAAGAGCTGCTTGGCTATCGTATGCGTCATAGGCTTAAGCCGTGTGCCCTTGCCGCCGGATAATATTATTGCTTTCATCCAGGTTTTCTACCGTAATGCTCTGATGTAATGTTTAGACAATTTTAAGCGTTATCCACTGTATTAATCAAGATTTACTGGTTACTCTGTATAAAAGGTTGGACCAAATTAAAGGGGGCCTGTCGAGATAGGCCCCCCTCGTATTCCAGGACAACTCAACAGGTGATTAATCCCATTCTGATTCTTTTTTATCCTTCTTTTTCATGCGTCCAAATTGACGGATGACCAGGATAACGATAAGCAGGGCTACCAGGCCGACTGCCAGCCAGATGATCGTCCCCATGGTAATAAACCCGACTTTGACCATCGATGTAGGTGACCAATCGCTCTGATTGGTTGCGCCATCGACAGCTCTGACATGCCAGTAGTACTCACCATTGTTAAGCGCCTCGGCTTCCGTAGTCGTATAGGCGGTGCTGGTCAATTTGCTGCGTGAGATCAACTTGCGGCCGAAGCCCGAATCATCGCTCACTTCAAGATCGTAGGTTACTCCGCTGGGGTCGGATACTGCTTCCCATTTGAAGGTCACCTTGGTTTCACCCATAAAACCTACCGTAGCGCCATCCTTGGGTGAACTGGTGGTCGGAATCTCTGGTGGTGTCGATTCCATGGTGAATACTGCGGTAGCTGTGACACCCTTGGAATCGGTGGCTACCACGTTGATTGATCCGTTCTTTCCGCCCGGCGCTTTGAATGTTGTCTGCAAAGTGCCGCTATCCAGCGTAACTCCGCTTGCTACCACATTGCCGTCGAAAGTAATGGTAAAATCCTTGCTGTTGCTGAAACCCGATCCAGCCACCCTGACCTCTTCTCCGACATTGCCTGACTTGGGCAATATCGAAAGTTCTGTTTGAATTGTGAAGATAGCGGTGGTCACATCCGCGCTGGATGTCAGCCTGCCGCTTGCCCCGATTGTATGAGGGCCATTGGCGGCATGGGGTACCCTGACATTGGCGCTCCAGGCGCCCGAATCGTCTGCGCTGATACCGCTGGCGATTTCATCGCCGTCGAAGGTTATTGCTATACTCGATTCATTGCTGTAAAAACCGCTGCCTGAGATCTTGATCATATCATCGATGACACCCGTATTGGGCGACACTACGATGGACGGTGATACGGTAAAGTTCAGGTCGGTAATATCGGTCTGAGGCGTCACACTGCCGTAGACATTAAGCGTGTGTAATCCCCTGGTTGAATTCGGGATGGCGATAGTGGCATTCCATGAACCGTTGGCATCAGCAGTTATACCCGACCTGATTTCCTTGCCGGAGTATAGCACTTTGATGCCGCTTTCATTGGCGGCAAAACCGGTGGCTATCAGGGTTATCACCGTGCCTACACCTCCCGTTGTCGGGTCCATTTTAACCTGGGGATAAACATAGAAATCTTTGTTGGCAATGGTTGTGGCCGTCGTGGTGGCGCCGTAGGCGTCGATGGAGCGGTTTCCTCTGGCTCCCGCCGGGGCTGAAAAAGTGGTGCTCCAGTAGCCTACTGAGCTGGCTGTGATGCCCGATTGGACTACTGCAGAATCCACAGTCACTGCGATATTAGCTTCGCTCGCGGCAAAACCATGCCCGGTAATTGTTATAGTGGTTCCGACCACGCCGTTTATAGGAGTGATGGAAATCGTGGGGATGACTGTGAAAGCACCCGAGTAGACACTTGTTCCTGTCGGGCATTGCACGATTACATTGTGGGTGCCGGTATAGGCTTCGGGAACCTTGAAGGTAGCGGAAGCCCCGCTGCCCACTGTGCCGTTGGCGATAGAGATATTATCCCACAGAATTGAGTAGGATTGTCCCGCAGACAGGCCAAGGGCTGTCACTTCAGTACCGACAGCGCCCGTATAAACATTCAGATCTGCGTGTACAGGGCTTGATGGCATAGCACTGAAGAGGACAAGTAAAAGGGCGATGACAGTCAGCACCTTTATTCGCATTAATAATTAACCTCCATATGTCTTTATATAATAATACCTAAAAATAATACTAATTAACAGCAAACCGGGCTGATTGCGCCAGACCCTTTCATCGGTGGAAGAAACAAGGTCATCGTAATTGACAATGCGTGAACATGAAGACAATGGTGAGGCAGGAATCTCCCATCCTGATTCCTCCGTTAATAATCTCGGGTATCTCGGGTATATTGCTCAGCAGGATAGCGACGACTTCTCTCTTTCTAATCCCATGTATTCTTAATCCGGTAGCCAGGAACCACGCTTTTTCCAGCAGTTCGCTGTTAGTCAGTGATTTCTCGACGCTACTGCCCAGGTAGATATACTGCCGGTATTCGCCAAACTGCCACACGTTGGCATCCAGGAACTAGGCTATATTATTGCTCATGAACCAATCTCAGTAATATAATACTGCTGATTGAAGGCTTTTTATCAGGCGTGGGTAAATTGTCTGGCCAGCGCTGCTGTTTTTGCATAATCCGCAACCTGGCGTTCCATATTGGCCTGGTCCCAGTCCAACAGCATTTTCATTTCATTCGCTACCGCTTGAACTGCGCCTATGCCCTGGTCCTTGCGGAAACACAGCCCGCTTCTGCGCATCATAAAATCACTTACAGTGCAGCACGACTCCTCTTTGACTGAATACCAGATCTGGGCTATGATATCCGGCCCCTCGGGGCTGATCCGGCTCTTGCCCCTTTTGTCCTGCCTGGACAGTTCCAGCACCTGGCGGCAACGTGAGCCATAGATGTGTGCCAGGTTGGTGATTACTTCCTCCGGCAGGCACTCCTTTTTCACCAGCCAGTCAATCTCTTCAGCATTCAGGGCCGGGGCGCCGGGCAGCGTGTCTATTCCGGTTTTACAGGGTGACTTATTGTCCAGCTTGCGGCACACGAGGTCGGCCACATCCTTTGATACAGCACGGTAAGCGGTGATTTTTCCGCCCAGGACAGTTACCAGCCCGTCCAGCCTGTCTCTCTTGCTGTGGTCTATCACCTCGTGGCTGCGGGATGTATCAGAAGCTTTCTTGCCAGGCTTTAAGGCGAGAGATCTCAATCCGGCCGTAGTGTAGTAGACATCTTCCATCTTAACATCCGGATAAGCCAGGTGCAGTCCTTCCAGCATGTATTCGACATCCTCCCGGGTTGCGGCAACAGCGTCCAGGTTGCCTTCATATATAGTATCGGTGGTCCCAACAAGCGAATAACCTTCCCAGGGAATAACAAAGAACAAACGGCTGTCTGTAGGGGAAAACAGCACGAGGGCGTTGTTTGAGACTTTCGGGACTATGATATGTATGCCCTTGGTCCTGAGTAAATAGGGTGGATTATCCTTGAAAACCATATCCTTGATCTGGTCGACCCAGTGTCCCGCCGCATTAACGACAATCCTGCCTTTAGCTTGCAGTATCTCACCCGTCAGTTCGTCCTTTACTTCAACTCCCGTTATACGCCCGCCTTCTTTGATGATTCCGGTAACAGGCGCATGGTTGACCACGATGGCGCCGTTTTCTGCAGCGGATAATGCGTTCTCCAGATTTAGCCTTTCCGGAAACGGTACCTGGCAGTCATAATAAATATATGATCCTCGCAGGTTCTTTACTCTGAGATTGGGTTCCTGCTCAAGCGTTTTTTTGCTATTGAGATACCTATGGTTGGGTAGGGTCTTGTCGTATGATATTACATCATAAAGTATAACACCCATCAGCATGACGAAGTTCAGGATCGTACTGTGGATAGGTATCAGAAAAGTCAGCGGATATACGAGATGAGGAGCAATACGCATCAGGACTTCTCTTTCATAAAGATCCTGCCTGACCAGTCCGAACTCGAGCTGTCTGAGATAGCGCAGACCACCATGTGCCAGCCGGGTGGAGCGTGATGTAGTGCCGTAGCCGAAATCTTCTTTTTCCAGCAATAGGGTAGTCAGACCGCGCAGTTGCGTATCCCGGGCTATGCCGGCGCCTACAATACCACCGCCTATAACTATGACATCAAAAGTCTTTCCCGCAATTGCCCTGAAATCCCTCTGCATTATTCCTCCTCAGCGATTTATGATCCAGCCCCCAGCTCTTTCCAGCGCCCTTTTCCATTCGCTGTACAGTGCTTCCCGGCAGCCTGCCGGCATTTTCGGTTGATAAGTAGCTGCTGTTCTGCAAATCGAGGAAACCTCTTCCGTATCCTTCCAGACGGATGTCGCCAGTCCGGCCAGGTAGGCCACGCCCAGCGCCGTGGTTTCAGCTACCGCGGCAACTTCAATTGGAATATTCAGGATGTCAGACTGAAACTGCATCAGCAGGGAGTTGGCCGTTCCGCCACCGTCAACTTTTAAAACGGGTATCGTTACACCCGCTTCCGATTTCATGGCGTCAATCACATCCCTGACCTGGTAGGCAATCGCCTCCAGTGTTGCGCGGGCTATATGCCCGCTGGTGGTGCCGCGGGTGATGCCTATTATCGTGCCCCTGGCATACATGTCCCAGTGCGGTGCACCCAGCCCCACCAGAGCGGGGACGAAATAAACGCCGCCGTTATCCTCCACGCTCCTGGCCAGACTCTCGCTTTCGCTCGATTTGCTGATTATCCTCAGGCCGTCACGTAACCATTGCACAGCCGCTCCTGAAATGAATATGCTGCCTTCCAGGGCATAGATCACTTTTCCGTTCAGGCCCCAGGCCAGGCTGGTCAGCAGCCCATGTTTGGAGGTGATCGGTTTTTCACCGCTATTGATCAGGACGAAGGCGCCCGTCCCATAGGTATTCTTGGCCATGCCCGGTTCGTAACAAGCCTGTCCAAACAGCGCTGCCTGCTGGTCGCCAACAATAGCGCATAAAGGCACCTGCACGCCATCAAAGATAGCTGGGGTAGTCTCCCCATAAATGAAACTTGAAGGTATGACCTTAGGCAGCATCGCTTCAGGAATATTAAGTTCTGCCAGTATATCTTGATCCCATTGCAGAGTATAGATGTTATAAAGCATCGTGCGGGAAGCATTGCTGTAATCGGTAATATGCGCCCTGCCCCCGCTTAATTTCCATGCCAGCCATGTATCGACCGTACCGAAGAGCAGTTCTCCCTGCTCAGCCCGGCGCTGGCCGTCCTTGACATGGTCGAGAAGCCATCGTACTTTGGTAGCAGAGAAATAGGCATCGGGTATCAGGCCTGTTTTATTGCGGATCATGTCTTCCAGTCCGCGTTTTTTCAATTCTTCAACCAGTCCCGCCGTCCTGCGGCATTGCCATACGATTGCGTTGGCTACCGGCTCGCCTGTCTTTTTATCCCAGACAATGGTGGTCTCGCGTTGATTGGTGATCCCTATACCGGCCACGCTCTTGGCAGTGATACCGAACTTCTTAAGTATGGACCGTGAAACATCCAGCGTAGTCTGGAAGATCTCCTTTGGGTCTTGTTCCACCCAGCCGGGGTTGGGATATATCTGGCAGGTCTCTTCGATAGCGCTCGCTACCGGTCTGCCCTCAGAATCAAACAGGATAGCCCTGCTGCCGGTGGTCCCCTGGTCGATCGCGATCACATAGTGCTTTCCAGCCATGTCTCACATCACCCTGTATTCGATTCTGCTTATTTTAACATTAATAATTCGACGGTACTAACAGATTGGACCGCTGATTAGTCTCTACCGGTATGGGGCTTGCCTGAATATGAAGACTGCCACAAAATCGCCGAGAAAAGAGGCATCCCTTTAAAGGACTTTTACTGC
>DKFA01000011.1 GCA_002452695.1 Dehalococcoidia bacterium UBA6808
TGGTGGTGGCGCGGCATGCACACTGCATGTCCGGGAGGACATTGCCTGAAACCATAGCTTCCTAACAGATTTAGCTAACCATAAAAACCTCCTGGATATCCAGGAGGTTTTTTTATTTACCCAATTTTCAGCAGGAGGAACAAAATTATGAAACAAATCAATCAGGATAAATCGAGCCCGGAAGGCTGGCGGGGGACCTAACATGTATTATCCGTCTTTAGAAGAAGTCAGGAAAATGGCCAGCGACGGCAACCTGGTCCCGGTCTGGCGTGAGATCGTGGCCGACCTCGAGACCCCTGTCTCCGCTTACCTGAAGGTCAGCCGCGGCGGATACTCCTTCCTGCTGGAAAGTGTGGAGGGAGGACAACGCCAGGCGCGCTACAGCTTCATCGGCACCGATCCCGAAAAGGTGCTCATCACCAACCGCGGCGACCAGGCAGGCCCACTCGAGACGGTCAGGGCCGAGATGTCCAGATACACCCAGGTGCCGCTTCACGGTCTGCCCATCCTCTGCGGGGGAGCGGTCGGCTACCTGGCCTACGAGACTGCCGGGCGCTTCGAGGATCTGCCCGCGCCGGACAACGACCCGCTGGGACTGCCCGAGGCGGTCTTCATGATCGCCAACACCATGCTGGTCTTCGACCACGTCACGCACAAGGTCCTCATCATCTCCAACGCCCATGTCGAGGGCGACGTGGAGGCTGCCTATAACGCGGCCGTCGGGCGCATCGACGAGTTGACCGAACGGCTGAATGCGCCGCTTCCACCTTCACAACCCGCCGCAGTAACGACCGGGACAGGAGAAATAAACTCCAATTTCACACAGGCCGTCTTCGAGGAGCGCGTCAACAAAGTCAAAGACTATATCACCGCCGGTGAGGCCATCCAGGTGGTGCTCTCACAGCGGCTCTCCAGGCAAACCGCAGCAGCCCCTTTCGATATATACCGCGCGTTGCGCTCGATCAACCCGTCTCCATACATGTACTTTTTGCACCTGGACAGCTTCGATATTGTGGGCGCCTCGCCGGAAACGCTGGTCAGGGTGGAGGACGGCATCGTGACCACCCGCCCGCTGGCCGGCACTCGCCCGCGCGGCAGCGATTACATAGAGGACGGCATGCTGGCGGATGAGCTGCTGCACGATGAGAAGGAGAGGGCCGAGCACATCATGCTGGTGGACCTGGGCCGCAACGACATCGGCCGTATCAGCAAGCCTGGCACCGTGGTGGTCAGCGACCTGATGGAGATCGAACGCTACTCCCATGTTATGCATATGGTCACCAACGTGCAGGGCACGCTCAGCGATGAATACACCGCCTATGATGCCCTGCAGGCCTGTTTCCCGGCCGGCACCGTGTCGGGCGCCCCCAAAATACGCGCCATGCAGATCATCGCAGAACTGGAACCCGACAGGCGCGGTCCCTATGCCGGCGCTGTCGGTTACTTCTCTCATAACGGCAACATGGATATGGCCATCGCCATCCGCACGATGGCGGTAAGGGACGGCACAGCCTACGTGCAAGCCGGCTGCGGCCTGGTCTACGACAGCGTTCCCTCACGCGAGTACCAGGAGACCATGAACAAAGCGCGCGCGCTGCTCAAGGCTATTGAACAGGCCGAAAATACTTTATCCAAAAGGAGCGACCATGCTTGTATTAATCGATAATTACGACAGTTTCACCTACAACATTTATCAGTACCTGAGCGATCTGGGCGAAAGCGTGAAGGTGGTGCGCAACGACCGCGCCACTCCCGCAGAGATACTCGAGATGGACCCGGACAAGATCGTCATCTCACCCGGTCCCTCCACTCCCGAGAAGGCCGGCGTCTCCAATGATGTAATTAAACAGATGGGAGAGAGCATCCCAATACTGGGTGTCTGCCTGGGGCATGAATGTGTCGGTCAAAGCTACGGCGGCATCATCTGCCGCGCCGGCACTATCATGCACGGCAAGTCCTCCCGCATCCATCACAACGGCGAAGGGCTTTTTGCCGGTCTGCCCGATCCTTTCTATGCCATCCGCTACCACTCGCTGGTGGTCAACCGCGACACTCTGCCCGATTGCCTCGAGGTAACGGCCTGGACCGATGACGGCACCGTCATGGGCCTGCGGCACAAACAGCACCCCGTCTACGGCGTACAGTTCCACCCTGAATCGTTCATGACACAGGGAGGCAAAGATATATTGAGGAACTTCCTCAGCTTAAGGAGAAATTAAGATGATCAAAGAAGCTATAGGCAACCTCGTTTCAGGCAACTCATTGACCATGGAGGAAGCGTCCTCCGTAATGGAAGAGATCATGGACGGCGCAGCCACGCAGGCCCAGCTCGGGGCTTTCCTGGTCGCACTCAAGCTCAAGGGAGAGACATCCGACGAGGTAGCGGGGCTGGCCAGCGTCATGCGCGCACGTTCCAACCGGGTTAAGGTGTCCGGCCCGGTAATCGACATAGTTGGCACCGGCGGGGATGGTTCCAACACCTTCAATATCTCGACCACGGCAGCTTTCGTCATGGCCGGAGCAGGCCTGAAAGTGGCCAAGCACGGCAACCGCGCCATGAGCAGCCGCTGCGGTTCGGCGGACGTGCTGGAAGCCCTGGGCGTTAAGATCGAGCTGACGCCGGAACAGGTCCGCAACTGCGTTGATAACGTGGGCATCGGTTTCATGTTTGCCCAGGCTTTTCACCCGGCCATGAAATACGCTGCCGCGCCGCGCCGTGAGATCGGCGTACGCACAGTTTTCAATATTCTGGGACCGCTTACCAACCCGGCCGGGGCCCAATATCAAGTCATCGGTGTGCCCAGCCCGGAGATCGGCGATAAGATCGCCTCGGCCGCGTGCCGCCTGGGCATGAAAAGGGCGCTGGTCGTGCACGGTCTGAACGGCATCGATGAGCTGTCCATCTCGGGGCAGTCCCTCATATGGGAGATCAACGACGAACAGATCACCTCGGCCCGCAAACATATCCGGCCGGAAGACCTTGGGCTCAATAGCGCCGACGGCGATAGCGTACTGGGCGGCACACCCCAGGAAAATGCAGCTATTACCCGCGGCGTATTGAACGGTGAACGTTCAGCGCGCCGTGATGTTGTGCTGCTTAATGCAGCCGCAGGTATTTACATCGGCGGCCTGACCGGATCGCTAACTGATGCTGTCTCTATAGCCGCCGCAGCAATCGACAACGGGAAAGCTGCGGACAAGCTCGACCAGCTTATCCTGTTCTGCCGGGGACTGCAATAAGCTACGGAAAACCTGATGATACTCGATGAGATCGTAGCCAATAAACGCATGGAGCTGGCCGAATCCATGCGGCGTTTGCCGCTGGATAAAATAACGGCTAGCGCGCGCCGGGCGCCTTCGCCCCACAGCCTGTCCGATGCGATCAGGGGCAGGAAGGTCAGCCTGATCGCCGAGGTCAAGAAGGCATCGCCATCGCGCGGACTGATCTGCAGGGACTTCGATCCTGTCAAGATCGCAGCCGTCTATGCGGAAAGCGGGGCAGCGGCCATTTCGGTGCTGACGGAATCGAAATACTTCCAGGGCAGCCTGGACCACCTGAAGTCGATCAGGTGCCTGCTCAAGGCCAGGAAACTGCCGCTGATCAGGAAGGACTTCATCTTCAACCCCTACCAGGTCTACGAGGCCCGCGCTTACGGCGCGGACAGCCTGCTGCTGATCGCCCGCATACTCGACAGCGACCTGCTGATTGAACTGCTCACACTGTCCGGCAGCCTGGGCATGGACTGCCTGGTAGAAATCCACGATGAGGCTGACCTGGAAAAGGCGCTCAACTGTGGAGCAAAGGTTATCGGCATCAATAATCGCGACCTGCGCACATTCAATACAGACCTGGCGGTAACGCAGCGTCTGAGGCCGCTGGTGCCAAAGGATAAGCTGGTAGTCAGCGAAAGCGGCATCAGGTCGGCAGCGGATATGGCCCTGATGAAGAAGAGCCGGGTCAACGCTGTGCTGATAGGCGAGGCGCTGACCTCGTCGCCCGACCTCGCCGCTAAAATAAAGGAGCTAACAGCATGACAATGATTAAGATCTGCGGGGTGACATCGGCGGAGGATGCCGCCGGCATCGCTTCGCTGGGCGCCGACATTATCGGCCTGGTATTGGCCCCCAGCCGACGCCGCGTTACGCCGGAAAAGGCCGGCGAGATAGTTAGAGCGGTGAAACGTCTTCCCTCTCCCCCTGCCGTAGCCGGAGTGTTCGTGAATGAACCGGCCTCACTGGTCAACGAGACCGCGGCAGCCTGCGGGCTGGATATCGTGCAGCTGAGCGGCAATGAAAGCTGGGACTATTGCAGGGGACTCAATTTTCCCTTCATCAACGTAATACACATAATGCCGGGCGATTCAACTGCACAGGTCAACCGTGAAATTGAAGTGGGCTATAAATCCGGCCAGCGCCAGCCCTTCGCCTGCATACTCGATTGCCAGAGCGGCGATGCCTACGGGGGCAGCGGTGAGAGCTTCGACTGGGAGATCGCTGCCGCGGCCTGCGCACGTTTTCCCCTCATTATAGCCGGGGGACTCACACCATTAAATGTCAGACAGCTCATCCGGCGGGCCGGCCCGGCCGGCGTGGACGTCTCATCAGGCGTGGAAAGAGACGGGCAGAAAGACCTGGCCCTGGCCGCCGATTTCATCCATGCCGTCAGGCTGACGGGAGGTTCGCTCCGCAACGGAATTCTGCAAACACTGTTATATAGAGGTGAAAAATATGCTACCAGATGAAAAAGGTTACTATGGACAATATGGCGGCAGGTTCGTGCCGGAAACACTGATGCCGGCTCTGGACGAGTTGGCGGCTGCCTACAGCAAATATAAAACCGACCCGGCTTTCAATAGAGAGCTGGCCGCACTGGAAAAAGACTACTCAGGCCGGCCGACGCCGCTGTACCATGCCAGGATGCTTACGCAGTACTGTGGCGGAGCGCAGATCTATCTCAAGCGAGAGGACCTGGCGCATACGGGGGCACATAAGATAAACAATGCTCTCGGCCAGGGGCTGCTGGCTAAAGCCATGGGTAAACAGAGGATCATTGCCGAGACCGGCGCCGGGCAGCACGGCGTAGCCACCGCTGCTGTCTGCTCCATGCTGGGGCAACAGTGCATCGTGTACATGGGAGAGGAAGACGTACAGCGCCAGTCGCTCAACGTCTTCCGCATGAAGTTGATGGGGGCTGAGGTGCGGCCGGTATCATCGGGCAGTAAAACGCTCAAGGACGCCATCAACGAGGCTATCCGTGATTGGGTGAGCAACGTGGCCGACAGCCATTACCTGATCGGCTCGGTAGTGGGTCCGCATCCCTACCCGCAAATGGTGCGCGACTTCCAGTGCGTGATCGGCAGAGAGGCTCGGGCGCAGTCCCTGGAAAAATACGGCAGGCTGCCCGACTGCGTTGTCGCCTGTGTGGGTGGTGGCAGCAATGCCATAGGTATCTTTTACCCATTCCTTGAGGATAAGAATGTGAAGCTGATTGGAGTGGAAGCGGCAGGACGCGGCATTGCTACAGGCAAACACGCCGCCCCGCTGGCTGCCGGCAGGATAGGCGTGCTGCACGGGGCCAGGTCCTACCTGATGCAGGATGAGATAGGACAGGTCATGGAGACGCACAGTATCTCCGCCGGGCTGGACTATCCCGGCGTCGGCCCGGAGCACAGCTACCTGAAAGACCTGCGCCGAGCAGAGTATGTTACCGCCAGCGATACGGAGGCGCTGGAGGCCTTTCAGCTATTAAGCCGGCTGGAGGGTATCCTGCCGGCCCTCGAATCCTCGCACGCCCTGGCTTATACAATGAAGCTGGCACGGAGGTTGACCAGCGATAAAATTATACTGGTCAACCTTTCCGGCCGTGGGGACAAGGATGTCCACGTTGTTGCCGAAGCGCTGGGGGTGGAGCTATGAGCCGCATCTCACATGCCTTTCAGGATAAGAAGCACAAGGCCCTGGTAGCCTATCTGACTGCCGGATATCCTGATGCCGGCGCCACGGTCGAGGCTGCCCTGCTGCTGGCACAATCCGGCTGCGACATCATTGAACTGGGCATCCCCTTTTCCGATCCCATGGCCGACGGCCTGACCATCCAGCATTCCAGCCACCTGGCGCTGCTCAAGGGCGTTACGACCTCAACCTGCTTTGATATTGCGGAACGCATCAGGCAAAGCAGCGAGGCGCCGCTGGTCTTCATGACCTACCTCAACCCGGTTATCAGCTATGGGGTGGAGCAGTTCTGCGCCGGGTGTTCAGAAAAAGGCATCGACGGACTGATCATCCCCGACCTGCCTCCCGGTGAGTTACCCGAACTGGACACCTCTGCCGCCAGTCACGGTATCGATACAATTTATTTTGTCGCGCCCAACAGCTCGCAAGAGCGTATCCATACGGTGGCGCAAAGATCGAAAGGCTTCATCTACATGGTCTCAGTGACCGGCGTCACGGGAGTGCGCAACAGGTTCCCTGCCGGCCTGGCCGATGTAATAACCAAGGTCAGGAAAGTCACGGACCTGCCGCTGTGCATAGGGTTCGGCATCTCCGATCCTCAGCAGGCCAGGGAAGCGGCAGCATTGGCCGACGGTGTGATCATCGGCAGCCGCATCATCCAGATTATGGAAAAAGAAGGCTCACCCTACCGTGAGCTGCATGAGTTCATTGCGCAGGTCAGGCGCAGTATCGACACGACAGGAGTCGCGTCAACTTAAACATAAATAAATGTTACCGAAGTGGGGTTTGGAAGATCCCGAATGATCCTAAGCCAGCGGTGTTAACCGGGTCGGATCAGAATTATTATGCGAAGGATCAGGAGGCGGGGGCAGGCTGCCACGGACTGCGGCGGCGCGGTTGTCTTCGAGTGGCAGGCTGCCCGCCCTGACGGGCAG
>DKFA01000014.1 GCA_002452695.1 Dehalococcoidia bacterium UBA6808
CCTACTGATGGGGTCCACCTCAGCCTGGGTAAAGTGGATTGGCGATTACACAGTAGATAAGGAACAGTGATTCAAAGAATGGCTGCTGACTTGAAACTATTGCAAGACTACATACGTACCATCGAAAAGGAGCTGGCCGCTGGCAATGCCACAGAGCATACCCACCGCCCAGCACTCAAAACGTTAGTGGAAGGCTTAGCGAAGGGTGTTATTGCTACCAATGAACCGCAACGTATTGAATGCGGCGCACCTGACTTTCTGGTTACCAAAGGATCTTTCCAGGTTGGATATATAGAGGCAAAAGACGTCGGTAATAGCCTTGATGAGGCCGAAAAGTCGGAGCAGTTGAAGCGGTATAGCGATTCCCTTCGGAACCTCATCCTGACTGATTACCTTGAGTTCCGCTGGTACGTGGATGGGGAACGCCGTTTCTCAGCACGTCTGGGAACTCCAACGAAGGACAACAAAATCAAGCGCGACAAGGATAGCGTCCAAGCCGTAGCTGAACTCTTAAGCATTTTTCTTGCCCATGAAGCTGAGGCTGTAGGCACACCGAAAGAACTGGCGAAACGGATGGCACGCCCAGTGTACTGTCTCTAAAATGCCCCGACATTTGGAGACCTTCTTAGTCTATTTGATACGCATTCCCTCATTTCATTCTCACCCATGCCCATATCACCCAGGGCGTCATGGCGAAGAAGCCAGCCAGCGCCGGGCCGCCGAGGCCGCCCAGGCCGCCGGTCAGGGCCACGATCACGTTGCTGCAGCCGGTGATCATATACAGCGCCAGGGCCTGGCGGTCGAAGGCCGCGTCTGCGAGGGACGGCCCTTTGCGGGTGATGAGAAGGTAAATCATGAACGTGGTGAATACGGTCAGCCACCAGCCCCTGAAGTTCTGCAGAGGCACGCCGAAGTAGTCACCTTTCACATCCCAGACCCAGTTCTTGCCCGCCACCATGATGGGGTCCAGAACCACGTCCCAGGAAGTCATCACAAGCCCGCCTATGGCAGCGATGGCCAGCAGGCGTCCTGCCCCCTTGAGCGAAGCTGGCGTGATCCAATCCGCCATCACGAACGAGGGATACATCATCATGAACCAGGCCACGGCGATCAGGTAAGGCACCAGGCCCATGAACTTGAGCCCGAGCAGCTCGGTATAGTGATAAGGGCCGTAGACGAGGCCGGTGGCCACGCCCACGCTCTCAAATGTAAGTGAGACCATAAAGACCAGCGACAGCAGGAGCAGCGCCCTGCCCCAGCCCTGGCGCTGCCCGGCATGCAGCAGGGCGACGATGAACCCGGTCAGCGTGGCAAGCGGGGTCATGAAGGATGGTACCGAATGGGTCGCAGCCAGAGAAACGGTGGAATACAGCGCCAGCAGGCCGTAGATGACCAGCAGAATCAGCGTGATTTTGCGGAGCATGGCGCCTCCTCAGACAGCCTGTATTTTACAGCATATTAGGCTGCCATCGGAGGCCATGTCAAACCGGATATGGTTTATCTGTATCAGAGTAATTTGTCATGAATTAGCGGTAACATGTGCATCAATCTTCGATCTGATAATGTCAATAATGGGTTTCAAATCACTAGCATGATCTCTAATCCATTGATTTACAAAAGCACCTTTCACTATATCTTCCGGAATGAAACCCAATTGCACACCAATTTGATTAAATAATAAATGTGGATCACGATTGGTTGTAGCAACACTATTGATTTCTCTCGATACAAATTCTTGTTTTTCAGGAGGTAATTGCAGCGAAACAGTAAGTATCGCTAAATTTGAAGAAAGTTTACTCATTACATCTGAGAAAATAGTTGATTCTGGTTGACGTCCCGGTAATCTACAAATTCCATTGGCTAAATCATCAATTTGGCTAGAATCACCATCTATAATACAGAGTGATTTGTTCACTATTGTCGGATCTTCTAAACGATTTTTGTAAACTTTTACTGCCGTTCCATCACCCGCTAAAGCATATACTTTCACCTGATCATATTGACTAGTAATATACTCACGAATAATGGAGTCTACTACAAATTTTGCAAAATCATCTTCAGTAAATATCACAACAGCCGTATCGATTTTTCCTGAAATCGCTCTCAATGTTTCAATACGTAATTTACCTTGCTGGGTTTTACCATCTATACACGACCATACTGCTTCAGGTGGAAGTACCGTCAACGCATTATCACTATGTGTTGTGAATATTGCCTGCATTCGCTTTCGTTCTGCAGCAGAGATTAAATATTCAACGAGCCTTCTAGTCGCCACTGGATGAAGTCCATTCTCGATTTCTTCGATCAATACTAATGAACTATCTGGTAATGACTCAATTTCCGAGACGATACGTATAATAGATGATTCTCCGGCCCCAAAATGAAATTCAGAATATTCATTTCCTTTATTCTTTCCTACATGGAAAGTTTCATTCCCCGTAAACACAGTACGTTTAAATTCATGAACATTTCTACCCAATATACGCTCTATTTCGATTGCCGCTTGTGAAGGCAACAGATTTAATGGCTGTGGATGTGTATATGAGGGGCGCATTAGTTTATTGAACTCCGGCCTTTCTCCTGCAGGAACTGTTCGCTTTATTCCAAAATAGCGCACATCTCGCTTAACCACCTCTCCTCTGACCCATCTTAGTCTATGAAATTTACTACTTCGCCTTATGGTATTTGTCCTATTAACGTCTTTGTCAATTAATTCGTACTCCATGGACCATTCGGACATGGAGTTGTCACCAATGGAACTTTTCGGAAAAAATGAGCCTGGTTTTGTATCTTTATATGCACACGCAGCTGCACCCAATACTGTAGATTTGCCACCGCCATTTGGCCCAATTAATGCAGTTACTGGAAAATCAAAACTAACTTGAGCATCTTCAAAACCACGAATTTTATTCAACTTAATAGTTTTAAGATACTTGTTATAATTATTACGCCTAACTTTATCCGATAATGAAGCAATCTGTGAAGCCCTTATCTCAGATGGCATTAATATCCTCCTAACAATCGATTACCAACCCAAGCCATACTCGTATAACTAATGCATTATATCATAAATTCCTATATTGAGGCTTAGAACTTGCACGATTAACTTATAGTCCACAAATAGAAATTACCGCAAATTTACTATATAACGAATCCCGCAATTATATCCGGTGGTCTTCGCGTATGATGACCCTGGGGCCGCCGCTCAGGCTGGCGCTCCACTGCTTGGGCGGCTCGATCTGGTTGAGGCGGTCGAGCTGGCCGATGTTCTTCAGCCGCTGGTAGATCAATTGCCAGGCGCAGGGACGGTCCGGCCTGACCTCGCAGCGGTCTTCTCTGGAACCGCCGCAGGGGCCGTTGAGCATGTGCTTGGCGCAGCGGGTCACCGGGCAGATGCCGCCGTATTTATGCAGCACGCAGGAGCCGCACTGCGCGCATTTCTCCGTCCAGACGCCGCGCTCCTCCAATACGCCGAGGAACTTGGTATCCAGCCCGGCGTAGACGGGCTTTTTGGGGAAACGCTCGGCGATGGCCTGCACGCCCGCGCCGCAGCCCAGCGAGAGCACGGCGTCGGCCTGCTCGATGGCATCGGCGGCCTGCTCGATGAAGATGTCGTCGCACTGGCGCTCGATGGTGAGCTCGCTGATCCTGAAGCCCAGCCCCTGTGTGCGGGAGGCGATACGCAGGGCCGAGGAGATGATGCTGACCTCACGTTCGCCGCCGGCCAGGCACACGGTCACGCAGGTGCCGCAGCCCAGCACAAGGATATTTTTGTGAGGCCTCAATATATCTACCAGTTCGGGTATGGTTTTTCTCTCGGCGACTATCATGATTTTATCTCCTGTTTTATTTGCCCGGCATTGCGGTGCAAGGGACTGGGACCGAGCCTGTTGACGGTATCCACCATGTCCCTGATATGATCGGTAAGCTGGCGGGCCATGGCCGAGCTGACGTTGACCATGCGCAGCCGTTCCATCTCCAGCCCGCTCTCCTGCAGGTATTTGCGCGCGGCGGCCACGCGCCGTTTGGCGATGAGGTTGCCCTCTTTGAAATGGCAACTGCCTTCCTCACAGCCGGCCACCAGCACGCCGTC
>DKFA01000012.1 GCA_002452695.1 Dehalococcoidia bacterium UBA6808
TTGTTTGGATTTTGGTTTTTGGTTTTTGGAATTTCCTCTAATACTTGTTTGGCCTTCTCTACATCCCTGTGTATCTGAGCGACCAGCTCGCCGGGTCCGTTGAACTTCATCTCATCGCGCAGCCTTGCCGTCAGTTCCACCCTGATCTTCCTGCCGTAGAGGTCGCCGTTGAAATCGAAGATAAAGGTCTCGATCGCCCTTTTCTGCCCTCCAAAGGTGGGCTTGATACCGATATTCGTCACCGAGCGCCACTGGTTTTCCCCGTAGTGCGTGATGCTGGCATAGATGCCGTCCCTGGGCATAGCCTGCTCCGGCTGGACCTTAAGGTTGGCAGTGGGGAACCCCAGCGCTCGCCCCATTTGGTCTCCCAACACCACCCGACCTTCCAGGTGGAAAAAGCGTCCCAGCATCTGCTCCACCCTTTTGATCTCGCCCTCCGCCAGCAGTTGCCGTATGGCGCTGCTGCTGATCACCTCGCTGCCCAGCCTGGCCGGCCTGACCACCTCCACCCTGAAATCCATCTCCTCGCCGATGCTGCGCAGGTATTCGGGATCGCCCTTCCTGCCTTTGCCCAGGGCAAAATCGGGGCCTACCACCATATCGCACATCTTAAGATGTTGCTTGAGCAGTATGACGAAATCGCGTGCTGCCAGGTTGGCGACTTCCCTGGTGAAGATGACAGGCACAACCACGTCGACGCCGGCGGCCTTGAGCAGCCGCACCCTTTCCTGCAGCGTACAGATCCAGGGCAGCGTGGCCCTGCGCCCCAGCACCTTCTCCGGATGTGTTTTAAAAGTGACCACGCAGGAAAGGCAGCCCTTCTCCCTGGCGCGTGCTGTCAGGTGGTCCAGCAGGTAGCGATGTCCCAGATGCACCCCGTCAAAGACGCCGATCGTGAGCAAAACGGGACGCCTGGGAGTATGGCGAGACAGTTCCTTCTTTAAATTCTCAGGCAAAGTTTATATTAAGCTCCAAATACCAAATTGGAATTAAAAGCTCTAAATCCTAAACAATAGTTAAATTCTAAATCCCAAGCATTTGAGCTTCGATATTTGGATTTGTTTAGGATTTCGTATTTCGTGCTTATAATTTCTCCTTCGATATTTGATATTGTTTAGGATTTCGTATTTTGATATTAGAGTTTCCTCATCATTTATATTATATTTTTTTAGTATTTAGGTTTTAGCGCTTAGGAATATGTCCATAAAGCAGGGCTATTTTATCACTAATGCCATGACTGAACATAATAGCGGCAGCCGCTCAGGTTCTCTGGTCAGATACCCTGTGGTATAATAGTTCACAACAACATATAAGGGGGGATGTTAAATGAGAATCAAGGACATTATGACATGGAACGTGGTAACCGTATCCAGCGACACTCCGATCATGGAAGCGCGCAAAATCATGGAGACCCATAAAATCCGGCGTATGCCTGTTATCGACAGGGGCAAGCTGGTCGGCATCGTGACAATAGACCGCATCATCGGAGTCGGCCCCTCCCCGGCCTCCAGCCTGAGCATCTGGGAAATGAACTACATCCTGGCCAAGATGAAGGTCAAAGAGGTAATGCAGAAAGACGTACACACCATCGACTCTGAGATGTCGATTGAACGCGCTCTGGCTTTCGGTCAGAAATACGGGGCCGGCATCCTGCCCGTTCTGGAAAACGACAAGGTCATCGGCGTCGTCACCTCGACCGATTTTGCATTGAAAGTCCTTAATCCCATCCTTGGCATCGGCAAGCCGGGCGCGCTCCTGAACATTGAGAACTGCAGCCAGGCCGGCCAGATCAAGAACGTCATGGAAATCGTCGACAAACTCGGGCTGAAGATAGTCGCCGCCCACACCCTGCCGCCGTCGGAAGAGATCCCCAGCGGATTCTCGCTGCATGTCGACACCGCTGATGCCAGAGCATTAATCAAAGAACTTGAAGCCAAAGGCATGAAGGCCAGCGTAGTCGAGAGATAAAAATCACAGGATAAGTTACAAACAGGGCAGGGCTGCGCAGTCCCGCCCTGTTAATACTAAAGAAAAAACAGATCACGAAAATAAAACTCTAAATTCAAAGCTCTAAATACTAAACAAATTCCGATGACCAAAGCATTAAAGCATTTGAATTTTGACATTGTTTATGATTTAGAGATTAGGGTTTTGGGATTATTTAGGATTTAGAGATCAGGATTTAGGATTTAGAGATTAGGATCTTGACATTGTTTAGGATTTAGAGATCAGGATTTTGACATTGTTTAGGATTTAGAGATTAGGATTTACTTACACTATCTGCATATGTTAGCTTTATATATTGTATTTATCATAGTTTCCTACTTCATCGGGGCCCTGCCTTTCATGGCGCTGGTTGGCAGGCTCAAGGGACTGGACCTGACAAAAGAGCGCGACCTGCACGATTACCTTTTCAACCGGATGGGCAAGGGCTGGGGCATTGCAGGGGTCCTAGCTGACATGCTCAAGGGGGTGATCATCGTCCTGGCCGGTTTCCTGCTTCAATTCCCCACCACCATAGTGGCGCTGGGTGCTCTGGCAGGCATCTGCGGCCAGATGTGGCCTGTTTTCAACAGGTTCGACGGTGAGCGCGGCAACTCCATCGGGGCAGGCGTCAACGTGACATTCTCCTTTGCCTACGGAGCGCCCCTGGTAATCATCATACCCGTGTGTTTCGCATTGATCGGTCTGCTGATCAGGACTCTCAACCGGCTGCGCGAGAAGGGAGGCGACGTCCGCGAGCGTATCAAGCTGGGAGGCAGGCCCAGCAACGTCTTCCCGCTGGCCGTCATTCTGGGCTTCGCCTCGTTCATACCGACTTCAATATTCTTCAACATGGATGTTATGATCACGTGGGGTTTTGTCGGTGTGTTGTTGCTGCTGCTGCTGCGCCGCCTGACCGGCGGTCTGTTTGAAGACCTTAAAATCTCCCAACTCAGCGCCGCCCGCATACTCATCAACCGCCTGCTCTACGACCGCAGCGAAGCCTAACCATTTTGTTACCCGGCCATTGCGGGCGGAGCGAAGCAATCCCCCGGCAGTCCATGTGCCAGCCCTTTTATCGCCGCCAATCCATGGCCCCTTCTTGGGAAAAATGCTCCCTCCCCCTGTGAGGGCGAGGGTTGGGAAGCGGGTGAACATAAATTGAGCCAGATGGCTCATTTTTTTTATCCCACAGTCACAAGTGGCGTTTTGATCGTAATCTACGATGAATTTCCTGTGCGCCCAATTTTTTTGCCCGATTGTTGACATGATAATAATGTTGTACTATTGGTATACAAGCGCCGGTCCGGAATGAGAAAGAGAATGAGAAAATGGTAATGCCCGATAGAAAAATAAAAGTTATCATAGCTGACCAGCAACCGCTGTTCCGCCAGGGTGTGAGTTTCTACCTGGGCCAGGCGCCCGATATCGTCATCTGCGCCGAGGTGAGCACTGAGGGCGACCTGGTCAATGCGGTAATGAGCGAGACCCCTGACGTCGTGTTGCTTGATATCAGCCTGACCAGTGACGGCATGGACCTGGCCCGTGTTGTGAAACAGCATGTCTCCAGCGTGGCCGTCATCGTCATTTCGCCGTCGCCCAACGACGAAGGCCTCTTCCTGGCCATCAAAGCGCGTGCCGCCGGTTACGTCAGCCGCAATATTTCGTCCGATGAATTGATCACCATTATCCGCCGCGCCGCATCGGGCGAATACCCCCTGAACGACACCTTCCTGTCGCAGCCCAGGGTGGCCGCTCAAGTGCTCGAGCAGTTTCAGGACTTTTCCTGGGGCAAAGGCGTGGAGACGTTTGTCTCGCCGCTCACGCCGCGCGAGACCGAGATACTCAACTACATGGCCAAGGGCTACCTCAACAAGCAGATAGCTTCCATGCTGGATATCAGCGAGCAGACGATCAAGAACCACGTCACCTCGATCCTGCGCAAGCTGGATGCCAACGCCCGCACACAGGCCGTCGTCACCGCCGTCCGCCGCGGCATCATCTCACTGAGCTAAGAAGACCTATAAAGCGGAATTAAGATGGAATATTACTGTAGCTGTTTATTATTCGTCTTTTCTATCAACCAGTAAAATACACGTTGAGCAATAACGCGCCTTTTTGTGCCTAAAGGCAACAATTTATTAAATTCTGCGCTGTAATTTCTGGCTATTTTCCAAAAAATATTATTCCTGCTTTTGTCGGCAACAATCTTGTAACCCATATCATTTCCCAAGGGCAATAATAGATAACCATGCTCTTTTAGACGTTCTTTAAACCCTTCAATACCAAACCATGTCTTTGACTCATAGTTTCGGACATAATAGGATGTATCTCTAAGAAATTCCTTGATATTGTGTCCCCAATTTATCACTAAATATTTGTCGCTATATGCAACTATATACCCCATATTCCTAATTTCTCTTGAAAATGAACCATCATCAGGAAACCAAATATTACCTTTTCCGTAAGATTTCCATCGTATGCCTTTATCCCATATTTCTCGGCGTATGATTGATGTCGTTCCGCAATTAGTTGAAGTGACATAAATAGTCCTACCCTCTTTTATCAAAGGCTGTACGTCCTGTGATTTGTCACCAAAAATTTCTCCAAGTTCTTTTTGGGGAGATGGAGCAAAAGGCGACAGTTGCCCTAATTCCGGAAAGACATCGAATTTCGATATCATTTCCTTACGCCATCCAGGCAAATACTCGATATCATTTTCACTGAAATGAATATATTTACCAATTGTTTTATCGGCGCCGATATTAAGAGCAGCACCACCAATATTCTTATCAAGTAAGATCGCGTGATGATTTGGCTTGTCGGCACATATTGACCTAATAAAATCCTTTGATCTATCCATAGAATTATTGTCTACGATTATCAACTCATAATCCGTATCCACTGTGCGCAGGTATGAGTTGACAGTCCTACTCAGGCACTCAATCCTATTCCAATTAAGTAGGACGGTACTAATTATTATGTCACCTTTACCCATGATGAAATTTCATAGCGAATAAAAAATA
>DKFA01000079.1 GCA_002452695.1 Dehalococcoidia bacterium UBA6808
TATTGGGCAGGACATTGAAGGAAGCGCCTTCTGATGCTGATTGCGTTAGCCATAGCTACCTTGTTCGCTCCGGCATGGTGCAGCAGGTCATGACAGGCGTGTATTCGCTCCTGCCGCTGGGCTGGCGCACCTTCCGCAAGATCGAAAACATCATCCGCGAGGAGATGGATGCTGCAGGAGGTCAGGAGCTTATGATGCCTTCCCTGCAGCCGATGGAACTGTGGGAGAAGTCCGGCCGACTGCCTTCGTTCGACAAAACCCTTTTCACCGTGAGGGACCGCAAGGACCACATCATGGCGCTGGGGCCGACACACGAGGAGGTCATCACCAACCTGGTCGGCCGGATCGTGCAGAGCTACCGCGACCTGCCCCAATTGCCCTACCAGATACAGAACAAGTTCAGGGACGAGCCACGTCCCCGCGGCGGTCTGCTGAGGGTGCGCGAGTTCTTCATGAAGGACCTTTACAGCTTCGACGCCGACGAGGACGGGCTGGATGAAAGCTACCGCAAGATGGTGCAGGCCTACAAGAACATCTACAGACGCTGCGGTCTGCCCGCCGTGATGGTCGAGGCCGACAGCGGCGCCATCGGCGGCAAGGCCTCGCACGAATTCATGCTGCTGGTCGAGAGCGGCGAGGACGAGATCATCTTCTGCCCCAAATGTGAATATGCCGCCAATATGGAGAAGGCCACCAGCATCAAGCCCGCCGGCAAGGCTGAAGACCCGCTGGCCGTGGAAGAGGTCTCCACTCCCGGCCTTAAATCCATTGAAGAGGTCGCCGGCTTCCTCAATGTTAAGGCCGACCAAACGCTCAAATCGGTCTTCTACGTGTGCGACGGGCAGGTAATCTTTGTGGTCATCAGGGGCGACTTCGAGGTCAACGAGACCAAGCTCAAGAACGTGCTCAAGTGCACCGAGATGCATATGGCCACCGAGGCCGAGGTGCAGGAAGCCGGCATCGTGGCCGGCTATGCCTCCGCCATCGGGCTTAAAGGCATCAAGATTGTGGCCGACGACTCCATCAAGCTGGGCAGTAATTTCGTAGCCGGCGCCAACAAGCCTGACACACATCTGAAGAATGTCAACTTCCCGCGTGATTTCAACGCTGATATAGTCGCGGATATCGCCAAAGCGCGTGCAGGGGACCCATGCCCTAAATGCCAGGGTCCGGTCAAGATCGAGCGCGGCATCGAAGTCGGGCACGTCTTCAAGTTGGGCACCTTCCTCAGCGAGAGGCTGGGCGCCTACTTCCTGGATAAGGACGGAAACAGCAAGCCCATCATCATGGGCTGCTACGGCATCGGGTTAGGCCGCCTGCTGGCTGCCGCCATCGAGCAGAACCACGACGACAAGGGCATCATCTGGCCGCTACCCATCGCACCCTACCAGGTCTACCTGTGCTCTATCAAGGCCGACGATGCCAACGTCGCAGCCAAAGCCGAGAAGCTGTACAACGACCTGACCGCAGCCGGCATCGAGGTGCTTTTCGATGACCGGCCCGAATCACCCGGCGTCAAATTCAACGACGCCGACCTGATCGGCCTCCCGCTCAGAATCGTGATCAGCCCGCGCACACTGAAAGACAATGGCGTAGAGGTCAAATGGCGCAAAGACAAGGAGACCCGCAACCTGCCGCTGGAAGGCCTGATTGAGGCCGTCAAAGGCCTGCTGGACAAGGCAGTTTAATGGCAAAGTGTGATCAAATGGAAAACAAAGTATTAGTCGCTTACGCTACCAAACACGGCCATACGGCAGAGATTGCCGAGAAGATCGGACGGGTGCTCAAAGATGACGGACTGCAGGTCGACATTATCAATGTTAATAAGGTCAAGGATATCAAGCAGTATACGGCTGTCGTAGTCGGCACCGCTACCTACATAGCAACCTGGCGCAGGGAATTCCTGCGCTTCCTGGCCGCCAACGAGAAATACCTTGCCACCATCCCTGTCTGGCTCTTCTCCAGCGGCCCGATGGGCGAGGGAGACCCATTGGAACTGTCGCAGGGCTGGCGCTACCCTGAGAATAATAAAGCCTATATAGACGCAATCAAGCCCAGGGACATCACCGTCTTCCAGGGTGCCATCGACCTCGATAAGATGGGCTTCTTCGAAAAATGGGTGATCAAGAACGTCAAGGCCCCGGTGGGCGACTTCCGTGACTGGAACCTGATCACCAAATGGGCTGAAAGCATCGCTCTGTCGTTAAAGTAGACTATTCAGGCAGGCTCAAAGAAATATATACAGCATCAACGAGCAGGTCGTATTTAATTTTCATTTCGTGCCTTTATTACACCTGCTTGGCTGAATAACCGCCTTCTTAAGCGGCCGTAAACTCATAATCTACGCGGTTATTATTATCTATCATTTTACAGGCTTAAAAACCTTCTGAACGGCCATATTGCGCTTCTCATCACGACTATAGCACGGGTCTTTCCAGGCAATAATGATTACGTATTCCGGTTTAGTGCGATTCCCGCCACTTCCTGTACCAGTTGAGTGCGCCCAAGCACCTGATGGTGATGGCCGCCGAGGGGAAGACCGGGATGTGCCGCTCCTCAAGGTAATCGGTTATCTCACCGTTGAACTTGAGCATTTCCAGAGCCCAGACGGCCAGAGGCTTGCCCTTCTCCGCTGCTGTGGTGAACTTCGAGCAGAGGTCCTCAGCTTTAAAGGAGATGAAAGGCTCTGGCAGTTCCAGCGCCATCAAGTCCACGTTTTCATCCTCCGCCATGGCCAGGATGTAAGCCTCGTGGTTGTTCTGTAATGGATGTGATGGATAGACCACGCCGAAGTCAAAGGGATTGAGGTTGATTTCCCAGGGCGGGAAGCTGCCCTTCAGTTTCTCATAGCTGGCCTGTCCGGGATGCGCCATGACCAGGCCGTGCTGAGAACAGGCGTCCGTGGCCAGTACGGCCTCACCGCCGGGAAAAGTGCCTATTGCGATACGGTTTCCCTTCGGTAAAGGCAGGTAGCCGAAAGCCTTGGCCAGGTAGAGGAAATCGTCCAGCGTCTCGGCCCTGATCACGCCAGCCTGCTTGAGGGCGGCATCGAAAACCACGTCGTTGGCGCGTGCCAGTGAGCCGGTATGTGACATGGCCGCTTTCGCCCCGGCCTCGCTCCTACCACCCTTTAAAACCACCACAGGCTTGAGACGCGTAGCCTCCCTGAGCAATTGGAAAAAGCGCCGGGCATCACCCTTGACCGCCTCCAGGTGTATCATCAATACCTCGGTTTCAGGGTCATGCGCCAGGTATTCCAAGGCATCGACCTCGGTCAGATCCATCTTGTTGCCCAGGTCGATCAGCTTGGCAATATTCATGTGAAAATCTGATACGATCCAGTTGAAGCGCGGCTCGTACATGCCCGACTGGAAGATGAAGGACACATTGCCGGGCGGCAATTTCTTGACGGCGGCGAAGCTGATTGTGAAACCGGCGTGGCTGTTGATTGGGCTGAGAGCGTTGGGGCCAATCGCCCTGATGCCCTGCTGCCTGAGGATGGCAGCCATCTCCGCCTGTATCTTCCTGCCTTCTTCACCGGTCTCGGAAAAACCGCCCGTGGTTATACCGACGCCGCCTATCTTGCTGCCGTCCAGCCCCTTCACTACTTCCAGCACATTGCGGACCGGCACAGATATTGCTACCAGGTCTATATAGTCATCTATCTCGGCTACCGTCCTGTAGCATCTGATGCCGTTGATGTTGTCTTCTTTGGGGTTGATGGGATAGATGCGGCCTTTATAGCCAAGCCTGAGCAGATTGCTGACCAGGTTATAGTTGGGGGAGAGAGGGTTACGGGTAGCTCCGACAAGGGCTACGCTGCGCGGGTTAAAGAAGCGGTCCAATATTTCCATTTTTGTATCATTTCCCTTCCCTCACCCACAAGGGAGAGGGTATTCTTTTATTTAAAGAGTGGCAAATGCACCTCTTCAACACTCCACATAATGAGAGGGATATTTATGAGCGCAGGGTAACGCCAAACTCCTTTGAAAGCAGGGCCAGTATCTGTTTCTGGATTCCGTCTACCTCGTCGTCCTTGAGCGTGCGGTCCGCCGCCTGGTAGGTGAGCCTGAAGCCCATCGATTTCTTGCCTGCCGGCACTTGTTTACCCTTGTAAAGGTCGAAGAGTCTGAACTCTGTGACTATACTGAACTTCTTCAGGGCAGTCTGGATATTGTCGTAGGTAACATCAGCATCGACCAGCAGGGCAATGTCCCTGGTCACGCTGGGGTATTTGGAAGCAGCTTTATAGACCAGCGGTTTGGAGGCAACGGAGAACAGCCTTTCCACGTCCAGCTCGAAGAGGTAGGCTTTCTCAGCGATATCGAAGTTGGCCAGCACCTGGGGGTGTACCTCGCCGATCACGCCGATCCTGGTTTTACCCAGCATGATATCGGCGCAGCAGGCCTGATTGAAGGATGGGTCATCGCCTGACACGAAATCGGCCTGTATGCCGCATTTGGCCAGCACGGCCTGCACCACGCCCTTGGTATAGTAGAAATCGGCCGGCTTGGGCTTGGACTGCCAGTAATTATCCGGTACGACGCTGTCGACCAGGCCGCATAGTATCTCATTCTCTTTAGGCAGGTCTTTGGCCCGCGGGATGAAGGCCTTGTTTATCTCAAATAAACGTATGTTGTTATCACGGTTACGCTGATTGCGCCCGAGTACGGAGAGCACTCCAGCGCGAATGGTGTTACGCAGATACTCCAGATCGCGGCTCATGAAGTTCTCCAGCTTGAGCGGGGCCGGTCCTTTCAGTTCACCCTCCGGAGAAAGCTTCTTTAATACCTCTATACTGGTCAGCGGGTAGGTGATGATTTCCTGGAAACCCATGGCCGCCATAATCTCACGCAACTGTTGACGGAAGTTGAACAGCCTCGATCCCTCGCCGGTCGGCAGGGGCGAGCTCAGCAGTGATTCAGGTATATTATCGTAGCCGATCACCCTGGCGACTTCTTCGACCAGGTCGGCCGTGCAGTTGATATCATTACGCCACCACGGCTTGTAAGCATATATCGCGCCTGCGCCGGCCTTTTCGCATTCCAGCCCCAGCGCACTGAGACAGCGCTCAATCTCGCCAAGGGTAAGATCAAAGCCGAGCAGCCTCTTAACATCGCGCTCAGAAATGGAGACAGGCTTCTTTTCAGGTTTGCCCGGATAGCAGTCCACAATGCCTTTGGCTACCGTACCGGCGCCCAGCTTCGCCATCAACTGTGTGGCCCTCTTAGCCGCGTACCAGGTTAATTCGGGGTTGAGACCTTTCTCATACCTGGATGAGGCTTCGCTGCCCAGCTTGAGGGCCAGTGCGCCCCTGTGGATAACGGCCTGGCTGAAGCTGGCCGATTCCAGCAGGATAGTTTTAGTATGCTCCTGCACTTCGCTGGCCAGCCCGCCCATGATGCCGGCCACTGCCACAGCCCTTTCGGCATCGGCGATCAACAAATTATTATGCTTGAACTTGCGTTCTTGCCCATCGAGGGTATACATGGTCTCATCGTCGGCAGCCCGCCTGACAATGATCTTCTGGCCCCTGATCTGTTTATAATCGAAGGAGTGCAACGGCTGGCCGAACTCCAGCATTACATAGTTGGTCACATCTACGATGTTGATGATGGGCCTCATGCCGCATGCGGTCAGGCGGTCCTGCATCCATTTGGGCGAAGGCACCAGCTTGACATCTTCAATTACGGTAGCGCAATAACGCGGGCACAGGTCAGGCGCCTGTATCTCTACCGAGATCAGCGACTCCACCTCCTTACCAGATTCCTGATATGACAGATCCGGCATTCTGAACGGCTTGCCTGTCAATGCTGCTATCTCACGCGCAATGCCCATCATCGACAGGCAGTCAGCGCGGTTGGGAGTGATATCAATATCGAAGATGGCATCCCCCATATAGTCTGTCAGAGGTTTGCCTATCTCATAGTCCTGCGGTAATACCAGGATGCCCTCGTGGTTATCCGAAATGCCCAGCTCCTTCTCAGAACAGATCATGCCCTCGGAGTACACGCCCCTGATCTTGGCCGGTTTGAGCTCCTCCAACTTGCCGGTATGTCCGTCGATCAGTTTCGCGCCGGTCAGGGCGAAGGCGATCTTGTCGTTTACTGCCAGGTTGGGTGCGCCGCAGACCACGGTCCACTGTCTATTGCCCAGATCCACTGTGGCCAGCTTGAGACGGTCGGCATTGGGATGAGGTTCGACGGCCAGAATACGGCCCACATAAACCTTGTCCCAGCTACCGCCGATGATCTGAATATCGGCCACCTCCAATCCAGCTTCGGTCAGCTTGCGCGCCAGCTCGTTGTTAGAGATGTCGATATCAACGTATTCTTTTAACCAGTTCAGAGGGACTCTCATAGTTCACTTTACGAAAATTGTTTCAGGAATCTGAGATCGTTGGAATAAAATAACCTTATGTCATCTATGCCGTAGCGCAGGATAGGAATCCTCTCCACGCCCATACCAAAGGCGAAGCCGGAATAGACATCGGGGTCTATGCCACAGCCACGCAGCACCTCTGGATGCACCATGCCGGCGCCCAGTATCTCGATCCAGCCGCTGTTACCGCACAGGCGGCAGCCTTTGCCACCGCACATGAAGCAGTCTATGGCTATTTCGACCCCAGGCTCGACAAAGGGGAAATAATCGCACCTGAAACGGCATTTGCGGTCCTGCCCGAACAGCCTGCGGGCAAACTCGAAGAGCGTGCCCTTGAGGTCGGCCATGGTGATATTCTTATCAACCGCAAAACCTTCCACCTGCGAGAACATCCACTCGTGTGTGGCATCGGTAGCCTCGTAACGGAAGACCCTCCCTGGCGAAATGATACGCACAGGTGGTTTGATCTTCTCCATGCTGCGTATCTGCACCGGCGATGTATGAGTTCGCATCAGCATCGGCCTTGCGCCGGTTGGGGTATGGTAATCCACCCACAGTGTGGCAAACGCGTCGCGGGCCGGGTGTTCAGCCGGCATATTGAGGGCTTCGAAATTATAATACTCCCATTCCACTTCCGGACCTTCGGCAATCTGAAAGCCCATACTGATAAAGATATCGCAGATCTCCTTAATGGCCCTTGTAGTGGGATGGAAGCGCCCGATCTGGATAGGTTCGCCGGGCAGCGAAATATCGATCTTGTCTCCTTCGATAGAGACGGTGGTAGAACTGTCTAGCTTCTCTTTTTTCGCGGTGTAGCCGGCTTCAAGCGTATTGCGGACTTGATTGGCCCTGGCGCCTGCAGCCTTTCTCTCCTCGATAGGCACGTCTCTCAGTGAACGCAACAGGTTGGTCAACTGACCTTTGCGTCCGAGGTAGCGTACGCGCCAAGTCTCCAATTCTTCAGCACTGGAGGCCTTCTGCAGTTCAGCATTGGCTTGTGTGGCGACCTCTTCTAATTGGTCAAGCATGGCGGGTCAGCGGGACTGGTCAGTTCTTGAGTTTTTCGGCTGCCAGTTTTACCAGCGAAGAAAATTTGGCAGGGTCTTTAACGGCAATATCTGCCAGCACCTTGCGGTTGAGATTCACATCGGCCTTGGTCAGTCCGTTGATGAACTGGCTGTAGGTGAGGCCGTCGGCCCTGACTGCGGCATTGATCCTGGTGATCCACAGCCTACGCATATCTCCCTTGCGTTCCCTGCGGTGGGCATAGGCATAATCGAGCGAATGCAGCATCGATTCATGCGCACGCCTGTACAGGGAATGCCGCTTACCGGCATGGCCCCGGGTAAGGTTAAGTACTTTCTTATGACGTCTGCGGGTTGTCGTCCCGCCTTTTACTCTCGGCAATTGAATCCTCCTGGTTTAATGGTAAGGTAAAACCTTATTAATCCTTTTGACATCGGCTTTGGCGACGGCAATGGTCTCATCGAAAACACCTTTGACGCTGGCCTTCTTCCTGCGCCTGAAATGGCTCTTGCCCTGCTTCATGCGCATGACCTTGCCGGTGCCAGTGAAATGAAAACGTTTTTGGGCTCCCTTATGAGTCTTGAGTTTCGGCATTTATACTGTTTCCTTGACCCTTATTTCTTTGTTGTCTTTTACTTCCTTGCTTGCTTTGGCTTCTCTAGTTTCTTTAGCTTCTTTATTCTCTTTGTTTTCCTTTGATAACGTCTGCCTGGCCGAGACCGGGGAAAGTATCAGGCTCATAATCCTTCCTTCATGTATGGGCTGCCCATCGAGCTGTGCTACACCCTTTAAATCACCGGCTACCTTCTGCAAGACTTTGATGCCGAGCTCGGGATGTACCATCTGCCTTCCGCGAAAAACTACTAATACCTTAACCTTATCTCCCTCAAGAACAAATTTCTTGGCCAGATTTATCTTTATATCAAGGTCATGGTCCTTGACCTGGGGCCTCACCCTGATTTCCTTCAGTAGCCCGGACCGCTGACCTAGGCGTACTTTCTTTTCCTTTTTTGTCTGCTCGTACCTGTATTTGCCGTAGTCAAGTATCTTACAAACAGGCGGGACTGCCGTCGGCGCTACCTCGACAAGATCCAACCCTTTTTCGTTGGCCATCTGCTGGGCTTTATCGGTAGTCACCACACCAATCTGCTCACCGTCATCCCCGATCAGCCTGACTTCCTTGGCCCGAATACGATAATTTATATTCAGTTCTTTAAATATGTTTTTCTATCCCCCCTCTGTTATAAAACTAACTAAATAAGAATGTTATCATACTTTGTAGCTATTTTCAAAGTTTCTCCAGTTCACGTGATGCTTCCAACGCTTTCAGGTTGGACATGAACTCGTCAAATTTTTGTGAGCCCCTGTCTTCGCCGTTTCGCACGCGCACCGACACAGTGTTGTTTTCCATCTCCTTATCGCCGACAACAAGCATGTAAGGTATCTTGTTTAACTGGGCTTCCCTGATCTTAAGGTTCATCCTCTCAGAGCGGTCGTCGAGCTGTACACGCACATCTCTGGCCCTCATTTCGTCCGCCAGTTTGGCCGCATACCCGTTGTGCCTGTCAGCAATCGGTATGACCACTACCTGCACAGGCGCCAGCCAGAGCGGAAAGGCTCCGGCGTAATGCTCGGTCAGGCAGGCAAAAAACCTTTCCATACTGCCCAGTACGGTACGGTGAATCATCACAGTGCGGTGCTCCTGTCCGTCCTCTCCCACATAGTTAACATCGAATTTTTCGGGCATCTGGAAGTCCACCTGGAAAGTTGGACCCTGCCATAGCCTGCCCAGAGCGTCTTTCAATTTGACGTCGATCTTGGGACCATAAAAAACACCTTCACCTGGGTCGACGTGGTAATTAATCTTCAGGTCTTCCAGCACTGTCTTCAGCGCATTTGTGGCATGCTCCCAGCTCTCTTCACTGCCCACGGCCTTTTCCGGCCTGGTCGAAAGCATCATCTCGTATTCGTTAAAGCCGAATGTCTTCATCATGAACTGCGAAAGCTCGACTGCAGCAGTAACCTCGGGCACGATCTGGTCCGGACGACAGAAGATATGTGCATCGTCCTGGGTAAAGCCCCTCACCCTGGCCAACCCGTGCAGCACGCCGGATCGTTCGTAGCGATAGACGGTGCCCAACTCGGCATAGCGCATGGGCAGGTTGCGGTAGCTGCGGATCTGGGTCTTGTACATCAGAATATGGAAGGGGCAGTTCATCGGCTTGAGCAC
>DKFA01000071.1 GCA_002452695.1 Dehalococcoidia bacterium UBA6808
AGGCAGTTTCCATCTGGAAGATCCGATATTAACTGCAGGTATGCAAAGAGGTTCTCACCAGCTATACAGCCTGGCCGACCTGGAGGGCAAGGTCAGCCCGCACCAGATGCAGGTCAGGGGCGCCCTCAAGCAGCGGGCGGTGGCGCTGGCCTGGGTGAAGGACGTAGATGCGCTGGCCGCCTATCTTGGCGGTGTTGTGGAGGAGCCGGCCGGCGGGGGAGACTGGGCGGTGAGCAAGGAGATCTATCCCGATGTGGTTATTCACTTCATTTTCTCGAAGGGCGACAGCGAGTTCCCGCCCGTCCTGCGGGCGCTCGTGTCAACTCAAATAAAAATGNNCATGATCCTCCCTCAGTAACATTTTAGATGAGTGAATACGGCGCTTTACGGCGGTGCTAAAATAGAAACGGTCAAAGGAGATGAACTGGCCACGGTTACGATATCCGCTGCCAACCAGCTCCTGCGTTTCGTCCGGGAGAACAATCCGAAAGCCAAACTGCCGGAGGTCTGCTACAGGGTTTAACATGCGCAAGGAAATATTGAATGGATGAAGAGCTGAAGGCCTTTCTGGATGCTAAATTTCATATCGCCCCCATTGAGGGGCCGGATAAGGTCTGTTCATTAGAGGATGCTATACGCAACCACGTCCGGCCCGGGCAGTCCATTCATATCGCCAACAAGAGCGGCGCCATCTTCTTTCAGCTCCTGCGTGAGTTCTGGGGCCAGCGACCCAATTTCACATTGATCAGCGCCACGATGTCGGCTTATTTGCTGGCGCTGCTGCGCGGCAACCTGATTAAAAAGGCCATCATCACCTTTGCCGGCGACTCCTACCCGGCGCCCGGCCCCAACCCGCTCGTGCAGAAAGCCTACATCTCGGATTCGGTCGCGCTGGAGAACTGGACCATGCTCACGCTGACCCAGCGGCTGCTGGCGGGAGCCATGGGTTGGGAGTTCATACCGACCAGGTCGCTGATCGGCAGCTCGATGGAGGAGGAGAACCGGGAGGATTTCAAGGTTATCGATTCCCCCTTCGGCACCGGGCAGAAGACCGGGCTGCTGCGCGCCCTGCGCCCCGATATAACGCTGGTGCACGGCCTGGCCTCCGATCGCAGCGGCAACATCATCCTGCCCTTCCCGCTGGGCAACGACGCTTTCGGCGCCTGGGCCTCCAGGGAGGGCGTGATCGCCACCGTCGAGCATATCGTGCCCACGGACTATATCCGCAGCCATAATCACCTGGTGCGCATCCCCTCCTATATGGTGAAGGCGGTCAGCGAGGCGCCCTACGGCGCGCATCCAGGCGGGTTGTCCAATATCGGCATACCCCAGTTCGAAGGCTATTACGACGATTACGAGTTCATCACCATGGTCAGGGACGCCTCGATGAATGAGAACAAATTCATGGGCTTTATCCATGACTGGATCCTCAGCCTGCACAACCAAACCGAATATCTGGAAAAGCTGGGCAAGGATCGGCTGCGTTACCTCAAGGAGAAGGCCAAGCCGCATTCATGGGTGGTGGAGACCATGGCAGCCGTCCCCAGTGTGGATTTCCCCGGGGAATCCAACAGCCTGGAGCGCATGGTCATCGCCGGCAGCCGCTACATCGCCGACCTGTGCAAGGCAAAGGGCTACAAGACCATACTGGCCGGCGTCGGGCTGGCCAACCTGGCAGCCTGGATGGCCGCCTACCGTTTGAAGGATGAGAAGGTAGACGTTGATCTGGTCGCTGAGATCGGTATGTTCGGCTACCTGCCCCGGCCCTCCGACCCCAACATCTTCGGCATGCACCACCTGCCCACCTGCAAGATGTTGAACAATATCGAGACGGCGCTGGGTGTGCTGGCGGGCGGCTCGTCTTCCAATTGCCTGGGCGTGCTGGGCGCGGCCCAGGTGGACAAGTTCGGCAACGGCAACTCCACCAAGGTGCCCCACGTGTTCTACATCGTCGGCTCTGGGGGGGCCAACGACGTGGCCTCCGGCTGCCGGGAAGCCGTCGTCTTCGCCTCCGCCGGCAGGGAGAGGCTGCTTGATCAGGTCCCCTATATCACCTTCCCCGGCAATAACGTTACAACCCTGATCACCGACGTCGGCATTTTCGAGAAGCTGAACGGCAAAGATACATTCACCCTGACCGGCTACATCCCTTACGGCACGGCCATCCGCGAGGACGAGGCCATCAAGGGCATTAAACGGCTGATGGGCTGGGACTGTGAAGTTGCGCCGCAATTGAAAAAGATCGACCTGCCCTCCTACGAGGAGAAGATGATGATCAGGCTCTTTGATCCGCAGGGCTTATACACCAAAGTGTAACTTACCCCGTCCTTCCAAATTCCTTTTTCAATTGTTGTGCGCTGAGGTGGATCATGGTCGGCCTGCCGTGCGGGCAGGTGCGTGGCTGCAGGGTGCGCTCAAGTTGTTTCAGCAGGTCCTTCATCTCCTCCAGGCTGAGCGTCTGGCCGGCGCGGACGGCGCTGTGGCAGGCCAGCGTCTGGGCGGCCACAATATCCCGCCGGGAGGTATCCTGCTCTGCGGCCAGGTTGTCCAGCAGTTCATGGACGGCGTCGGCCAGGTTGGCGCCGTTGAGCATGGAAGGCACGGCTCGCACCAGGCAGGTGCGTTCGCCGAAAGGCTCCAGCGTGAAGCCCAGTTCCG
>DKFA01000108.1 GCA_002452695.1 Dehalococcoidia bacterium UBA6808
GCCTACCGGGGACTGGGCCAGACTGTCAAAGCTGTATCCGATCTGGAAACGGCGATTAAATTGTCTAAAGACCAGGCCCTTACGGATAAGGCCGGCGCCGACTTGAAGATGATGCAGAAATGACAGAAAAGGACGTACCTTCAGGTGTTCTACCAACTGTTATTACAATGTCAACAACACCATGACCCGTGCTCTGGGCAGGAGCCGGATGGACATGCCGGTGGAGCTGGGTGCCTACGGAATCGTAATGATCGATGTGGTCTTTGACAGGGTGGTTCCAATCTGGGGCGTGAATGAGAGGTCCCCTGTGTGCTGGGGGCCGGACGCAGAGCCGTCGAAAGCAAGAAAGCAGAAATCCTCGATCATATCCGGGCATTTAACTGGATGCAGTTTTATTTTCCCTTGACCCGAAGTTTTAAATTCCAAAATCCAAACAAACTCCAATTACGTAAGCAAAGGATTTTATTAATTAGAATTTGTTTATTATTTGGAACTTTCTCTTCTATTCGTGTCTCAGCGACTCGATCGGGTCCAGGCGTGCGGCGCGGAAGGCCGGGTAGGTGCCTGAGATCAGCCCGGTGCCGATGGAGACGGCCAGCGCCACGATGACGATGGTGGCCGAGATCTCGGGCGTAACGGTGGCGCCGCCCATGTTGATATTGCCCAGCAGGCTGGCGCCCAGCACGGCAAGCCCCAGGCCGATCAGCCCTCCCGTCATGCTGATGACGGCCGCTTCTATCAAAAACTGTATCAGTATGTCGCGGCGCCTGGCGCCGATGGCCTTGCGGATGCCGATCTCGCGGGTGCGCTCGGTAACCGATACCAGCATTATATTCATAATGCCGATGCCGCCGACCAGCAGTGAGATGGCGCCCACCGCTCCCATGAAGATGGAGAAGGTGGCAAGGGTGGTCTGCATACTGGCCAGGATCTCGCGCATATCGGTAATCTGGAAATCGTCCGAAGCGCCCGGCGCTATATAATGCCGGGCGCGCATGATGCTGGCGATCTCAGTGATGACGGCGTCGACCAGGTCAGGGCTGGCCGCCTTGACCGCGATCTGCTGGATCTCATCGCCCCCTGTCAGCCTGGACTGCATGGTGGTCAGGGGGATCAATACATAGCTGTCGCCGCCTATGCCGCCCATCTTCTGCAGCGTGCCCACGATCTGGAACCTGGCGCCGGAGACGCGCAGTGTCTTGCCCACCGGCGACTCCGTGCCGAACAGATCCTGGGCTGTCTGGTAGCCCAGCACAGCCACGCTGGTGCGGGCCGTCACGTCCTGGTCGGTGATGAAGCGGCCCTGGTCGACCTGGTAGTTCCTGATCTCCACGATGGTGGGAGTGACGCCCATGACCGTTACACTGGCGTTATTGTTCCCGTACTGGGCGGTGGCGCGAGTCTGGCGGGTGGGTGAAACCACGCTGATGGAGGGCGCCAGCGTCCTGTCATTGAGCGCCTCGGCGTCTTCCATCGTCAGGGGACGCATGACCGTCACCTCTTTGGATGTTGACTGCGAGACATAGAGCGCTGATGCTCCCATATCGTTAAACGTTTGGGTCATGTCAGTCTGGAAGCCCTGTCCCAGAGCGACCAGCAGCACCACGGCGCAGACGCCGATCACCATGCCCAGCATGGTCAGGGCGGAACGCATCTTGTTGGCAAAGATGGACTGCCAGGCAGTCTTGAGGCTTTCCCAAATGCTCATCTTCGCTTGTCCTCAACGATCTTGCCGTCCCGTACTACGATGGTCCTTTTGGTATAGGCGGCGATATCCTCCTCATGGGTGACGATAATGATGGTGATGCCCTGATTGTTGAGTTCGGTGAAGAGGTTCATGATGCTCTGGCTGGTGGCCGTATCCAGATTGCCGGTAGGCTCGTCGGCCAGGATCACGAGCGGGTCGTTGATAAGGGCGCGGGCGATGGCCACGCGCTGCTTTTCGCCGCCCGACATCTCCTGCGGCAGGTGATAGGCGCGCTTGTCTATGCTCACCGCCTTGAGCGCCGCCATGGCTTTCTCGCGGCGGTGGTTCTTGCCGGCGTAGACCAGCGGCAATTCCACGTTGGCCACGGCTGTGATCTTGGGCAGAAGATTATATGACTGGAATACAAATCCCAGCTTCTTGTTACGGATGGCGGCCAGTTCGTCGTCGTTGAGCCTGGCCACGTCATGGCCGTCCAGCCTGTAGCTGCCGTGGGTCGGCCTGTCCAGGCAACCCAGGATGTTCATCATGGTGGACTTGCCCGAGCCTGAATGCCCCATGATGGAGATCATTTCGCCCTTCTCACAGGTGAAGGAAACGCCGTCGAGGGCGTTGACCTTCACTTCTCCGATGTCATAGATTTTGCTGACGTTGTTTAGTTCGATCATTTCTCTTGCCTGTTTATGAATTTGGAATCAGTGGATTTATCTCAGCACGCGCATGGGGTTGGTCCCGCCGCCGCTGGGTATGCGCATATTGCCGCCGGAGGCGCCGGTGATCACCACCTTCTCGCCTTCCTGCAGGCCGGAGAGCGCCTCGGCGTATTCCAGGTTCCTGAGGCCGATAGTAACCGGACGGCGTTCGGGCGGACCGCCCGCCGGGTTCTCCACCATGACCATGGAACTGTTGCCCGCAGCAATTATAGCCGGGACGGGCACCAGCAGGGCATTTTTTGAGCTGGCGACATGGATAGTGGCGGTGGCGCTCAGGCCGCCCCTGATGGGGGCATCGGTTGGATCAAGGTCGATCAGCACGGTGAACTTGATCACATTGCCGCTGGCGATGCCGTAGGGCGAGATGAAGCGGACCTTGCCGGTCAGCGTCCTGTTGGGCAGGGCGTCCACAGCGATGTCGGCCGTCTGCCCGGCCTTGATCTTCATGATATCGATCTCGTCCACCTTGCCGTTGAACCTGACGGTATTGGTGTCCACCAGGACGACGGCGGTCTGGGCCGAGTAGTCCTGCGCTGAAAGCACATATGATTTTTTCAGGTTCACGCTGACCGCCGTGCCGTCCGAGGGTGCAATGATGGCGGTCTTCATAATATCCTGCTTGGCCTGATAGAAGGCTATTTCGGCCGACTGCAGGTTGAGGTTGTATTGCTGCAGGGTCTTCCAGCCAATGCTGCCGCCGCTTTCGAAGATGTTGCGCTGGTTGTTCAACACGTCCTGGCCGACCAGCAGGTTGAGCTTGGCCGTATACAGCTTCTCGGCGGCGTCGACGGGGTTGGCATCGCTGCTGCCCAGGAATTTTTCCAGGTCCTGCAGATAGCGCAGCGAGGCTTGCAGGAAATCCGCGCTGGTGGCGGTATCGGCATAGTAGTAGGTCATGCGGTTCTTGATCGACACCATGCTGTTGGCGCGTGCTGTGACCTCCAGCATCTGCTGGCGGGCGGCTTCGAGGTCGGCCGTCACTTTATCGTATTTGCCTTCCTTCATATCGTTGCTCATGGCGAGCAACTGCTGGTTGTACTGGTAAAGGTAGTCGGCCACGTCCTGCCGGTCAGGCGCGACGACAGGGAGGCTGCCGGCCTCGGTGTCCGGCGCCCAGAGGGAGTTGGTCTTGGCTCCTGCCATGGCAGCCGCGCTGGGTTTATTCAAAATGATGTCCTGGCAGACGTCGATATCAAAATAGGTCATTATCAGCCAGTAGCCGGCGTCCTTGTACAGACCGGCCTTGAGGTAATCGGCCGCCTTGGTGATATCGGCCTGCGCCTCCTCCATCAGGCGGGGGATGCTCAGGTTGGGGTAGTTGTAGGGCAGGTGGTCCGTATCGCAGCCGAAGGTGATGTTGTTCTTGGCTGTCTGTATGCTGAGCAGGGCCGATTTCATCGAGTTGACCTGTGCCGAGTTGTCCAGCATGGCCAGCAATGCCCCCTCCCTGACCGTGTCGCCCTCCTCCACGTAGATCTGGTCCACCTGGCCGGGGGTGCCGAACCTGAGGTTGAACTGGTTGGGCATCTCCAGGTTGCCGTCGCTGCTCACCTCTACGGCGATATCGCCGCGTTTGACCTCAACCGTTTGTCCCGCCGCGGCCGTTTGGGGGGCTGCCTGAGGAGCGCAGCCTGCCAGCAGCGCGGCCGCCAGTCCCAGGATTGTTATCATCAGGCTCAAATATCTTTTCATCATCGGGGTTTCCAGTTTATCAGCATAAGTTTCATTTCGATCTACCAGCCTTCACGCCGTCAGCGTGAACCTCTCCCCATGCCGGGCGGAGGCCCTATCATAGTAGAAGTGGGCAGGCCGGAAGCCCCCTCTGTGATGGTCACGCGGTCGCCTTCGTTGAGGCCGCTCAGTATCTGCACGTATTGTGTGGTCTGCGCGCCCAGCTTGACCTCACGCTTCTCCGTTTTGGTCGTGTTGTCGGTGGACAGGTTGACGAACGAGCCGGATGGGGTGGTTGTGACCGCGGTCACGGGCAGCAGCAGGGCATCTTCCACGCTCTGGATGGCGATATCCGCCGTGGCGCTCAGGCCGCCCTTGAGGTCGACATCGGTCGGGTCGAGCAGGACGGTAATGTTGAATTTAACTACGCCGCTGGCATTGGGAGTGCCGAAGGGTGAGATGAATGAGACCGTGCCGGGGAAGGTCCGGTCGGGGATGGCATCCACCGAGACGCTGGCTCTCTGCCCGGTCTTGATCTTGAGTATATCGATTTCGTCCACCGTGCCGACGAACTTGATCTGCGAAGTATCCACGACCTGGATCGTGCCGGCTGATGAGTAGTCCTGCGGGGAGAGCACGTCGTTCTTCTTGACGCCCACGCTGACCACGATGCCGTCCACCGGAGTCATGATGACCGTCTTGAGGAAGTCGTCGCGCTTGTTGGCCACATCGATAAGCTTGCTCTCCAGTTCGACCTTGTACTGGTTCTCGTTTTTCAGCGAGAGGCCATGCTGGAGCACGTAGTCGTTGGCGCCCAGGAT
>DKFA01000099.1 GCA_002452695.1 Dehalococcoidia bacterium UBA6808
TGTCATTGTCAAATCCAAGATTTCAAGCCGGACCATTGCAATGAGCTTGCATTAACCTAACCGGACAGACATCCGATTGATACCATTTGGCTCATATTCTTTATACTCATATGACTTGTCTGAAATTACATCGGCCTGTGAAAATTAGTAAGGTAATGAATAATGCTATGTCCGTGCGGCGGTGAAAAGGACAGAGTTGCCGGGGCATATTGTCTGGAGGGTAAACATGAAAAAACTAAACATCAACAGGGCCATTACAGGGGTTAGCGATTTCCTTTTCCGTTCATTAAAAGGGAAACTAATTGTATTTGCCCTGCTGGTGGGAATCATTCCTACGTTGATTATAGGCGCGCTCAGTTACTATATGACGAGCGAGAGCATGCGCGCCGCCGCCATCGATAGGCTGCAGGTAGCCAATGTCCTGACCAACCAGAGACTGGTCGCTTATTTTGAAACGATGGATCAGCAGGTCAACCTTGCAGCGGCTTCTGAAGCCGTTCTCACCGCGATGGTCGAGTGCAAAGAAGCTTTCATCAAGGACGGTAATAAATTAGGGAAACACTGGACCGAGCTGAATGTTAAGCATTACATGAGCTTGAAAGAGTTGGCCAAGACCTGCGGATATGAGGACGTACTGCTGGTATCACCGGAAGGCGATATTGTCATGAGTATGATGCAGGCGTCCGACCTCGGGCAGAACCTGGTAGCAGGAGAGCTGGCGGGCAGCGTGGCAGCAAAATGTTTTGCCAAAGCTAAAGAGGGGACGGCGCTCGTAGATATCGAGCCTTATGCCGCTTCTGATACCAAGCCTTGCGGGTTCGTCGGCACAGCAATCAACGACGCCGGGGGCAATATTCAGGGTGTATTTATGGTGAGGATACCGTACAACCAGATCAATACGATCACTCAAAATACTGCGGGTATGGGTGAAACTGGAGAAACCTATGTTGTGGGCAAGGATTACAAGTTGCGCTCCGATTCACGCCGCGACCATATGTGGACGGTGGTGACCTCTTTTGTGATGGACAAAAAAATCGAAGTGGAGGCAGTTACCCAGGCTCTGCAGGGCCACCAGGGTGTGACCACCCAGGTGAATTTTTTGGGCAACAGGGTGATTGCGGCATATTCCAACATGAAATACATGGACCTTGACTGGGCGACCATCTCGGAGATCGAGGAAAACGAAGTATTCAGCTCGTTGAATGCATTCTTACGCATTTTCCTGATTGCCATAACCATAGTGATTGCTATAGTTATAGGCGTGGGCTATCTGGTGAGCCGGATGATCGCCAATCCGCTGCTTTCCATCGTGCCTGTAGCACGCGCCGTGGCGGTGGGAGATGTCAGCCGTTCGGTCAGTGTGAAAAGTAAAGACGAGGTGGGCAAGGTGGCTGGTGCATTCGCGGAAGTTGTGATTTATATGAAGGAGATGTCTGTCGCTGCCGGGAAGATAGCCCATGGCGACCTTAGCGTCGAGGTCAAGCCGAAATCGGAAAATGATGTGCTGAGCAAGGCTTTCATGCAGGTAGTCAGCAACCTGCGCGAGCTGAGCTCCAGCGTGGAAATGCTGACCAGCGCGGCTGTGGAGGGCAAGCTGGATGTGAGGGGCGATGTCAGCCGGCTGGACGGCGACTATGCGCGCATTGTTGCGGGAATCAACGATACGCTGGATGCTGTAATCGGCCCGTTGCGTTTGGCTGCCAACTATATTGACACTATAGCGCAGGGACAGAACGCCGATATCATATCAGCAGACTATCGGGGGGAATTCAATAACATCAAGAACAATCTAAATAAATGTATCACGGCGATCTCGATACTGGTGGAGGAAACGGGAGTGATCATAGATGCCGCGCGGGAAGGGAAACTGGATGTGAGGGCCAATGCAGACCGCTGCGAAGGCGTCTACCGCAAGATACTAAAAGGCTTCAACCAGACGCTGGATTCAATCACCGTGCCGCTGTCGGAATCTGCTGCTGTGCTTTACAAGCAGTCTGAGTATGACCTGACGACCAAGGTCGAGGGTGGCTATAAGGGTGAACTGGGCAAACTGAAAGATGCGCTCAACCATGCGTTGGATAACCAGTTGGTGGTGGTGATGGAGCTGAAGAAGGTCTCGGAAGACCTGGCGGAGTCCAGCAGCAATTTGAACATCGCTTCGGACCAGGCCGGCCAGGCGGCCCGGCATATAGTCGATTCCACACAGCAGGTGGCCAGGGGCGCTTCGGATCAGGCATCGGCACTACAGGATACGATGAAGGCTATGGAGCAGCTCTCGGTGGCCATTGATCAGATTGCCAAGGGGGCTCAGGAACAGGCAAGGATGATCGAACAGAACGTGCAGGTCATCGCGAGGGTCTCTGCCGCCATCGGGGAAATATCCAGCAATGCGAGGGAGGCCACCGAAGGCGCCAGGGCTGCTGCTGATTCAGCGGCGAAAGGCTTCGAGATGTCGAAGAACACGGTTGCGGGAATGGACAAGATCAAAAGGACGATGGATGATGTGTCCCGCAGCATCAACGGCCTGGGGCAGAGGTCCAGGGAGATCGGAAAGATCGTCTCGGCCATCGATGATATAGCCGACCAGACCAATCTGCTGGCACTTAATGCGGCTGTCGAGGCCGCCAGGGCCGGGGAACAGGGCAGGGGCTTTGCCGTGGTAGCGGATGAGGTGAGGAAGCTGGCGGAAAGGTCATCCAATGCTACCAAGGAGATTGCCGAGCTGATCAGCGGGATACAGGACGGCGTCAACGAAACAGTCAAGGCTATGGGCAAGGGCACCGGCGAAGTGGATGGCGGTTACAAACTCGCAGGGATGGCCGGCGAAGCTCTCGAAGATATCTTGAAGCGCTGCAACGAGATGGGTAAGAAAGTCGAGCAGATCTCGTGCGCGGCGGACCAGTTGAACGCGATGAGCACGGAGATGGTCAAGCTGGGCGACAGCATCAGTGCGATTGTGGAAGAGAATACCGCTGCCACCCAGCAGATGGCCGCTACTGCCAAACAGGTTTCGAAGTCGGTGGAAGAGGTGGCGGGCGTGGCCGAGGAAAACAGCGCAGCTACGGACAGCGTGTCAGAGGCGGCCAATGAGATCACGGGTCAGTTCGAACAGGTGGCGGTAGCCGGAGGCGCTCTGGCCCAGATGTCCGATACTTTCAAGAGGCTGGTTGCCCGGTACAGGGTGGAGGGCAGCAGCAAAGAGAAGAGCAAGGGCAACGGCCATGACAGCGGCAACGGCCATGGCCAAACGGAAGTGAAATCATCGGCCGAGACGCAGGCGCTGCTGGGTAAAGATAACATGGGTAGCATACGGAATAACTGAGCGCGTGATAGCGGTGGCTTTTAGAAACCAGTCTGATTAAGCAGAAAAGATATACCGGTTAGTTGAGCGCGTAATTTACACGATGCTATAATCTTAGTTGCATTTTCCCGCAAAGCAACTAAGCCATGTTCGAAAAACTTGAC
>DKFA01000117.1 GCA_002452695.1 Dehalococcoidia bacterium UBA6808
GGTCAGGAGGTTAAATAGATTTGGCAGAATCAGTTACAGTAAAGCAGCTATTGGAAGCGGGTGCCCACTTCGGTCACCAGACCGGACACTGGCATCCGAAGATGAAGAATTACATCTTTACACAGAGGAACGGCATACACATTATCGACCTCGAACAGACAGTCACCCTGCTTAACAAAGCATGTGAATATGTAAGGGACTTGATCAGCAACGGGCAAACAATCCTGTTTGTTGGCACCAAAAAACAGGCCCAGGATATCGTGGAAGAGGAAGCCAAAAGATGTGGCATGTTCTACGTCAATCAGCGCTGGCTGGGCGGCATGCTGACCAACTTCAATACCATCCAAGGCAGAGTAGATTACCTGGTCAGACTTGAAGACAAAAAGTCGCGTGGCGAGCTAGATTACATGTCCAAGAAAGACAAACTGAAGATAGACAAGGAAATGGCCAAGTTAAACAAGCTGATGGGCGGATTTAAAGAAATGACTGCTCTGCCCGGCGCCATTTTTATCATTGATCCCACTAAGGAAAAAATAGCGCTGGCCGAAGCCCAGAAAGTCGGGGTTACTGTGGTAGCCACGGTTGATACCAATTGCAATCCCGATGGGATCGACTATATTATCCCGGCCAACGACGACGCTATTAAAGCCATCAGGGTTATCTGCACCCATATCGCAAACGCAGTGCTAGAAGGTAAGATGCTGGCTGAAGCCGGTGAGAAGAAAGAAACCGAAGCTGAAGCCGAGGTTGCTGGATCTGGAGAGCCTGCAGAAACTGCCACTGCCTGAACTAGCTTACAGGCTAACTCTATATTCTGTCTGAACTAATCTTTCATGATGACAAAGGAGAACTGAATTGGATATTTCAGCCGATAAAATAAAGGAGTTGCGTCAGAAGACCGGCGCTGGCGTAATGGACTGTAAAAAAGCACTTACCGATGCAGCCGGTGACTTTAATAAGGCCTGTGATATGCTGACAGAGCGCGGCCTTGCCATAGCCAAGAAGAAATCGGAGCGTACCGCCGAGCAGGGTTTGATCGAATGCTACGTGCATACTGGCAACCACCTGGGCGTCATGCTCGAGATCAACTGTGAGACCGACTTCGTCGCGCGTACTCAGGATTTCAAAGACCTGGCCCACAACATTGCCCTGCAGATTTCTGCCATGTCACCGCTATATGTCAGCAAAGACAACATTCCTGAGGGCGACACTGCTGATCCGGCAGCCGTCTGCTTGCTACAGCAGCCTTATATTAAAGACCCGTCTAAAACGATCCAGGATATCATAACCGAGACAATAGCTAAGACTGGAGAGAATATCAAGATACGCAGGTTCGTTCGTTTTGAACTGGGTTATTAGAATTGTCTACCCCAAAAGCTAAATTTAAAAGGGTATTGCTAAAGCTTAGCGGTGAGGCGCTGATGGGCGATCACAGCTATGGCATAGACCCCTCTGTTCTTAATTCTATTGCACGACAGCTCAAAAAGATCGTCGCTCTCAATGTCGAAGTAGCTATAGTTGTCGGCGGCGGAAACTTCTGGAGAGGCGCAGCAGCCGAAGCTTCCGGCATGGACCGCGCCACGGCAGATTACGCCGGCATGCTGGCAACTATCATTAACGCTCTCGCGCTTCAGGACGCTCTGGAAAACAACGGTGTGGTCACCAGGACCCAGTCAGCCATCACCATTCAGGCCATTGCAGAGCCACATATAAGGCGCAGGGCGATAAGACACCTCGAAAAAAAGAGGGTTGTTATCTTCGCCGGTGGCACCGGCAACCCCTATATGACCACAGATACCGCTGCCGCACTCAGAGCAATAGAGATCACGGCTGATGTCCTGTTGGTGGCTAAGAATAAAGTTGACGGCATTTATGATTCGGACCCACGTAAAAACCACCATGCCAGGAAATATACCCACCTGACGCACAAACAGGCGCTCAACCTTCAGCTCGCCGTCATGGACATCACGGCGTTTTCCTTGTGCCAGCAAAATAAACTGCCTATAATTGTATTTGACCTCCAGGCTAAAGACAGCATCTTAAGAGTAATTGAGGGAGAAGATATAGGAACTACGGTTACGAGTGAGGAAAAAGAATGATTGAAATTATACTCAAAAATGCTGATTCAAAAATGAAAAAGGCCGTTGAAGCTCTCAGTAATGAGCTGGCCAGCATCCGCACGGGGCGGGCCTCTCCCGCACTGGTGGAGTACATCAAGGTTGATTATCACGGCGTAATGACACCTCTGATACAGCTTGCCTCCATATCTGTCCCGGAGCCTCGGACAATTACCATCCGCCCCTATGACCGCAGTATCATCAACAATATTGACAAGGCCATTATTAAATCGGATCTCGGACTGAACCCCACCAACGACGGGACTAATATCCGCATCACCATACCAACGCTCACGGAAGAACGGCGCAAGGATTTGATCAAGATCATACATAAGAGGCTGGAAGAATCACGCATTCACATCCGCAACATCCGAAGGGACACAGTGGACGAGCTTAAGCAATCTGAAAAGAACAAAGAGGTGTCGCAAGACCAGGAAAAGCGGGCCGCCGAGCAGCTACAGAAGCTTACCGATACCTATATCAGTTCCATCGACAAGATCGGTAAAGATAAAGAAGCAGAGATCCTCGAGATTTAGGGGAGGAAATATTGCTGTGCGGGCCTGCAGCGGGTTTGAGCCGGGCAGCTTACCGTCAATATTACCTGTTTACAACACATTGATATGGTACTGAAAAGGATTATTACCGGCATCTGCATGGGGATTATCGTCGGTATCGCTATCTGGCTGGGCAACCCCCTGTTTTTACTGGTAGCGTGTATTGCGGCAGCCCTGGCCGTTTTCGAGTTTTATAGGATCGCCAGGCATGAGAATGTCCAGCCTCTGGTCTATCCCGGCATCTTCTTCACTGTTCTGCTCGTGCTGCAGAGTATCAGCCCCTTCCCACAGACCCTGCCGGTGCTTTTTGTGCTGCTGGTTGTGCTGCCGCTGGTCTGGGTGCTGTTCAAACATGACAAAGACAGCACCTTCATCAACGTGGCATGGACGATTCTGGGGGCGCTTTATACAGGCTGGATGATCTCTTTTTATGTCAATATACGCGAACTTCGCGACGGCATGGGATGGACCTTCCTTGTGCTCACCTGTACCGCGATGTGCGATGTGTTCGCCTATGCAGTCGGCAGCTGGCTGGGAAAACACCCGCTGGCGTCGTCGGTCAGCCCTGGTAAAACCGTGGAGGGCGCCATCGGCGGAATAGCCGGATCAATGCTGTTTGCCGTATTGCTGGGAACTTTCTTCAAACTGCCTCTCAACCATGTCGGGATGATACTGGCAGGTATTGTAATCGGCGTGTTCGCCGAGATCGGCGACCTGGTGGAATCTCTGCTCAAGCGGAACATGAAAGCTAAGGATAGCGGTACTATCCTGCCTGGCCACGGAGGCTTACTGGACAGAATCGACAGCCACCTGTTGGTCAGCCCGGTTGCCTACTTCCTCATCCTGTTGATAACAAAACAGGGTTGACCGTCCTTCGAAGAACTAATGTTGCCTGTTGCGGCAACTGCTTTCTTGAGACAGCCAACCCCATTGATCTATTGATGGCGGCTACAGCTTAGATGGTGATGTTGCCTTTTTTGAGCATCTCAGTCGGCTCAAACCATTTTATACCAGTTTTCTTGGCGATATCGGAGCATTTCTCGGCTACCTTGGCCCAGCCCATACCCTTGGCCAGTGCAAAAGGTCCGAACGGGGCGCCACCGCCGTTGACCATGGCCTTGTCTATCTCGGCGGCATCTTTGGCCACCTTGTCTTCGATCAGCTTGGTGCCTTCGTTGACCTGTATGCAGATCAGGTCCATCGGATCGAAGTTGGGATCAGCCTTGCTCATATCTATGGTCGGCCTTGCGCCGCCGGGCCACTCGAAGATACCTTTGCCGGTCTTCTTGCCCAGTGTGCCGGCTTCATTCATCTTCTTGAGCCAGCCCCCCGGTGCGAAGTCCGGTGAAAGCATTTTGGCAAAATATTCTGCGCCGTGCAGATTAATATCGAGACCTGTATAATCCATTGTCTCGTAGGGTCCCATCGGAACGCCCATGGTCCGCATCTTAGCGTCCACTGCCTCGGGAACTACCATACCCTTATCCAGCAGATAACCAAGATACATACCCACAGGAGCCCCCAGCCTGTTGAAGATAAAGCCCGGGGTATCCTTCTCAACCATTACCGGGACCATTGTGCCCCTGAAGTTCTTCCATTTCAGCACGAGGTCTCGACTGACGTTCATCGTTTCGTCTGATGTCTTACCGCGGATGACCTCCACCAATAGCATCATCGCTGGAGGGTTGAAAAAATGCACGCCGACTACTTTATCAGGTCTGCCGGTAGCTTCGCCCATCTTGGTGATGCTCATATTGGAGGTATTGGAGGCAAGGATCGTATGCTTGGGAGCAACTTCATCCAGCTCTTTGAATATCTTCAATTTAAGGTCAAGTATCTCAGGCGCTGCCTCAATAACATAATCGGCGTCTTTGACAGCTTCCTTCATTACAGTGAAACCGGAGATTCGTCCCATGATGGCATCCATATCCGCCTGGGACATCTTCTGCTTGGATACCTGTTTGGCCAGACTCTCCTTGATCTTGCCCAAGCCTTTGTCAACAAATTCCTGCTTGATGTCATACAGGTTGACTTTGTAACCGGACATGGCCGCAACTTCACCGATGCCGTGGCCCATGTCGCCGGCGCCTACCACTGCTATCCGTTTGATATCCGAAACATTCATAAACTAACCTCTCCTATATTTATTAATTATTAATTATTCGCCGATAAACTTCGCTTCACGTTTTTCCATGAAAGCGGTCATGCCTTCGCGCGCATCCTTGGATGCCTGAACGATGGAAGAGCCTTCCAGTTCGATCTCGATGCCGGCAAACATATTTGTATCCTGCCCGAGCACGACAGCATTGAGAATGGCTTTAAGGGCGAGCGGTGCGCGTTTACCCAGGTTTATAGCGATCTCCCTGGCATCCTTGACAACTTCACCTGGCTTGGAGACTTTGTTCAGCAGTCCCCATTCATAGGCTTCCTTGGCACTAAGTTTCCTGCCCAACAGGGCAACTTCCAGTGCCCTGGTGCGTCCTACCAGCCTTGGCAATCTTTGCGTACCGCCCCATCCAGGTATGATTCCCAGGGTGATCTCAGGCAATCCAAGATTTGCTTTCTCCGCATCAACCATGACGCGGAAATGGCAGGCCAACGCCAATTCAAACCCACCACCCAATGCGTAGCCATTGATGGCGGCGATGACAGGCTTGGGACTCCTCTCGATCTTATTGTAAACAATGTGCCCCGACCGCGGCATCCACACATTCATCGGGTCCGCGAAACTCGCAATATCAAAACCAGCGGAGAAAGCTTTGTCACCGGCGCCGGTGATGATAATAGCCCTGATGTCTTTGTCCTTGACCAGCTCGTCTACGGCCAGCCCGAGATTGGTAATTGCAGGGTAATTGAAGGCATGTACTGGGGGTCTGTTCAGAGTGATGATCCCTACTGGGCCTTCCTTTTCCAAAATCAACGTATCGTAAGCCATTATTCCTCCTTGATTATTTAATTACGCGTTATATTATAACTCAAATCGTTAAATCTTTCCCGATTACTCAAACAATAAAGTTAACAGCGGTTCTTATCTTTCCCGTTCTACATCAACTATGGTCGTTTTGCTGACCAGGTCCGGCAATATTGTCTTAAGCTGCAATCCTGCTACCAGTTCGAGCTTGTTCACAGTCTCAACCAGGTTTAATATCGCACAGTTATTGGTCGATGCCCTCCACCATGCGCAATTTTCTTCATCGCACTGGCATGAATCACGTTTGACGAACCCGTCAGCCTCAAGGGTTTTACTGTTGAATTTCATGGGGCAATTTATGATTCTCTGTTTCGTCATTGATTGTCCTCCTCAAAATAATTAGGCCACAGTTACGGAATATACAAATATATGCTTGCCTCTCTAGTCTCGACAGGCGCTACACGCTCTATTATACACAAGTAAGGACAAAAGTTTAATTGCATTGAGTAACGCCAGTGGCTATAATATTTTCCAGATTAGCTCAGTTATTTGGAGGAGGAATTCTATGGCTGATTGTTCTTATCATCCCGGCAAAGAGGCTGTGGGAGCATGTGTAAGCTGCGGGAAAATGGTCTGCGTAGCCTGTCGCACAGAGTTGCAGGGGAAGGTCTATTGCCCGCAGTGCGCCAACAATCTGTTCGTCCTTAAGGACAACATCCAGCCCGCCAAAGTTGAAACTGTGTCCACCGCACCTGCAATGACTTCGGTTAGCGGCTGGTGGTGGCTTTTGCCTATCTTCTTAACATGGCTTGGCGGCATCATCGCCTGGGCAGCGACCAAGAACCGCGACCCCAAAAAAGCCAAATCCATGCTCATCTGGGGCATCGTTCTGACATTTATTTACGGCATTATCTGGGCTGTCGTCTTCATCCTGTTCACGGCTGGTATCCTCGTATTCGAGGGGATGTAATAGCTTTCTGGATAGATTAATCCCTGATGTATCGGTGATTGAAAAATCAGTCCCCGGCAGCGCTTGGTGTTGCCGGGGATTGCTTTTTCAAAATACTGCATAAAAAATAGCCTGCAACGCTGATTTGAAGTAATATTAGATAGTCACTCGCCATGAAAAACAGGGTTAGAAAACTGGCTGTACTCGGATCAACTGGTTCTATAGGCTGCCAAACACTGGATATTGTTCGCTCATTCAGGGATAGGTTCGAGATAACCGCACTGGCCGCTGGCAATAATGTCAAAGTCTTTGCCAGTCAAATCGCCGAGTTCAATCCCAGCCTTATATTCTGCAATGACAGCCAATCTGTTAGAGGCGCAGGTCATTATGTTCCGATGGAAGAGATGGCATCACACCCCGATGTTGACATGGTCATCATCGCCACTACAGGCAAGGCTGGACTGCAACCCACGCTGGCCGCAATAAAGGCAGGCAAAACCGTTGCTATAGCCAACAAGGAGATACTTGTCATGGCAGGTGAGATCATAACAGCTTTGGCATCTCAGTCCAAAGCCACTATCCTTCCCATTGATAGCGAGCACAGCGCCATCTGGCAGTGTTTGCGGGGAGAGGACGACGAGATGCGGAGACTATTACTGACAGCATCGGGCGGCCCCTTTTTTGGTCAGCCGCAGGAAAAGCTGGCCTCGGTCACCGTCAGACAGGCGCTTAACCATCCTACCTGGAAAATGGGCAAAAAGGTCACCATTGATTCAGCCACACTCTTCAACAAGGGTATGGAGGCCATTGAGGCCCGCTGGCTGTTCGATATCCCCTACGACAAGATCGAGATAATCATTCACCGTCAGAGTATTATTCACTCCATGGTGGAATTTGTCGACAGCTCGGTTAAGGCCCAGCTGAGTATACCTGACATGCGTCTACCCATCCAGTACGCGCTTTTTTATCCGGAACGGATCAAGAACGATTCCCTCACCTGTATCGATTTCAGCCGGTTATCAAATCTGACCTTTGAGCCAGTCGACTATAACAGCTTTCCCTGCCTCAGGCTGGCGCTGGAAGCGGCCCGCCGCGGAGGCACTTACCCGGCTGTATTATGCGCGGCGGACGAGATTGCCGTACAATTATTCCTGGATAATAAAATAAGATTTACTGATATAGCCCCTGTTATTGAGACTGTCCTGGGCTTGCACAGGCCACCGCATGGCGCCGGTCTGGAAGAGATTACAGCAGCCGACGCCTGGTCCAGAGAGACAGCCCTCAGGGCAGCAAGGAAAGGAATTTAATGTTACTGACCATAATTGTATTTGTAGTTATGCTGGTCGTGCTGGTGTTAACCCATGAGTTCGGCCACTTCATTACGGCCAAGCTCTGCAAGGTCAAAGTCGAGGAGTTCGGCATAGGATTTCCACCCCGCATCTGGGGTTTCAAGAAGGGTGAGACACTTTACTCCATCAATGCCATCCCCATCGGCGGTTTCACCAAACTGCAGGGCGAAGAAGACCCCTCCGAGCCGGGCAGCCTGGCCGGCAAGAGCATACCGGTCAGGTTACTGGTGCTCAGCGCCGGATCGCTGCTCAACATTCTGCTTCCGGTGCTGCTCTTTATCATCAGCTTCATGATTCCGCACAACATCACCATGGAAAAGGTGATGATCGAAGATGTGGCCGCTAGTTCACCCGCCCAGGCAGCCGGAATCGAGCCCGGTGACCGTATCCTCAAGATCAATGATACATCGGTCAAAAATCGCGCCACACTCAGCTACCAGATACAGCTCCATCTCGGCAAGCAGGTGAGCATGGTCGTGCAGAAACCCGACCTGACCGAAAAAACCGTTGTGGTCAAGCCGCGCTGGAATCCTCCGCAGGGCGAGGGAGCAACGGGTGTAACCATGGCATCGGCCGATGCCATGGTAGTATCCGAGTCACAGCCATTCTGGGAGGCTATCCCCAACGGCTTTGTGCACTGCTGGGAGATACTGGTGCTTTTCCGCAACGAGGTGGTCGGCTGGTTCATCCGTAGCTCCGCCCCGCAGCTCGCCGGGCCTGTCGCCATCGCCCAGCTTACCGGTCAAGTGGTGGAAGCTGGCATCAGCCCTGTGCTGGAGTTTGCCGCCCTGATCAGCATCAACCTGGGTATATTCAACCTGCTGCCTTTCCCCGGCCTTGACGGTGGCCGATTGATCTTCGTATTTGTGGAATGGGCCAGGCGCGGCAAGCGTATTTCTCCGCAGATAGAGGGCCTTGTGCACATGATCGGCTTCTTCGCACTTACCGCCTTGATCTTGATAATCACGTATTTCGACGTCTCGCGCCTGATCAGGGGGGAAAGCCTGTTGCCGTGAGAAGGCGGCGTATCTCGCGTGCCATCCGCATCGGGAGCGTCACAGTTGGCGGCGGCGCACCGGTCAGCGTTCAGTCGATGACCAAGACCGACACGCGGGATGTTAAATCTACCGTTGACCAGATCAGGGAGCTGGAAGACTGTGGTTGCGAGATCATCCGTGTGGCCGTGCCGGATCAGGAAGCCGCCTCCGCTATAAAAAGCATCAGGAAAAAGATTGCCATACCGCTGGTGGCCGATATTCATTTCGACTACCGCCTGGCGCTGGCTTCCATAAAGGCAGGCGCCGATGCCCTGCGCCTCAACCCCGGCAACATCCGGGACAAAGACCATATCAGACAGGTCGTGCTGGCAGCTAAAGAACACCAGATACCCATACGCATCGGCGTCAATTTCGGCAGCCTGCCGCCGGGCAGGCCCAAAGGGCTGACGCCAGCGCAGTACATGGTCAGACTGGCAATGGAGCAGGTAGGTCTTCTGGAGGACATGGGATTCGACCTGATCAAGATTGCGCTCAAGGCCTTCGATGTCCCCACCACGGTGCAGGCTTACCGCTCCATAGCGAAGAAGTTAGACTATCCGCTGCATCTGGGCATCACCGAAGCCGGACTGCCCCGCACTGGCGTGATCAGGAGCGCCGTGGGCATAGGCATCATGCTCAGCGAGGGCATCGGTGACACCATTCGAGTCTCGCTCAGCAGCCATCCGAGGGAGGAGGTCTTCGCCGGTTACGAAATACTCAAATCGCTAAACCTTCGGCAGCATGGCCCGGTGCTGGTCAGCTGCCCGACCTGCGGCCGCGCGGAGGCCGATACGTTGAGCCTGGCACAGGCGGTCAACGACTACCTGCAGAAAGTGAACAAGCCGGTTAAAATTGCCGTAATGGGTTGTATGGTCAACGGCCCGGGCGAGGCCAGGGACGCCGACGCCGGCATCGCCTGTGGCAAGGGGCGCGGCGCCATTTTCCGGAAGGGTAAAACGGTCAGGACCGTCGACGAAGCCGACTTCCTCTCAGCCATCATCGCCGAGATCGACAGGCTGTAAATCTCTTCCTGTCTCACCAGGCGCAATCCCACATTTAAATTCACGGCGAAATATTCTAAAATACGATGTTTATTTAATACTTGCGAGGTTAACATTATGCGGTTTTCCAGTCTATTGGGCAGGACATTGAAGGAAGCGCCTTCTGATGCTGATTGCGTTAGCCATAGCTACCTTGTTCGCTCCGGCATGGTGCAGCAGGTCATGACAGGCGTGTATTCGCTCCTGCCGCTGGGCTGGCGCACCTTCCGCAAGATCGAGAACATCATCCGCGAGGAGATGGATGCTGCAGGAGGTCAGGAGCTTATGATGCCTTCCCTGCAGCCGATGGAACTGTGGGAGAAGTCCGGCCGACTGCCTTCGTTCGACAAAACCCTTTTCACCGTGAGGGACCG
>DKFA01000118.1 GCA_002452695.1 Dehalococcoidia bacterium UBA6808
GATAAGTTAAAAAGCGCAGGCTTGTTCGTGGAGACTGGGATTTTTGCTGCCCATATGCAGGTGCAGCTTACCAACGACGGACCAGTTACAATCGCCCTTGACAGCATGGACAAGCTGTCCTGATACAAGTAATCCTTATTGCAACTACCCCTCATTTGATAAATTTAATGATATAAGATATTATTGCAAATACCTGCAAAAGGAAATAGATGCAATAGCAAGCAAAAGCAAATACAAACGGATGTAGTAATCCGTTACATAGACCGGTCGAAATAAATCTTAAAAGCAGGAGGTAAAAACATGGCATGTTTCCTTGTCCCAATGGGTGAGGCCATTGCAACTACGGTGGTTCAGAAAGTAGTTGAAAGCAACGAGAAAAAGTCAGGTGCGGCAAAAGCCAATACGGGACGGATACTCTGGAGCCGCAAACTGGGCTGGCTCAATAATATGCTGTGGGGTGGATGTTTATTGCTGGCGTTGGAGCATATGTGGCATGGTGAAATTGTCCCATGGCCGCCTTTCCTGACGGCCATGGGGAACCCGGCGGATATAGCGCCAATGATGCACGAGATGGCCACCATAGGAACAGGCATGGCTGTGTTTGTCACAGCAGTCTGGATCGTGATGGTTGCCATCGCTGACGCCAAGGTCAAATCGGCTCCCACTTTAAAGGCAAGTTCCGCAGGCAGAGGTGAATAATGTTTCTTATCTTAACAGCACTTGCAGCTATAATTTGCACTGTAATATGGTACGCCAACGCACCTGAGGATAAATATAAGGTGGGACTTCTTAGCCTGATCTATTGGGGAGCAACACTGATGTGGTTGATTGATCATGTCATGGCATATCTCACCGAAGGTGGAGAGTTTTTCGAGATAAACCTGGATGCGACCATGCTTGGTATCCTGGTAATAATCCTGGGCTTAATTGCCTGGGAGATAGCTCTGCTGGTCAGCGACCCCAAGGGCGCTCTTAAAGCAACACTTAAAAGATAATTCAGATCTTGATCTTGAGGCTGATGTCGAGCGACGGGGCCGAGTGCGTGATGGTGCCGACGGAAATCCAATTGACGCCCGTTTCAGCGATAGACCTGACGGTGTCCAGGTTAACGCCGCCCGAGGCTTCGACGATGGCCTTGCGATTGATCAGTTTCACGGCTTCCCTCATCGCATCAAGGCTCATATTATCGAGCATAACGATGTCGGCGCCTGCAGCGGCGGCTTCCAGCGCTTCCTGAGGTGTGGTCGTCTCTATTTCGATTTTGATCCTGGCCGGTGTTTTGCTGCGTGCCAGCTGCACTATATCCCCAAGGCTGCGCCCTTCGCGGCGCAGGACTGCAATATGGTTGTCCTTGATCAGCACCATATCGCCCAGATTATAGCGGTGGTTTATACCGCCGCCCATGGCAACCGAGTATTTATCCAGGCATCTTAGCCCGGGCGTGGTTTTTCGCGTATCGAGTATCTTGACGGGCAGACCCTTAACGGCATCCACGTACCTGGCCGTGAGCGTGGCTATGCCGCTCATATGCTGCAGGATATTGAGCGCGGTACGTTCAGCTTTTAACAGGCTGCCGGCGTTGCCTTCCACCGTTCCCAGCTCCATGCCCGGTTTGACCATGGACCCGTCGCTGACCAGTTCCACGAATTTAAGAAAAGGATCGACCTTGTTGAATACGATGGGCATGATAACTATTCCTGCCAGCACGCCCTCGGCCCTGGCCAGGAAACTGGCGCGACCCTGGCTATGGGCGGGCAACAGCGGGCTGGTGGTGATATCGCCGTCCTTAAGGTCTTCATCCAGCGCTGTCTGGACTATTTCTTCAATTTGCGGCAGGTAACGGTCAAGCTCCATTTCAGCCCTCTTTTCCTGAGATGTAGGTGCAGTAGCCATAGCTGACCGGACCTGATTTAGTCGTTTCGCAGGGGAAGTCAGGGCATTCGAAGCACAGCTGTACCTTGCGTTGAAATGCGCAGGTGGCAATCTGGCAGAACCTGTTTTCACGCGGTATGCAACCCGTGCTCCCGTTGGGATATTGGCCGGTCACTATGCGCGGGCATTTCTTGCTGGCTATTCCACAGACTCCGATCATCATTTCCTTTAACACTCCTGATGTGCTTGCATTATAATATCTGTCAGCGATTAATTAAAGCTGACAATTTATCATGATATAGCGTTAATGTCCAGACCGGTGCGAATAACCAGCCGGGCGACGTCAGGTGATTACAGGTGATTAATCGTTGATTACCATATAAGTGATGGTATGCTGGATACCTTTAATAGCCTGTATTTCATTGACGACTATACGTGCGATGGCGTCGGCATCAGCACCCTGGAGCACGGCAATTACATCATGCGGTCCGGTAACGAGGTCGGCAGCGGTAATGCCAGGTTTTCCTCTCAGGGCGCCGGCTACTTCTTCAGCCTTGCCTGCGTGTACCTGGATCAATACATAAGCCTTCCTTTGCGCCATATTTCACCTCCTGTCTATTACAATCTCCGGTAACCGATAGGCATCTGTAAGGAATCTCCCAGAAAGAAAATAAGCAGAAGTACAATGATCATACCTCCCCCGGTAATATCCCTACTGCTCTTACATTGTTTCTATTCTAAAATAGCATTCAGTATTATTCAAGATAACTGAAAATTCTGGCCGGTAGGTATGGGCTATGCTACAATCATGCCGGGCTGTGTCTGTAAGGCCAGACTAGGGTGTCTGTGTGCATGAATCTTTACTATCTGGGTGATTTACTAGAGAAAAGCGAAGGTTTCCTGAAGCTTTCTGCCGGGTTATCCAACGGCGAAACCGCTCATATTTCTCTACGGGTGGCGGAACAGGCCTACGGTTATCTGACAGCCACTGTTTACTCTGCGATCAAACGCCCTGTCATCTTCATCACTTCCCACCCGGAGATTGCCAGAAAACGCTCCGAGCAGATCAGACAATGGCTGAAACCCGGCACAGACCTCTTCCTCTTCCCGGAGACTGAATTGCTCAGCAGAACCGCGGGCATGGATCCGGTTGTCAATTCGGAGAGAATGAAAATACTGTCAATGCTGGCCGGAAGAACCGGAGAAGCGCCGTTGATCGTTGCCAGCGCCCTGTCGCTAGCCGGTAAATGCATCAGCAGTCAGGAATTCAGATCGGGCATAATCGGGATTAGCAGGGGTAAAATAGTTGCCCCGGATAAGCTGGTGGGAGATTTGCAGAAGATCGGTTATCAGTATGAGGATGTCGTAGAAATCCCCGGCACATTGGCACGCCGTGGTGGTATTATCGATATTTTTCCGGCCGGTCGCGAGCTGCCGGTTAGAATTGAGTTTTTCGGCGATGAAATTGATAGTATTCGTGAGTATGATCCACGGTCGCAACGCTCGCTTCAGCAGCTAAGGGGTATTGAAATCCTGCCGACCGGAGAGCAGAGCTCTGTCACGGCCACTGCCAGCCTGCTGGACTATCTGGCTTCTGATACCATTGTTTTAATGGACGATACTTCCCAGATTGAAGCGGAAGTTGAGAAAATCGAAGATGAGGCCGCCAGCCTGAGCCGGGCAGAAAATCAGGAAAGCGAAAATAACAACCCCGGTTTTATTACCTGGCAGGAGATGCAGGGGAAAATCGCAGGCATGCGAAATGTTATTGAACTAGTTTCCTGGGACGGGCAACAAAATGCTTCTGCAGATCAGATATATTTGCCGATCGTTCCTTCACCCAGTTTCGCCGGCAGGTTTCCGGCTTTTATTGAGCAATTACCAGTCCTCCGGCAGAGAAGCAACAGATTGCTGATCGTCAGCCAGCAGGCGGAGCGCGTAAAAGAGTTGCTGTATGAACACGGTGTTGACACATATCCTACCACCTTGCTTGACGAAATGCCTCCGGCAGGTTCGCTAACGTTGTTGCAGGGGCCGCTCGAAGGCGGCTGGCAGCTTGAGAACCAGCTTATTCTTTTTACTGATAACGAACTATTCGGGATATTCAAGCAGCGCCGTTCAGCCAGGACGCGTCCGATACGTCATCACTGGTTCCTCAATGACATCAGTGTTGGCGACCTGGTTGTCCATGTTGAGCACGGCATCGGCCGGTTTGCCGGAACAGTACGCAAGGTCAATGCCGGTGTAGAGCGGGAATATTTTATGCTGGAATATGCAGGGGGTGATACGCTCTATGTGCCTGTTGATCAGGTTGACAGGGTCAGCCTGTATATTGGTGGAGGTGAACGTACCCCTTCACTTAACCGGTTGGGAAGCCGGGACTGGAGCAGGACGCGGCAACGTGTCAAAGAATCAGTGGTGAACATTGCCGGCGAGCTGATCGAGCTGTACGCCAAACGTCAGGCCAACGGCGGAGTTGCCTTTTCTCCTGACACGCTTTGGCAGAAAGAGCTGGAGGCCTCTTTTCCCTATGTTGAAACACCTGACCAGCTTGAGGCGCTGATGTCGGTCAAGCAGGATATGGAGTCAACCAGGCCGATGGACAGGTTAGTGTGCGGGGATGTCGGCTACGGGAAGACGGAGATCGCCGTGCGCGCCGCCTTCAAGGCGGTCATGGACGGGAAGCAGGTAGCCATGCTGGTGCCGACTACCATTTTGGCACAGCAGCATATGAATACCTTCAGTGAACGGCTGAGCGCTTTTCCTGTCAAGGTGGCGGTATTAAGTCGCTTTTGCTCTCCTCGTGAGCAGACGCAGGTTGTCGAGAATCTGAAGCGGGGAGACGTCGATATTTGCATTGGAACGCATCGCATCCTGCAAAAGGACATTCAATTTAAGAACCTGGGCCTTGTTATCGTCGATGAAGAACAGCGCTTCGGCGTCGTACATAAAGAGCATTTTAAAAAGATGCGCCAGTCCGTCGATGTCCTAACCCTGAGTGCGACACCTATCCCACGTACAATGCATATGGCGCTCTCAGGCATCAGAGACATGAGCACAATCGAAACCCCACCGGAAAACCGGTTGCCGATCAATACATTTGTGGGCGAATTCAGCAATCGGGTGGTGCGCGAGGCGATTTTACGGGAGATGGAGAGGGATGGGCAGGTGTTTGTGGTACATAACCGCGTGCATAGTATCGGCGCCCTGGCATTCAAGCTGAAGGAACTGGTGCCCGAGGCAGGTATCGCCGTTGCCCATGGACAGATGGACGAAGATGAACTGGAACGCATTATGTCCGATTTTATGAGCGGCAAGACCCAGGTGCTGGTTACGACAACCATTATTGAGTCGGGGCTGGACATGCCGAATGTTAATACACTGATTGTGGACAGCGCCGACAAACTGGGGTTAACACAACTTTATCAACTGCGGGGAAGAGTGGGCCGGGGGGCCAATTTGGCTTATGCCTATTTTCTCTTTGATTCAGGTAAGAGATTGACCGACCATGCCAGGGAGAGGCTGAAGACGATTGCCCAGGCCACCGAGCTGGGCACAGGTTTCGCCATTGCCATGAAAGACCTGGAGATCAGGGGAGCGGGCAACCTGTTGGGCGTCGAGCAAAGCGGCAATATTGCTGCGGTTGGCTTTAGCTACTATTGCCAGTTGCTGGCTGAAGCTGTCGAAGAGGCCAAAGCCAGACAGACCGGAAAAGCGGCCAGAAGTAAACGTGAGGAACCGGCTGTATCGGTCGACCTCAAGCTGAATGCTTACATCGGCGGGGACTACGTGGAAAATACAAGCACCAGGTTCAACCTCTACCAGCGCCTGGCTAAATGCGATAATCTTAAGACGCTTAAGGACGTTGAAGAGGAGCTTATCGACCGTTTCGGAGAAATACCGGAGGAAACGGTCAACCTGCTTTATACAGTGGAGATAAAAATTCTTGCTTTAAAAGCGGGAGTCGACTCGGTTTTCAGTGACGGCGACCGTATAATTCTATCATTTAAAGACGGTGTGATACCGGATGCCAGCAGAGTACCTCAATCAATGAAAAAAGCTGTAGTTGTCGGCAACAGACAGATCAGGATAGACCTTGATCAAGCGGGTGAACAATGGCAAGCGCTGCTGAGGCGCCTGCTGGAAAACCTGGCCGGTGAGCGGCGCAACTAATCCTCTACGCCAATGTCCTGCAGGTAATCGATCAGGGCCTGCACGGTTGAAATATTATCGGAATCCTTTTCAGGTATTTCAACCTTATTGTCCGGTTGGCTAAAGCTGTCTTCGACTCTGGTAAAGAACTCAGCCAGGTCATCGGGATCCATGTTAAGGTCGTCGATAAATGAAGCTGAAGGCTCAATCGCATCGCTATCTACGCCCAGCTCATCTACAAGTATCTTCTTGATCTTCTCAAATATCCTGGCCACTTTCTCCCTCGTTTTCATTATACGAGAAGACAGATTGTCCATCAATTCATTTGTTGCGCTGTTTCTGGATATCTGCGATGACCGATCCCAGCACACCGTTAATGAATTTGGGCGACGTCTCAGCGCCGAACTCTTTGGCAAGCTCTACAGCTTCATTAACCGCCACTTTAGGAGGCGCTGATTGCTGTACCATGATTTCATAAAGTGCCAGGCGTAGGATATTGCGGTCCATCGGTGCGAGCTGGACTACGGGAAAAGCGGGAGCAAAACTGGCTATAATGTCATCCAGAAATTGCCTTTTGTTGATCACGCCGTTAACGAGTTCCGCAGCAAACTCGGCGCTTTCATCAATAAGGCCCTTCTCCTGTACTGTGCGCTCAAGGATGCTGCCAGGCTGGTTGGCTGCAAATTCAAGTTCGAACAATGCTTGCAGTGCAGCAATCCTGGCACGGTGCCGTAGACCTTTGGGCATAGTATTACCAGTTAACTCAGGTTAAGCCCGTTTATCTTCCGCCCTTGCGCCACCTGATAATTTCACTGGTGGTTTGTGCATTGCTGATATTGAACGTGAGCGCCCCCGGGCTGATGCGTTTAATATATTTAGTCAGCATGTCACCGGGGCCGACTTCAAAGAATGTCGTGATACCGCGGGCCAGCATGGTCTCAACCGACTGCTGCCATTTTATACCATGTATGATCTGACTGATCAGCTCTTCTTTTACAGCTTCTACAGTGTTCATTGGCTGGGCTGTTACATTGGCCACCACCGGTACACGGGGTGTCTCGTAGGGGAACTGGTTAACGGTATTGATCATGCCTTCCAGAGCGGGCTCCATCAGCGATGAGTAGAAAGCGCCGGTAGCACCCCTGACAGGCACCATACGCCTGGCGCCCTTGACCTGTGCCAGTCGTCTGGCTTTGCCCAGCTTGTCGTTATCGCCGCTTACAACAATGTTATCAGGGGCGTTGATACTGGATATCTCAACGCCGGCGGTAAGGCAAATAGCATCCATGGTATCTTTATCGATATCCATGATGGTCAACATACCGCCCGGCTTGCGCCTGCCAGCTTCGTTCATCAGGCGTCCGCGCTCACGGATCAGCTTGACCGCGTCACTCAATTTCATAACGCCTGCGGCTACCAGCGCAGCGTATTCACCGGAGCCGTGTCCGGCTACCAGTGTCGGCGCGGGCAGAGTGCCTTCGCTTATCTCGTCAGCCGCTCGCAGACAGGCTATGCTGACTGCCAGCACGGCAGCCTGTACATTGATAGTCTGTGAAAGGTCTTCCTCGGGGCCTTCAAAGCATATTCTCGAAAGCGGAAAACCAAGCGTACTATCTACTTCTTCAAAAACTTCCCTGGCTGAATTATAATGGACGTAAAGGTCAAGTCCCATACCTACCTGTTTGGATTCCTCGCCCGGGAACACATAGGCCACTTTTACATCTTCGACCATTTACTTCCCTCCTTGCAATTCCAATTCGGAGTATATTTAAACACAGTTATTTCTTCTTCTTTTTGGTTGTGCTCTTAACCTCGATGACTTCCCTGCCATCGTAGGTACCACAGGTTGGGCATACTGTGTGGGACAATTTAGGGCTGTGACAGCGGGAGCATTCTACCAATGCTGAAGGATTTTTCGCCAGATGGCTGCGTCTTTTACCCTGGCGCGCCTTGGGATATTTTTTCTTAGGTAGTGGTGCCATTTATACTTTGCTCTCCTTTTTATTCTGGACTAACTTATCCCACCTGTGATCTTGGGTTTTATCCATGTGCCCGCAATCGCCTTTAGCCAATTCCTTTCCGCAGACAGGGCATAAGCCCCTGCAATCAGGTCTGCAGAGGATCTTTGTGGGCGTTGCCATTATTATATATTGTCTGAGGGCCTCATTTAAATCGAGGACATGAGCCTCGTTTATTCTAAATTCGTCTGGTGAGATGTCAATGGGCAATCCCGAATTCACATCGGTTATTGGGAAATATTCATCTTCCATACTAAATGTGACAGGGATATGTGCAGGTCCCAGGCAACGCGCACATGGCCCGGTTATTTCAGTAGCCAGCGTACCCATCACAAGAACCCCACGGTTTGTACGTATAAGGTCTATCTCTCCTGTAACGTGGTTTTCTGCATTTTCGCCGGCGGATTCATCAATTTTATAGCTGCGTTTTGCTCCTACCGGCTCCTTTAGAAGCTGCGCAACGTTAATTTGCATAACACTGAATTATATATGAATTTGGCTCATTATATGTTGAGTTACGTTTAATGTCAAATAAACAAACTCGCCCGCAGGAGTATTTTTACTTGTTATAAAGTATAATAATAGTCGAAAATCATCCGATATTTGAGAAAAGGAGTAAGATTTCAGGTTATGAAAGTAGTATTTCTCGACGACGTTTCCGCCAAAGAGAAAAAGGGCGATATCAAAGAGGTAGCCGACGGGTATGCCAGGCATTATTTGCTGCCCCGTGGTCTGGCCATCCCCGCCACCGAAGGTGCGGTGAAATCTGCTCAGAAACTGGCTGACGAGCGCGAGAGAAAGCGCAAGCGGCAGCATGACGAATATGTCGAGTTGGCCAGACAGATCGAAGGCAAGGAGATCAGGTTCACAGGTAAGTCCAGCGCCAAGGGGATATTGCATGGTTCAATTACCACTGCCGATATTGCAGCCAAACTGTCTGATGCCGTCAATGTCGAGATAGACAAGAAAAAGATCGCCCTCAAGGGATCGCTGCATAAGGTCGGCAGTCACGAGGTTGAGGTTGTACTGGCCAGGGACGCTGCCGCAAAAATCAACGTGATAATCGAGGAGAAAGCTGCCTGAATAGATGAAAGAAGCTCTGCCCCCGTATGATCTGGATGCCGAAGAAGCGGTCTTGGGATCGCTTCTGATCGACAGCGAAGCTATCAATGAGATAGTGACGATTATTGGCGCTGAAGATTTTTTCAGCGAGCAAAATCAGCACGTCTTCGGGGCCTGCCATAACCTGTTCAACCGCGACGAGGCCATCAACCAAATTACTGTTGCTCAGGAGCTTGTAAGGCTGGGTAAGCTGGATGAAGCTGGTGGGGCAGCGTATTTAAGCCACCTGGTGGCGATGGTGCCTACGTCACTGCATGTCAGGCATTATGCCGAGATAGTCTTCAGGCTCTCCACCATGCGGCGCCTGATCAGCGCCGCCGGTCAGATCGAGGCGATTGGATACAAAGCAGATCCAGATCCAGACCTGGCGCTGACCAGGGCAGAGGATATAATCTTTAAGCTGCGTACCCGGCAGGGTAAAGGCGAGTTCGTTTCCATCCAGGATGCGCTTAATAGATACTTCGAGGAGACGAGCCAAATCACGTATACCGGCGACATGCAGAGCATCCGCACCGGGTTTACTGCCATCGATAGCGCCCTGGGAGGGCTGCAACGTTCGGAGCTGGTGATACTGGCTGCCCGCACAAGCATCGGTAAAACCAGCCTGGCCCTGAATATAGCGCGCAATGCGGCGGTGCAGCAGAAGGCCTGCGTGGCCATCTTCAGCCTGGAAATGTCACGCCGTGAAATATTGCAGAGGCTGCTTTCCAGCGAAGCCAATATTAAAACGGACCATTTTAAAATGGGCAGGCTTTCTGATTTGGAAGAGCGACTGCTGCACAGGGACATCATACCGAGGCTGGCCGACACATCCATCTATATCGACGATACTCCCAATATGCGTATCAGCGAGATACGCAGCAAAGCCAAGCGGCTGCATTTAAAACACAAGGTGGATTTAATCGTGCTCGATTACATCCAGCTTGTACGCGGAGATTCGAGGAATGATAACCGCGTGCAGGAGATCACCGAGATCACTCAATCGCTCAAAGGCCTGGCGCGGGAACTGGATGCTCCGGTACTGGCGCTTTCGCAGCTTAGCCGTAATATCGAGCACCGCCAGGAAGGCAAACGTCAGAAGCAGATGGTCAAACCACAGCTTTCCGACCTGCGTGACAGTGGCAGCATCGAGCAGGATGCCGATGTAGTCATGTTCATCCACAGGTGGGATAAGATCTATCCCACAGAAGATGACTGGGTCAGGGAGTTCGGAGATGCGGAACCCTATCCCAAGGGCTTCGCCGATATCATTATAGCCAAGAATAGGAACGGCCCGACCGGAGAGCTGAAATTGAGGTTTCTGCAGGAGCTAACCAAGTTTGAAAACAGCCCTATCGAGGTAGCCAGTGGTTTCTGATTTGTAAATTTGGAAGTTTATAATGTCGGTACAGGAATTCAAGGGTTTTCCTCCAAGACCGGAGGTGACACCTCTGCCCAACATATTTTTCAGCGATGCCCTTCCCCGCATGCAGAGCATGGCTGAGATCAAAGTGGTTATGCAGGTGTTTTTCCTGCTGAGCAGGAAAAAAGGCTACCCCCGTTTTGTCAGCCTGGACGAGCTGGACAACGACCCCGTGCTGGCTAAGGGCCTGGGCAGTCCCGGCAAAGATAGACGCGGGGTGATCGCAAACGCCCTGACTGATGCTGCCGCACACGGTATATTGGTGCATGTGCCGGTTGATGTGGAAGGCAGGTCCGACGAAGTCTATTTTATTAATAACCAGGCCGAGCGGGACACCATCGCCAGAATAAGGGAAGGGAAGCTGCAAATACCTAAAGTAGCCGTCAGAAAAATGGAAGCGCCGCCTGCACAGCAGCCCTCGGATATATATAATTTGTATGAGCAGAATATCGGCCTGTTAACGCCGATACTGGCCGAGGAGCTGCAGGAAGCTGAACACAGGTATCCTCAGGAGTGGATACAGGAGGCTTTCCGCATAGCGCTGCGGGCCAATGTGCGCAACTGGAAATATATCAATGGAATATTAAAGCGATGGGAGAGAGAAGGCAAACAAGATGGAGAACGTGTCGGAGATACTCGGGCGGAAAGAGATCCCGATAAGTACATCCGGGGAAAATACGGACACATGGTCCAGCGCTGACGACAGCGTACCCCAAGTACCTGAAAATGAATCTGTCTGCCCCATATGCAGGGGAGCCGGGTTTGTTCATCCCATATTGCCTGATGGCGGGCCGGACTACAGTCGCCTCGTGCCCTGTAAATGTACCGGAGGCGATATCGAGAAGAAGCGTACCCGGAGGCTGCAGTCCATCAGCAACCTGGGCAACCTTACCAACCTTACCTTTGATAACCTTTTGCCAGGTGGCCGCACCAAGGATCCCGTATCGCAGAAGTTGTTCAACGAAGCGCTGGCAGAGGTGAAAAAATTTGCCGCCGACCCGCAGGGATGGATCGTCCTGGTGGGACCGGTAGGCAGCGGCAAGACTCACCTGGCCTGTGCAGTGGCCAACCATCGCATTGAGCAGGGACATCCTGCATTTTACATAACAGTTGCTGACCTGCTCGATCACCTTAAGTCCACTTTCAGCCCGGGCAGCGATGTTGATTATGATGATCTCTTTGAGCAAATCAAGGAGAGCCGTCTTCTGATACTGGATAACCTTAATTACGCCGGGACGACGGCCTGGGCCAAAGGCAAGCTGGACCAGCTTTTAGAATACCGTTTTAACAGCCGGCTGCCGACCTTGATCACGACCAGCATGCCTGTTGAGGAGTTCAGCAATGATTATGCGGGGCACATTAGCGATCCTGAGGTCAGCCGGGTGCTTGTGCTGAAGCGTGAATCGTCCAGCCTGCAGAGCCTGGATAGCCTTGATCTGGAGCTGCTGAAAAATATGAGGTTCGACAATTTCGATACAAAATGGTTAAGGGTACCTGAGTTGAAGGAAAATCTGGAACTGGCGTTGTCCACAGCTAAAGAATATGCCAGGGCGCCGCAGGGCTGGCTTATTTTCCAGGGGCTGAATGGCTGCGGCAAGACCCACCTTGCGGCGGCTATTGCCAACAGCCTGAGGGAATCAGGTCGGGAAGTGCTCTTCATCGTGGTTCCCGACCTGCTGGATCATCTGCGTTCATCTTTCGGTCCGGATAGCCGTGTCTCCTATGACGCGTTGTTTGAGAGGATAAAGAAGGCGCCGGTGCTGGTGCTGGACGATTTCGGCGAGCACTCGGCAACTTCCTGGGCGCAGGAAAAGATCTATCAGTTGATCAACTATCGTTATAATGCCCGGCTGGCTACGGTAATCACCACCTGCCTGGACCTGGACCAGATTGAGAACCGGGTAAGCTCCCGCATGGTGGACCCGAGCTTGAGTTTGAACTTCAATATCAGGGCGCCCGATCACCGCGGCGACATCAGGTCTTCACAGCCGGCGCGGACACGCAGCAAACCGAGGAACTAACAGGAGTCTGCCATTTTTTGAGGCGGTCTGTTTTTCTTGATAAAATAGGTTTTGATACTGACGTGTATGACACCATAATCAATCAGCCTGTGCTGGTATTAAATGAGAATTACCTGCCTCTGAATATCTGCAGGGTGCGCAGGGCCGTAGTGCTGGTATTGGTCGGAAAAGCTGAGGTTGTGGAGAATGGGCGTGGCCATTTTTCGTCCATCAGCGATGAGTTTGACATTCCTTCCGTCATCCGGTTGATCTACCTGGTCAAGAAGAAATCCTTCCCGCGCAAGATGACCAAACTGGAGATATTTAACAGGGATAAATACACCTGCCAGTATTGCGGTCGTGAAGTGAAGGACCTGACACTGGACCATGTCATACCGCGGCGCAACAACGGGCAGCATACCTGGGAGAACGTGGTAACCGCCTGTATTCCCTGCAACAGACGGAAGGCGGGCAGGACACCGGCGGAAGCCGGCATGCCTCTGCTTAGGCAGCCGCATGCGCCAGGCAATATCGGTTTCTATGTGCCTTACCAGTATCTGCGTACCAGGGCCGAGTGGAAAAAGTACCTGCCGCATACGCGGTAGGCTATTTGCCCGGCTGGCGGCGGGGAGTAGCCAGGACGGCCTCACTGACGGGGACTTCCAGTGTAACACCGGTTTCCAGTTCAGCGACCAGTGTTTCCTTAACGATATTGCGGCCGACTATTTTAGCTTTGCCCATTTTGGTTACGATCTCCTGGCCTATCTCCGGCAACTCGCCTTTCATTTGATGGTATTGCTCGTACTCGTAACCAAGACAGCAAAGCAGCCTGCCGCATAATCCGGAGGTTTTCATCGGATTAAGGGCGATGTCCTGTTCTTTGGCCATTTTGATCGAAACTGGTGCGAATTCGCTCAGGAAGGAGGTGCAGCATAACTGGCAGCCGCACTTCCCCACGCCTCCGATCAGCTTGGCTTCATCCCTCGCTCCCACCTGTCTCAGTTCGACGTGTGTGTGCAGCTCGTGGCTGATCTTGCGCACCAGCTCGCGGAAGTCCACCCGCTTTTCCGAGTAGAAAAATACGATCAGGTGGCTGCCGTCGACATTGTACTGGGCGTAGATGGCCTTCATCGGCAGGTTCAGGCTGGCGATCAACTCCTTGCTCTTTGCCAGCGCTTTTTTGGCGCGCTCGCGCTGTTGCTGTGCATGGGAGATGTCATCCGGTGTAGCCAGGCGGATAACCGGTTTGAAAGGCTCGGCGTTTTCCTCGGGGGTGACTTCCCTGACGCCGGCCACCACCTTGCCAAGCTCAATGCCGCGGTTGGTCTCCACAATTACAAGATCATTGAGTTTGACTTCCAGTCCAGCCGTATCGAAACTGTAGATCTTGCCGGCCTGCATGAAGCGAACACCAACAATTTTTGCCATACACTAATTATACGGCAGAATACAGGGTATCTGCCCGTTTCTCCTTTCTCGGCATGTCTAACATGAGCACTTCCAGCAACAGGTGCAGGCTGGCATTGTACGACAGGTTGACGACCGCTGTATTAAGGCAGTCGATGAAGTCCTTGATCTCGGGGACGGTCAACATGCCGGCCCAGGTTTTCAGATCAGCAATGCGGTCCAGGTTGATCACGCACTCCTCGCAGTTATATTTCATCAGCAGGACGTCGCGGCACCATGAAATCCAGAGAGCGAGAATCTCTGCAGAGCCTTTGCGGTCCGAAGGAAGCTGCTGAATATAGGAGAGCCTCTCGTCCCAGCCCCGGTTGATCAATGCAGCAAACTCTGAAATTCTGGCCTCGCGTGATTTGAGGAAGCTGTCGTCACCGGCAGCCGAGAGCGCCCATCCCAGACATCCGCCTGACAGCCGGGCCAGCAACTTCACCCGCTCCGGCGCCAGCCCCGGTATGGCGGACAGACGGGACTCGATCTCCGGCAATGAGACGGGCTTCAGCTCGAAACGCTGGCAGCGCGATATGACGGTGGGCAGCAGCACGTTTTCCTCGGATGTCAGCAGGATGATGACTACATGTTGCGGCGGTTCCTCCAGTGTCTTGAGCAGGCAGTTGGCGGCCTCGACCGACATCAGGTCGGCATCCTCAATGATATATACCTTATATTTACCTTCGTAAGGCGGCAGACTGGAGCCGTGTTGAACATGTTCCCTGATCGTGTCGATACTGATCTCCGTAGTCTTTTTGCGGTCTTTGGGATCGCGCCCGGTGTTCTTGTCGATCATGATCACGTCGGCATACTTGCTCTGTGCGATGCGCTGACAGGTGCGGCAGACTCCGCAGGGAGCGTTTGTTTCGGTGCAGTTGAGCGCCCTGGCCAGGTCAATGGCCAGCGTCATCTTGCCGACGTGTGGAGGCCCGACGAACAGGTAGGCATGCGCCAGCTTGCCCCGCTGTATCGAATCGGTCAGGAAGCTGATGATCCGGTCCTGTCCGGCTGTCTGCCACATTTATGCTTTGTCCATTACATCGTATTTCATCAGGTCGGCATACTTCTGACGGCGGCGTATTATCCTGGATTGGCCTTTGTTTACCATGACCACAGCAGGGAGCGGCACCATGTTGTAGTTGCTCGACATGGGTATGCAATAGGCGCCGCAAACGGGTATGGCCAGCACGTCGCCCGATTTGATCTCCGGCATCTCGATATCCCTGATCAGGATGTCGCCCGACTCGCAGTATTTACCGGCGATGGTGACCTTGCCGTCATAGGCTGCTCCGGCCCTGTTGGCCAGCAGCGCCTCGTATTGGGAGCCGTAGATGGCGGGCCTGATGTTGTCGCCCATGCCGCCGTCGACGCAGACATAGGTCCTCACGCCCGGGATGTCCTTGATCGATCCTATGGTGTAAATTGCCACGCCCGCCCTGGCGATGATGCTGCGTCCCGGTTCAATTATTAGCTTCGGACTGGCCAGCCCCAGATCGCCCGTCAGTTTAACCAGGTTGCTGACGATGGTCTCGGCATAGTTGGAAACGGGCGGAAGCTCCGCCGATGACACATATTTGACCGGGAACCCTCCGCCGGGGCTGAGTTCTTCCATCTCGTATGACAGCTTCTTCTTCATCTGGGCGGCAAACTTAAGCACCACCTCGAGGCCCTGTTTGTAGGGGCCGGTCTCGATAATGGGAGAACCGAGGTGGAAATGCAGGCCGCACAACCTTATATTTTTCAGTGACAGGGCCTGTTTAACAGCCTTCTCCGCCTGGCCTGTGCCGATGGGGATGCCGAACTTGCTGTCGAGTATACCTGTGGTGGTATGCTTGTGGGTATGGGGGTCAACGCTGGGGTTGAGCCTGAGCAGGATATTGACACGTGTCTTTCTTTTACCTGCCATACCGTTGAGCAGTTCAAGCTCATATAGATTATCCACGACGATACGCCCGATCCTGTAATCCAGCGCCAGTTCCAGCTCGGAGGGCGTCTTGTTATTGCCGTGGAAATGGATTCTTGCAGGCGGGAAATCCACCGACTGTGCAATGGCCAGCTCTCCGCCCGAGACAACATCGAGGCTCATGCCCTCTTCCTTCATAATGGCGGCTATCGGCCTGCTGATGAAAGCCTTGGAAGCATAGGCGGTGGCGGTGTTCCTGTACCGGCTACTGAACTCGTGTCTGTACTCCTTGCACTGGCTTCGTATGGTAGACTCGTCGAAGACATATAAAGGCGACCCGTAGCGCTTGAGCAGCGCGACACAATCACAACCGCCGATCAGCAGATGATTGCGGTTGTTGACCTCTGCAGTTATGGGAAACAATTCCAGCCTTTTGATTTTCACGAGAATCTCCCGTAAAAGAAATTAATTGTCAGCGCCGCCGTATTATACACTATATTGCTGTTTGGACTTCCAATTGGAATTATCAGGCAGCCTTATATTACGCAGGCATTGCCTCCAGATGCTATCAAGAAAATTACCTCATCGAAATCGCTCAACTGGATCTTCGGCACGCCGGATGCGCGCGAGGGTATAGCATCCTACCCGGAGAAAAGGCAGCCGGCGTTTCCCATGAAGTTGAGCAAAGACCTGCCGCCGTTCTATCCCTGATGGAAGCCGGCCGAATTTGATTATTGCCGGTAGCATACGACATAGTACTAAAGTACCTCACAAATATGGTAAATATACGTGTTGAATAGCATTGT
>DKFA01000093.1:0-160 GCA_002452695.1 Dehalococcoidia bacterium UBA6808
AGGCCTGGTTGGAAAAACTGGTCATGCCATTGTACGCCATGGTAGATGAAAGGACACGCGAACTGCTGTTGCCCGGCCTGGCTGCGTCTGGACCGGCGCCGCAATTGAACGACTTCCTTTGCTGCGATAAATTCGATATCATGGAAAAAATTGGCTCGAT
>DKFA01000093.1:191-324 GCA_002452695.1 Dehalococcoidia bacterium UBA6808
AGGAATATGCCGGACTGCAGGATGGAAGTTATTGAAGGTGGCACTCACTTAGTCTTTCTGGAGAAACCCGCGCAGGTAAATGCCGCCATTGACAAATTCCTGGCGGAGATAGGTTAGGAGAGGGCAGAGGGTA
>DKFA01000093.1:401-5010 GCA_002452695.1 Dehalococcoidia bacterium UBA6808
GTCCAGTATCAGGGTTGGGAAGTATGGGTATATTGGGTGACTGCTGCCGTGGCGGCTCTGCTGCTTTTCTTCTCAGTATTGTTTCATGAGTTAGCTCATTCTCTAGTAGCCAAGACGCAGGGTCTGCCGGTGAAGAATATTACCCTTTTCCTGCTGGGCGGAATCAGCAACCTTGAGAGCGAGCCCGAGAAGCCGGGAGTGGAATTCTCAATAGCTATTGTGGGGCCGCTGGCCAGTGTATTGCTGGCCGGTATTTTCCAGCTGGTTGATTTTCTNNGGCTATACAGGCATCGGCCCGGTAAAGGCCGTTGTTGATTACATGGTCATGCTGAATATATTGCTGGCCGCCTTCAATATTTTGCCGGGATTCCCGCTGGATGGAGGCAGGGTGCTGCGCGCTATCATCTGGGGAACCACCAGCGACCTGAAAAAAGCCACTGCCATCGCTACGGCGGTTGGCCAGGTATTCGGCTGGATGTTCATTATCGGCGGTTTCATCCTCGCCCTGACGGTTGATTTCATGGGAGGAATCTGGCTGGCGCTGATCGGCTGGTTCCTCAACGGGGCGGCCGAGGCCGCACGGCGCGAGTTGGAGTTGCGCTCAATCTGGCTTAATGTGCGTGTAGCCAGCGTAATGAACGATCGTCCGGAGACAGTGGACCCCTCTACCCCTGTCAGCATGCTGGTCAACGATATTTTCATCAAGCGGGGTGTGCGTGTGGTGCCAGTTACTCATGATGGGGTATTGCAGGGTATCGTCACTATTGCCGATATCAAAAAAGTCTCATCGNNCCGACTGGCCGTCAACTTCTGTGGGCAAGATAATGACCGGATTACCGCTTAAAACCGTGCGCCCGGAGGATAGTATGAGCGTGGCTGTCCAGCAGATGGCTGAGTACGGATTTGATCAGTTGCCTGTGGTGATAGAGGGCAGGCTGGTGGGCATGCTCAGCCGGGCTGATATCATCCGCTATGTCCAGGTGCATTATGAGCTGGGCAAGCGTTAAACTCCCGGACCTATTTTTCCTGTGGTTTGCGAATGGTCAGCACCGGGCAGGTGGCTTGTCGAACAATCTTCTCAGTAGTAGAGCCTGAGATAAACCTGCGCCAGCCCGAAAGGCCATGTGTCGCAATCACGATCATATCCATATTTTTTTCTGAAGCGTAGCGCATCACCTCGGTAGCAGCATTCCCTATGAGCACGGCCGTTTCGACTTTAGTGTCCTTGCCGACCTTTTGTTCTATCACGGTTTTTAATGACTTTCTGGCCTGGCTTTCAAGCTCTTGCTGGTAGGAAGCAATATTGAAGCTGGCCGACTCGACACCGAAGGGCGCTTCTACGATAGGAACAAGCGGGACAACCGTGATGACATGCATGACCGCCCCGAAATGGGCAGTCAATTCGTCTGCAACTTTCAAGGCCGCATATGATGGTTCGCTGAAATCAGTTGGGCAGAGAATATTCTTGATCGGCAACATGGTAGTTCACCTCTCCAGTTGTATTATAGTTACCACCACCGGGTTAACCGGCGTAACCATTATCCTGACAGTATATTTAGAACACATTGGGGATCGTTTGTCAACATTAGGAATGGATATGGGGACGGTTACATGCAAAGAATCAGTTTNNCTGATGTATAATCCTGTATAGTTCTCTATCGATTCAGTCAGATGCAGCAGAGTTTTCTCTGCCCCAGATGTAATAACCTTGCTTACCTGGGGCAACGATTTTGCGGGTATTGCGATCTGGCCTTTGTGTATTCATGCTGGAAATGCGGCAGTCCCGTGTCCATCGAAAATGCCTTTTGTGGAGCNNTGCGGCGCCCAGATCTGCTGGATGGAGCAGCCTCATCAGGCGGCTGCCCCGCTGGTGGCGCAGGAAGTTTTTACGGGCTCGGCTGAGTCAGAGTCAGTGGTCTTTAACCAGGCGCCGCCGCCGAAATCTCCGGCGCATGTCAAAGCTGAAAAGCACAGGGAACGCAGTTTTACGCTGCTCAAGGAAGGGCACTATATACTGGCCATCGAGGAACTGACCAAAGCTATCAAATATGATCCAGGCAAGGCTATTGATTACCTGCTGAGGGGTGGCGCCTACTTTAAGAACGGAGACCTGGACAGGGCTATCCCGGACCTCAACCGAGCTGTTGAACTGGATCCCGCTCTGGCCCCGGCTTATTACAACAGGGGCAGCGTCTATTATTACAAGAAGCAGTTTGACCGTGCCATCAGCGATTTTAACCGTGCCATAGAAATTGACGAGAACGACCCCGGCGCCTATCACAACCGCGGTTGCGCCTATATGATGAAGGGTCAGTACCAGAGAGCCATCGAGGATATCAGTCGGTCCATCGACCTTGATCCCGGCGATCCCCGCGTCTTTTTAAGCCGCGGCAATGCTTATATTAAAGCAGGACAGCTGGAGGAGGCAGCGGACGATTTCAAGCAAGTATTGAGCATGACAGAGGAAGAAGATGTAATTCGGCGGGCCAGACGGGCTCTCAAANNACCTGAAGGATGCCGACTACCGTTAGGCAGAAACCTCAAATCAGCTGTTATCCGCCGGGGAGGCTTCTATTATAGAAGCAGACTCAGCTTCGATTTCCTGCAACTCCTCGATGCCGCGCTCGCGCCTGATCTCGTCGATCTTCTTGAGCGGCCTTTCCAGCTTGTTTTTACGCGTGCTAAGCAGGGTTTCGTATTCATTAAGGGCCTCCTGCAGCTTCTTACCCATCTTATCCATNNCCTTCCGCATATTTCTGCCACTGGATCTGGAAAAGGCTGATGGTGCGCAGAATCTCATCCACGGCCTTTTCCATCTTGAAGTTCTCCACCGCTTGCCTGACCAGGGCCAGGATGGCATAGAGGGTCACCGGCGAGCAGAGCACGACCTTGTTTTGCAGCGCATCATCCAGGATAGCGGGGTCGTTTTCGATGATGAAGCGGTAGATCTGTTCGTTAGGTATCATGACCAGCACGTAATCAACAGTGTTCTGTTCGGGGTTAATATAATCACGGGTGGTAACTTCCCTGATACGCTGCCGGGCGTCTTTAAGGAAGGCCGCGGCATAGTTCTCGCGGTCGAATTCCGATTCCGAATTGATATATTGCATGTAGTTGTCCAGCGGGAACTTGACGTCCATATTCAGCTGCAGGTTGTTGGGCAGGAGGAAGGTGTAATCGGGCCTGTTGCCGGATGTCTCGCTGGTAAGCTGCTTGCGATAATTGATGCCCTCCATCAATCCGGCCGCTCTGAGGATGTCGTCGGCCATGCGTTCGCCCCACTGGCCCCTGACCCTTGCGTTGCCCAGCGCCAGCTGCAGCCTGGAGGTCGTTTCTTGCAGCTTCATCGTTTGCTCGGAGGCGGCCTTGAGTTGCTCTGCCAGCTGCCCATAGGCGTTGCCGCGCTCCTTTTCAAGCTGGTTGACCAGGTCCTCGACGTTTTTGAGCCCACTCCTGACCTCCTGAAGGGACTGGTCGATGAGGGCCTTTTTGCCCTCGAGGTTTTGTTCCCCTAGCTGTGTATGCTTGGAAACTACCTGCTCNNGACATATTGACCAGGTGCTGCACCGAGGCCTGCATGGAGGTATCAGCAAAGGCCGCCAGGTTTTTTTGTATTTCGCCGCTGATGGACAGGATGTCCTGCTTATAATACGGTTTATAGACACGTGTAATGANNGATGGTTACAGCCACACCGATCACCAGACCGCCCAGGAAGATGATCCCGTAAATAAGCAGCTCGTTCATAGTTCACCACCTTTAAGTACTATATAGTCTTTATCCCTGCCGGTTTGACCGGGCTGCTTCTGTTACAGCCCGGGCAAGAGGTCCTGCCAGTTGGGATATTTATCGACAGTGATGCCTATCATGTACAGCGACACCATCAGTACAATGACGGCAATAACCAGGGCAATCCACAGGACGATTAAGCCTATGCCCCACCATACCCANNGTACGCTGGACGCGTTTGAAATGCTCTACGCTGTCCCATTTCTTGTTCTGCCATGCCCATTCATTGCCCTTAACGCCGAGGATAATACGCATGGTCAGGCTGATGGCCCAGCCCACATAGGGGATTATTCCCAGCAGGGCGATAAGGGCAATCCAGACGTTATTACCGATGCCCCAGATCCAGGTCATGAGGAACCCGCCCCAATTCCAGCCCCTGAGCTCGGGCGGGACAGCTGAATTAGCCCCCATACCAGAGCCGTAAGCCCCGGCGGCTGGCTGGCTAGGCCAGACACCGCTGTCGAGTCGCGCCGCGACGCAGCGGTTGCAATAAATTTGGCCGTCGATGATGGCCTTGCATTCGGGGCAGACGAATCTGCCGCANNTGCAGCAAGCCCCCACTGCATCGATTTCGGGATGTACAGCGCATTTCAACGTAATAATTCTCCCGTTATTAATACCATTTGAACCTGGTTCCTGATGACTGCAGCGCATAGAATACCAGCACCGCAACTACGACCATGATTATACAAACAAGCACGGTAACACCAATGGTGATGCCCAGGCCCCACATGGCCCATGTGTGCTGCACTCGCTTGAAATGCTCCACGCTGTCCCAGCGCTTGCTTTGCCAGGCCCATTCGGTACCTTTAAAGGCCAATA
>DKFA01000093.1:5026-5198 GCA_002452695.1 Dehalococcoidia bacterium UBA6808
TATTGCCGATGCCCCAGATCCAGGTCAGCAAGAAACCGCCCCAGCTCCATGTGCCCAATCCGGGCGGAACAACGGCTTTGCTGCCCATGCCAGATGTATTACCATCCGCTGGCATGGCGGACTGCTGGATTACGGTCGCGCCCCCAGCAGAGACCTTTTTTTGGATGCATGA
>DKFA01000025.1 GCA_002452695.1 Dehalococcoidia bacterium UBA6808
CGCAGACAGGGTAGGCCACATAGTGCGGATCGGTCATGATGACTTCGTCGCCCGGATCGATGACGGCCCTGAAGGCCAGGTCCAGCGCCTCGCTGCTGCCGGTAGTTACCAGTATCTCTGTGTGCGGGTCATAGTGCAGACCGTAGAATCTGACCAGATATTTGGAGATGGACTCACGCAGCTCAAGGATGCCCCGGTTGGAGGTGTACATGGTGAAGCCCTTTTCGATGGCAGCGATGCCCGCCTCGCGGATGGGCCAGGGCGTCACAAAGTCCGGTTCGCCTACACCCAGTGAAATAGCCCCGTCCATAGAGGAAAGCAGGTCGAAATACTTACGTATTCCGGAAGGCGGTATCTCTTTAGCCTTCTTGGATATATAATCAGTTTTTACTGTGCGTTTATCTGACAATTCAGACCTCCTGCAAGAACAATTTGGGGGTTGACATCAGGCGACCACTCCCAGCCGCCTGGGTTCACCTTCGTCCTCGAGGATCACGCCATCCTCCTTGTACTTCTTCAGCACGAAGTGTGTGACCGTCCCCTGTACCGTATCCATTGGGGCCAGTTTCTCCGAGACGAAGACAGCTATTTCCTGCATGGTCTTGCCGGCTACCAGTATAGCAAAATCGAACGTGCCGGAGGCGAGATAGACCGCTTTGGCCTGAGAAAAGTTATAAATACGCTCGGCGATAGCGCCGAAGCCGACGTTTCTTTGCGGCGATACTTTCACCTCTACAATAGCCCAGACCTGTTCTTTGCCCAGCCTGGCCCAGTTGATGACGGTTTTGTATTTAACTATCGTGCCGTCCTTTTCCGCCTTTTTAATGATTTTTTTTACTTCACTGAGCTTAATCCCGGTCTGGTCTGCAATCTGCTCAGGTGTCAGCCTGGCATCCTTTTCAAGCGCCTCCAAGATCTTAATTTCGTTTTCCATTTTAACCTCCTCTCACATCCTTTATTTTGGAGTGGAGCAATTATATCAGAATGTATAGTATTCCCGTGGCCTGCTTTTGAGTGGATCGACAAAGCTGTGCCTGCTCCTTATGTCAGTGCAGGCTTTTTTGCGTGCCAGTCAGTAGCCTGCTCAAAAGCATAGGACACCCTGAGCAGAGACTCCTCGTCGAAGTGCCTGCTGATGAACTGCATGCCGACGGGCAGGCCGTTGACGAAGCCGGCAGGTATTGAGATGGCGGGTACCCCGGCGATATTGATGGGCAGCGTGCAAAGATCGCTCAGGTACATGGCAACAGGGTCATCGACCTTCTCACCGATTTTAAAGGCCACGGTCGGTGATGTAGGGGTAACCAGCACATCGTAATTCTGGAAGGCCTGTTCAAAATCACGCTTGATGAGGGTGCGCACTTTCTGGGCCTTTAGATAATAGGCGTCGTAGTAGCCGGCGGAGAGGGCATAGGTACCGAGCATGATTCTGCGCTTGACCTCGGCGCCGAAACCGTTCTGTTTGGTCTTTTCCATAGCTTCCCACATATTGGTAGTATCCCGGTAGGAATAACCATATTTGACGCCGTCGTAACGCGCCAGGTTGGCTGAGGCCTCTGAAGGGGCTAATATATAGTAAGCCGCCAGGCCGTATTTGGTATAGGGCAGCGAAACGTTCCAGTCCACTCTGGCGCCGAGCTTTTCGAGCTGCTTGATCGCCACTTCGAGCGCGGTGCGGACTCCATCCTGCATGCCTTCAACGAAATACTCTCGGGGTACGCCGATGCGCATCCCTTTTATATCGGCTGTCAGCGCACGGGTGTAATCCGGCACATCCAGCGGAACGGTGGTGGAATCTTTGCTGTCGTGCCCTGAGATAACATTAAGGACCAGTGCGCAGTCTGTGACGTCCTTGGTGATGGGGCCGATCTGGTCGAGGGAGCTGGCGAAGGCCACAAGGCCAAAGCGGCTGACCCTGCCGTAGGTGGGTTTGAGACCCACAACGCCGCAGAAACCTGCCGGCTGACGGATGCTGCCGCCGGTGTCGGAACCGAGGGCGTATATGCCTTCATCGATAGCCATACCTGCCGCCGATCCTCCGCTGCTGCCACCCGGCACGCGGTCGAGGTCCCAGGGATTATGTGTAACGAAGAAGGCTGAGTTCTCCGTGGATGAACCCATGGCGAACTCGTCCATATTGGACTTGCCGATAATCACGTAATGCTCGGCCTGCAGCTTGCGGATAACGGTGGCATCATAAGGGGGCACGAAATTTTCCAGCATTTTTGATGAGCAGGTGGTGCGTATCCCCTTTGTGCAGATGACATCCTTGATCAGGGCCGGTACACCAGTGAGCGGTTTAATATCGCCTTTGGCGATGGCCAGATCAGCGGAGCGGGCCGCCTCGATCGCTACCTGATCGGTCACGGTCACGCAGGCGCGGACATTGTCTTCCACGCTGTGTATATGCTTCAAGACTGCTTCGGTTAATTCAAGCGAGGAGATCTTCTTCTCTTTAAGGAGCTTGTGTGATTCATGTATGGTCAGGATGTGCAAGTTATCCATCGCCTACTCCAGGACAGCGTTGACTTTAAAGGAATTGTCTTCCTGGCTGGGAGCATTGGCCAGCACATCCGATACGGATAGTGAAGGGAGGACTTCATCCAGCCTGTAGACATTCTCAAGCAGGACAGATTGGGTGGTGGGAGGCAGACCTTCCGTGTCAACCTGTGACAGGATTTCCATATTCTCCAGGATATGGGAAAGCTGCTCCCTGAATTTTTCGACTTCTTCTTCACTAATGCCCAGACGCGCCAGGAGAGCAATATGTCTGACTTCTTCCGCACTTAATTTCATGTTGAATACCTTCAGCAGAGAATTACGTAAACTAAACTGGAATATTATAACATAAGGGATTCAGATAAGGCATTAAAAACCAATATGCCGGCCAGGCGGACATCTGGCCGGCATTATTCTTTAAACCCGCGTAACCATAGCAGGCGGGAATACTCGGGATGGGATTTGCAAATAAACTACTCTGACTTCTGTGCTTTGATTGACATGATCAGGGTGCATTTGCCGGTGACGAAATAGTCACAAATATTGGAATAGCCGGAGATATGGCAGATTTTACACTGTGAACTGTGAGGAGTCATTGTCATATTCCTGTCCGTGTTTTTCTGCATTTCTATACCTCCTGACTTTGTTACAAGTATGTTAACAACCGGCGGTAACCAAAGGGTTAACTGCAAGGCAAAAAAGTAAAGAAAAAGTAACGAATTCGAAAAAGTGAAGTAAAAATATTTGTCAATTCCAGTCGGATAAGGAGGTCAGATGCCCGCTTGGCCCGGCTGTTTGGCAAATGAATACCCGATCCCGGGTTTGGTGATAATCAGCCGGGGATTGCCGGGATCATCTTCGATTTTAGCGCGCAAGCGGCGGATATGGACTTTGAGGCTGTCGTTGGCGCCCGGATAATCGCCGCCCCAGACGGCCTCGATCAGGTTTGACCTGGTAATGATCTGCCCAGCATTAGACATAAGATGGTTGAGGATGAGGCTTTCAGTAATAGTGAGATCGACTTGCCGTCCGCTCGTGAAAAACTGGCCGGTTTCGCTGATCAGTCTGTGTTTGCCGACGGACACCTGTGTTGATGCCTGGCTTTGCTTGCGTATATGCGCTTTGATCCTGGCCAGCAACTCGAGCTGCCGGAAAGGCTTGGTGATATAGTCATCCGCTCCCCATTCAAGCCCTTTGATAATGTCAGATTCGTCACCCCGCGCGGTCACGATCAGGATCGGTATTTTGGAAAACTGGCGGATAGTCTTGAGCACATCGAATCCGTTCATATCGGGCAAACCCAGATCGAGGATGATAACGTCCGGCGCCTCTTCTTCCACCAGCTCGATACCCTTCCTGCCACTGTGAGTGGATACTATATCGGCCTCGGCCCAGCGGATCTTGAAAGCCAGAGATATGGCATCTACTATCTCGCTGTCGTCTTCAATGATCAGCAGTTTCATATGGATGCTTTCCTGGTCTTACGAGATTTGACAGCGGCAGGTTTTTTTACAGGTATGGTGAACGTAAAAACCGTGCCTTCACCCTTTTTACTTTCCAGCCATATTTTACCACCATGCAGCTCAACCAGGTTTTTACATAATGAAAGTCCAAGGCCGAGGCCGCTCATATATTCCGGGGTACCGCTATCATATCTCTGGTAAGGCTTGAATATTCTATTCTGGTCTTTCTTGCGTATGCCCGGGCCATTATCGACAACATGCACGACAAGGTTTTCCTTTTCCTGTTTGCAACTGAGGGTTATTTTACTCCCGTCCAGCGAATACTTTGAGGCATTGATAAGCAGGTTCAATACTATTTGCTGCAGCCTTTCCTCATCGGCCCAGACAGGCAGGGGCGAATCCGGGATGTCGCAGACAAAGGCCTGGTGATTGCGGTCCATAAGAGCCTGTATGCCAGCAGCAACGTTCTGCAGGAGCGGTCGGGCATCGATCATCTTCGGCCTGATGCGCAGCAAACCGATCTCGCCGCGTGCGATATCGAGCAGCTCGTTGATGCGGTGGTCGAGGTTGACCGCTCCGCGATGGATATTATGCGCTACGCTGGCCAATATTTCATCGTGCAATTCGCTGGCCAGCAGCTCGCTGGAAAAAAGAACAGGAGTGAGCGGTGTTTTCAACTCGTGGACCAGCATCCTGGTATATTCCACGCGTTTATTGACTTCCTCTTCCAGCTCATGGCGAAGCCTTTTCTCATTGTTGAGCAGCTTGCGCAGCTTAGCTTCAGATTCAATGCGGTCGGTGATGTCCATGGTGTGGCCCAGCGCGGCTCTTTTACCTTTATATTGTACTGAGACCACGCCTTCCAGCACCCAGCGCAACTGCCCGTCTTTGCCGATCAGTCTGTACTGGTAAGGGGTGACACTTTCCCCTTTAAGCATGCGGATGGCATTTTCCCTGACCATCTTCCTGTCCCGGGGATGTACGTGGTAGAGGGAATGAGTGCCCAGCAGTTCCCGGTCAGTATAGCCCATCATCTTGAGGAACTCATGGTTGACAAAGACGAACTTCCTGTCCTGGCTGACGAAAAGGCCTACGGGGGAACCCATTTGCAGAATGGTGAGCAGCTCGTCCACATGTTGTTCTTTGCCTTCGATCTCTGCGATCCTTCTGCGCAGGGCTTCATTTTCTTTCTGCAGTTGCTTTATGGCGCTGTCTGTACACTCTGAAGTGGCCGTCATAGTGATAATGATACAGCAATTGTCATTGTCAAATCCAAGATTTCA
>DKFA01000109.1 GCA_002452695.1 Dehalococcoidia bacterium UBA6808
CTTTTGACGCTGCCCTGCACGGTTGTAACAATCCCGGCATATTTTATGTTGAGAAGAGATGAATACAAAGCACAAAATCTTTATCTTTTGCCTGGCGTCGATCCTTGTGCCGTCAGCCATCTGCTGTCTCATTGTGACAGCTATGGACGCCTGCTCCAAACGTCCCATACAGGGCAAACTGATCTTCGATACGCAGCAATTGCCCCTTGAAGATTATCCGGCAGGGGTTTTCATCATCAAATGGAAACCTGTCCTAACAGTTTGTTAAGCTCAGCAGCAAGTACTTGTTTTGGCATAGCGCCTACTTTCTGATCTACCATCTGACCATTTTTAAAAACAAGGAGTGTCGGGATGGACATAATCTGATATCGCGCCGCAATTGACCTGTTATGGTCTACATTTAGCTTGGCAAAAGTAATCTTTCCCCGGTATTCTTCAGCTAGCTGATCAATTATGGGCGCTACCATGCGACAGGGAGCACACCACTCTGCCCAGCAGTCCACTACCAGCATCGGCTGTTCTTTCACGACCTTGTCAAAATTACCGTCATTCAGGTCAAGAACCAGCTCAGTTTCCGTCTCCTCCTCCTCTCGAAATTCGATGGACAATATACCCTTACCTTTTTCCTCAAACTTGATCGGCAATCCTTTCCATTTAAAAGAACCCTTCAATTTGGCATAGGCATCCCTGAGCAGATATTGTTTATCCTGTTTTTCAAATTCTTTTAACCTGTCCCACAATTCATGCACATCGAGATTGCCTTTGAAAAAATCCCTTAGCAGTAAATCCAGTTTCTCAAGTTCTTTTATCTTGAGCTTTTCGTCTTGCGTCATCTCACCAATTTTATTCAGTTTATCCTTTATGGACGGAGAGAGTTCTTTTTCCCAATCTGCCATGGCTTTGCCTCCTGCATTGAAATCATTAAGCGAATACAAGCTCTTTTTAAAAACAGGTATTCTATAGTTGCAACTGCTCTTAACTCTAATAGAAATCCCGTTTCTCGGCAACTATAAATATCAGCGAACCATAATTTGCAAACTGAATAGAGGTCTTGTCAATAGGCACGAAGTTGACAGGTTTATCACTAAACATTATTTAGCTGCTGTCTTAAAACACAGTCTCCAACATTAACTCCCAGAGACCTCGCAACCAATGGACATTTTACTCTCAGCAAGAAAAAGATATTGCCTGCTTCGCCCTCCAACGATTCATAATTACCCTGCCCCTTGGAAATAATCATGTCAGCCGAGCGATAAAGCTGCTGTATTTGTAACGAACATTCATGGAGTATAGTAGCCGGAGCGTCCGAACCGTTGGAAACTACCCCTGTTATTCTGTCTAATCCAACAGCCAGGGCATCATCCATCGTAACATCATTTATCACCGGGCTATCCCTGACCACGAAGGTGATTTCGAGCTTCCGAACATGGCTGATTTCCTCAATGAACAGACGGTCAAATACAATTTCACCGGCATTGTCTCCGAGATATACAATCCGTTGACAGTTATTAAGACTTTCCCGGAACCTGTCATATTCATTTATCGCCAGAGGGATTTGGCTCATTGCGATATCGATCAAACTTTCGATATCGCCGTAATCAAATCTTGGGCCCAAATCCATTGAATTACCGACTATCGCCAGCCGGCAGGCAGTCAATAATCTATCTTCCGAATCCTGCACCATTTTTTGCAGGCGAGGGTAGATTGCCAGTACAGCCCTATTAGCCTCTTCCTTTGCCCGGTGAAAAGGGTCTTTGCTTCCTGTAATTTCGGCAATTATACGATAAGCTTGCCGTGCCAGTTCCGGAGGCTTTAGGTTCAACGGTAAATCTGGAATTATCTTGGCAACTGCATTGATGACCTGCCGCTGAACCATCTCATCGTCGGTCACCTCTCTTACCGCTCTAAGCGCCTGGGCCAATAAACAGGGCAAACAATCAAGGTATGTTTTCAAATCTTTATTGTCCTTTTTACGTTGACCTTCTTTGCCGGATCTTCTCAATACGATCAACCAGGTTGTCTGCCTTTTTCTTTAAGGACCCAATCTCCAGCGCCAATTCTGATTTCGTTATCGCTTTTTCTTCAATGATCGCATCCCTGGGACAAACACCCAAACATAAACAACAATGTTTGCATAACCTTTGGTCTATCTTAGCCACCCCACCAATCAGGGAAATAGCCTGCCGCGGGCAACTTTCGATACATAACCCGCAACCAATACATAAATCTTCCAATATTTTAATCATTTTATTGTCACTCGCTTCCTTTCCTAAATTGCGAATTTATTATCTCGTCAGGATCAATCCTATGCAGTTTAGCCGGATGCTCGATATGGTCTATGTATAGAACCCCATTAAGGTGGTCAATCTCATGCTCCAGAGCTTCGGCCATAAGCCCGATCCCTTTAATTCTGATCGGCCTGCCATAACGGTCCTCTCCTTTTACCATAACTTCAGCCGACCGCTTAATCTCGCCGTAGTAGCCCGGGATGCTCAAGCAGCCCTCGGTGACTTCCTGTTCTCCAAAAATGTCGACAATCACCGGATTAATAATGACTTTGGCATCTTCGCCGGGCATCTGTAAGGTGATAATGCGCAAGGACTTGCCAATCTGCGGCGCAGCCAGCCCAACGCCATGGGTAAATCTCATTGTTTCAATCATACTATCGATAAGATTTTGAACCGGTGTATCGATAACCGGTAGTTTTTTCGCTTTTTTTCGCAAAATATCATCCTGGGGAAATTTACATATTGATAGAACTGCCATAGGTTTTACTCCTTCGACTGGTTTGATACGCAAGCATCTCTACTATTATCGAATACCTTTTTCGTCTGCAGCTTCCTGGCATAGAATTTTTTCCCCCGGTATTCCAATTCCGCCAGGTGACCATCTGTGACCAATTTCTGAATAGTCCCCCAATCGGCCCCATCTTTTGCCAGTAGTTCCGCTACAGCATCCTCCCTCATCGGATGTACTGCGGTAATGCTTAATAAATCATCCATAGCGCTGCCGGTGAAGGCAAAGATATTCCCTTCGTAACCAATCAAATATTCCACATTCGCGAGCTTTGTGCTGAAAATTTGATATGCAGTATTAAGCGTTTGCTCAGTCGCCGGCTCTACCCGCTCTGCCGGCGGCCTCGTCGGTATTGATATGTATGCCCTGGCGGGTTTCAATTTCGCCAAAAATGCGGCAATCTCATTTATCTCATTCTCGCTATCATTAATTCCTTTGATAAGCATTGTCTCCGTGGCAAGTTCACCCCTGAATAATCCAGCGAAATTGAGCATCCCATCCAGTATATTGTCAATCTTTATTGCCCCGTGAGGATGATCGATTTTGCGCCATATATCCTGCGTTACCGCATCAACCTTCAGTGATATCCAGTCAGCTTTGCACAAATCGTGCTGCACATCCTGGCGCCAGATAAGCGAACTATTGGTAATAACTGCTATCTTTATACCAAGCGGGCGTAAGAGCTCAATCTCTTTTCCCAGGTTTACGTCCAGAGTCGGTTCTCCATCGGGCACAAAGGCCAGATAATCCACAATTTCGCCTTTCTCCCTTAGTTGTCTGACCTTATCTGTGACATTTCGTACAAGCTCCAGCGGTGGATAAAACGTCTCTCTCGTGATTTGCATGTTTTTTGTTCGTCTCAACTGACAATAAACACACGAATAGGAGCATATTTTGGGAGGTATGTTATTTATTCCCAGGCTGCGCCCTAATCTACGGGACGGGACAGGTCCATAGACAAGTGCGCTACTCATTATCCTGTCTCCACTGCCGGCGACATTTCCCGCCGTATCGGCGGCCACATCCCCACGGTTTACCCATACCTGTTCCCCTTACAATAAAGTCCGATCCGGCCATTCGTCGAAGAATCCACAAAAGGCTGTCCATCCCCATATCTTCACCAAACGAGTCCTCGACACTAATCGTTCTCCGGGGATAGCCTGAAAGGAGCATATCATACTGCCGTCTTCTCTGCTCGTCTCTAAGAACTTCGTAGGCCTCGTTAATCTCTTTGAATTTTTCGCCTGCTTCCTGCTCGTTGTCCGGATTGCGATCAGGATGATACTTCACAGCCAGCCGGCGGAACGCTTTCTTTATATCTTGATCACTTGCATCCCGGCTGACATTGAGTATTTGATAATAATCCTTGAATTGCATAATTTTTTCTTTCTATCCCCAACAAGCTTTCTTCCACGTTTTTAGTGCATCGTCCTGCAATCAATAATGGCCGTTTTAAGCATACCTGATACCATATAATTTGCCCCCAGACATATGTCATTATCCCGTCTCCCGTGTCAGTTGCTCGTGGTCAGCAATATTTTGCGAAGGGATTCTGACAGATCTTTCAGTATATCGCCATCAAAACGCTCGATCTCGCCAGCATCGCAGAGCCTGGCCAACTCAGGATCTATCGGGATTTGCCCCAAAAGAGGAGCGTTGGAAACTTTGGCCAGTTCCTGTCCGCGGCTTTTACCAAATATCTCAATCTTCTTATCAATTTCCGGTACATATAGATAACTCATGTTCTCCACGACACCGAGTACCTTTTTCTCCATTTTACGAGCCATGTTCACTGCTTTCTTGACAATCATCTCGACCAGGTCTTGAGGTGTAAATACGACAATTACCCCTGATATTGGGAAAGCCTGCATAACTGTGATCGGCGCATCGGCAGTTCCCGGCGGCAGATCAATAATCAAATAATCCAGTTTGCCCCACAGGACATCTTCCCCAAATTGTTTAATAGTATTCCCAATCAAAGGCCCTCTCCAGATGACGGCGTCATCTTCACTGGGTAACAGCAGGTTGATGGACATGACCTCGATGCCCAATTTAGATAAAACCGGCAATATGCCATCTTCATTGCCGCTCGGCCTGGATTTGATACCAAACATCTTAGGTATGCTGGGCCCTGTAATATCTGCATCCATGATGCCTACTTCATAACCTTCACGATTCAAAGCGATTGCTATCAAACCCGATACCAAAGACTTGCCCACGCCTCCTTTGCCGCTCATCACAGCGATTATCCGATCTATCTTATTAAGCTCCTTTGCCTTAATGCTGCTGTAATTCACTACTACATCTTTAATTCCCGGCAGATTCTTCACAGCTTCCTGTATCTTGCTTTTGACCCAGTCCTGCTGCTCCGTTATCATTCCGGTTGATGCTAATAAAATATCCACTTTACCATCTGAAACATTAATCTCACGCACCATATTCAATCCAATTACACTACGCTTGATACCTGGAACTGGGACTATCTCCAGACTTTGTTTTATCTCATCTATAGTTGTCATATACTATTCCTCCAAATTTACTGATTGTTGCCGTCTATAATCGCCCCGGTTGCCAGAATAACTTCCAGATGGTTAAGCACTGCTTTTCCGCATCGCTTTCACATCATGCCAACGATAACTCCGGTCCCGTTTGCTCCAACCCAAGGACAGCACCCCTACAAACAGCTCTATCGCCCTGGCATGAACCTGTTTTTTTAACTTCAATACATAACTATACTAACTATTTATCCTCTTTTTTATCATCCAATTCTGCGATGCGTCGCTGAATATCAGCCAACTGTTTGGCTAAAGCCACCGACCGGGCTTTTAGCGCATCTATATCCTGGTCTGCACCCGTTGTTTGCGGCGGTTGGTTAGATTGGGATGCAAAGCCACCTCCCATTCCCATTCCTCGACCCATTCCTCTACCCATACCACCTCCCATCCCCATCCCCATTCCCATTCCTCTGCCCATTCCTCTGCCCATGCCGCGCCCCATTCCCATTCCCATCCCAGAACCACTCCCCATACCATAATGATCGGGAACATTAGCTTGCTTTGATATAGAATAAGTCCCAAGCTTGAATTTTTCGACAACGTCTCTCACTTTGCCTGAAACACCAGTTATCACATCAATTCCGGCCGATGAAAACACCTGATACGCATTAGGTCCACAGTTTCCGGTGAGAACTACTTTAACACCTTTGTTTGAGAGTATTTGAGCCGCTGATATTCCAGCGCCACCTGCAGCGGTGGCGCTGGAGTTATCTATAGCTTCAAACTCATTCGTCTCCGTATCAGAGATGATAAAGTACTGGCATCGCCCGAAACGTAAGTCTACCTCAGAATCCAGCGTCTTGCCTGTAGCAGAGATTCCTATTTTCATATTTGACTCCTTGCTACTTTTGTTCAGCCGTATACTTCCCTATTTCAGCCTCAATTTGGTTTAACTCATCTCTCAGGACCTCCGCCTGCTGCTTGAG
>DKFA01000054.1 GCA_002452695.1 Dehalococcoidia bacterium UBA6808
CCAGTTGAGCCGTTGCCTCCGACCGAGCTCAAACTCACCAAAAATGCCCTGGTGGTACTCGAAAAAAGGTACTTACAAAAGGACAGCAAGGGTAGTGTGATTGAAACTCCTGAACAGCTTTTCCACCGTGTCGCACGCCATATAGCTTCGGCTGAGCTGGCTTTTGATAAGGCCGCACCTGTAGATGAATGGGAAAACAGGTTCTACAGAATGATGACCTCGCTGGAATTTTTACCCAACTCGCCGACACTGATGAATTCCGGGCGTGATCTTGGGCAATTGTCAGCCTGCTTCGTATTGCCTATTGAGGATAGCATGGAGTCTATTTTTGATGCAGTTAAATATACCGCCCTGATCCACAAGAGCGGCGGAGGCACAGGTTTCTCCTTTTCACGTCTACGCCCCAAGAAAGACCGTGTAGGATCAACGGGTGGCGTAGCCAGCGGCCCCGTCTCCTTTATGCGAGCTTTCGATACCGCTACAGATGTCATCAAGCAAGGAGGCATGAGACGCGGCGCCAATATGGGCATTCTCAGCGTCGAACATCCCGATATACTTGAATTTATCACCTCCAAGGAAGATCCCAAGGCATTCACCAACTTCAATATTTCTGTGGCAATTACGGACAGGTTTATAAAGGCCGTCGAGAATAATTCCGATTACGAGCTGATCAATCCACATAACCAGGAAGTCGTGGACAAGCTTAATGCCAGGGAAGTATTCAAGAAGATCGTCAATATGGCGTGGAGAACCGGCGACCCGGGCATAATCTTTATTGACCGCATCAATGATTTTAACCCGACACCCAACCTTGGCAAAATCGAGAGCACCAATCCCTGCGGTGAACAACCTCTATTGCCATACGAGTCGTGTAACCTGGGGTCTATCAACCTTGCCAAAATGATCAAGACCGTCTCCGGCAAACCTGAGATCGACTATGAGAAACTGCGTGAGACCGTTAAGCTTGCTGTCCGTTTTCTGGACAACGTAATCGAGGTCAACCGTTATCCTCTCCAGCAAATTGAGGACATGACCCGCCGGACTCGCAAGATCGGGTTAGGCGTTATGGGCTTTGCCGATATGCTGATACAGCTCTCCATTCCGTATAATTCCGACAGGGCGCTTGATCTGGCCGAGAATATAATGCGCTTCATCTCTGAGGAATCGACCAGAGAGTCAATTGAGTTGGGCAAAACAAGGGGCACATTCCCTGCTTTCAAAGGCAGCATATACGATGTAGAGGGCGGACCCAAGGTACGCAACGCCAATCGCACCACCATCGCCCCGACCGGAACGTTAAGCATTATAGCAGGCTGCTCCAGCGGTATCGAACCCATCTTCGCACTGAGCTACTACAGACACATTCTCGATGGTGAAAGGCTGTTAGAGATAAATCCCTATTTTGAGGAGGTGGCCAAACAGGAAAAGATATATTCGCCGGAACTGATGAAAAAGCTGGCAGAAGGTAAGAAGCTCCACTCCATTGCTGAAATACCTGACTGGATTAAGAAGGTATTCGTTACTTCTCATGATATCTCGCCGGAATGGCATATTAAAATCCAGGCAGCTTTCCAGAAATATACCGATAGTGCCGTTTCCAAGACTGTGAACCTCCCCTTTGAAGCCACTCCCAAAGACGTAGAAGATGTCTACATGCTGGCCTATAAACTGGGACTAAAGGGTATCACCATTTACAGGGACAGAAGCCGGGACAGCCAGGTACTTAACACCGGACAAAAAGAGACTCCCCCACCAGCCAATGCATTAACAGAAAAAGAGCGGAACAGGGAAATCGAAACAAGACTGGCGCCAAGACAGAGGCCCAAGGTTACGCGTGGTATTACCGAACGAGTAACCACGGGATGTGGATATATTTATGTAACGGTTAACTTCGACGAGAAAGGTATCTGCGAAGTTTTTTCCAGCCTGGGCAAAGCCGGTGGCTGCGCATCCGCCCAACTTGAAGCTATCAGCAGGCTTATCTCGCTGATCTTGAGGTCGGGAATCGACACAGCCAATGTAGTTAAACAACTGAGAGCCATACGTTGCCCGTCTGTGTCGTGGGAAAATGGCCGTGCTATACTATCATGTGCCGATGCAATCGGCAGCGTACTGGAAAAATACGTCAAAACTGAAGAGGAGGCACCGATACAGAGTGACTATACTACCAGTTCCACAGGTATCTCTACCGGACAGTGCCCCGATTGTGGTAATCTGTTAGTATATCAGGAGGGTTGCCATATTTGTCCCAGTTGTGGTTACACAAAATGTGGTTGAACAATTATTAATAGTGTGGTGGGTTGATGAGGTATGGATGAGGTAGAAAACCGCTACTCACTTGCTTATAAGCAGATAGCCAGGGTCATCAATAGTTCGCTGTCGACAAGGAAACAGTTAAATTCCATTGCGTCCAGTGCAGCCAAAGGCCTGCAGGCATCGGGCTGCGCTATTATGCTGCTAAACCCTCACAGGCAATATCTGGATATTGCAGGCGCCTTCGGACTTAGCGATTATTACCTGCGCAAGGGCCCGATCAATGCGCGCAGGAGCTATCCGGAGATCCTCGACGGTAAAATCATTGCTGTCGAAGATGTATCGACAGACAAGCGTACGCAGTATCCACAGGCAGCACGCGAAGAGAAGCTTAAATCATTGCTTGGAGCGCCCATTACTCAGAAGGAAGAAGTAGTGGGTGAGATCAGGATATATACACGCGAAAAACGCCATTTCAAACCAAGTGAAAAAGATTTTATTTCCACCGTAGCCAATTTTATCGCCGTCCTGCTTGAAAAGAACGACCTGCACCAGTTGTTAGGCAAAAGGCATGAGGCATTGCAGGTTCAACAGAAAAAGCTCACCAGCTTCTCCGATCTCCCGCTTTTCCCCACACGTCAATTAAATTTCAGCCATCCCAGCGAAGAGGAGTTTGCCCGCCTGCTCGATTTCTACCAGGTTGAGTGGCTTTACGAGCCTCGTTCCTTCCCCCTGGCCTATGAGGATAACAGGATAACAGAGATGTTTACACCTGACTTCTATCTGCCTGAGATTAACCTCTACATCGAATTGACTACTACCAAGCAGAGCCTGATTACTGAGAAAAACCATAAGATACGCTCCCTCAAAGAATTGTACCCTGACGTCAATATTAGACTGCTCAACAAAGACGATTATCTCAAGCTGCTGGCCAAATACGGTTATTTGCCGCCGGATGAAAATAAAATGGTCGGCATTGGAAAATATCTGTTCAGCAAGACGCAGATTCAGCGAAGGGTAAAATCCCTGGCCAAGCAGATCTCCAGTGATTATCGCGGCACTGACCTGGTGCTGATAGGTATTTTAAAGGGCATGGTCTGCTTTATGTCAGACCTCATGCAGAATATATCTATTCCCGTAGTTATCGATTTCATGTCGATATCCGCACCTTCTGCAACAGGCGACCCTTCAGTCAGGATTACCAAGGACCTTGATATGGATATACGGGACAAACACGTGCTTATGATAGAAGACATAGTCGATACCGGTATGACGCTCAACTTCGTACTTAATTACCTGGCCGGTAAAGAACCTGCCAGCCTTAAAGTCTGTACATTGCTGGATAAGAGGGTAAGACGCCTGATCGATGTTCCGCTGGATTACATAGGATTTGAAATCCCTGATGAATTTGTGGTGGGATATGGTCTGGATGTGGGCGGTAAATACCGCAATTTGCCTTTTATCGCTATGCTGGAATAAAAAAATTGCCCCAAGCAACCTCGGTTTTCCGGTTCCTCACTTCCACCCCTTGCACTTTTCGGCCTTCGCCTACCTCCTGCTGGGGTCATCTGCCTCCCCGTTCTAACTTCGATTGCTTGGGACATTAAAAAATTAGCACATATTTGCATACATGTCAATACCCCTTTTGTAGCTAAAACATATCTAAAAAAATATTTTTTACTATTTTCCTGTCAGCTTCAT
>DKFA01000085.1 GCA_002452695.1 Dehalococcoidia bacterium UBA6808
AGATCTTCCCATAGGAACGGGTGAGCACCGAATCTTTATCTACGGAGGGCAGCCTATTGTCGAAACGGCCTTCGTTCAGCGGCAGTCCCTGCAAGTAGCGGTCGATGTAGTAGGCAGCACGCTTGCCCTGGCTGATGGCCCCCACTATCATTGACGGTCCTGTCACGGCGTCTCCGCCGGCGAAGACCCAGGGAATGGCGGTCTGCGACGTTTCTTTATCTGCGCGGACTGTTTTGTTGCCGTTAAGTTCAACCTGCGTTGAAAATGCTGCTGTATTGGGCAGGAGGCCGGCAGCCATAATGACCATATCGGCATCGAAAGAAGTAGCCGTGGATTCATCAAACGTGGGGCTGAATTTCCCCTTTGAATCGAATACAGACGTGCAACTGACGAAATCCACACCGGAAGCATGGCCTTCAATGTTGCGGCAGGACCTGGGGCCCCACGAGCAATTCAAAATAACTCCCTCCGCGACAGCCTGTTCGACTTCCCATTTGTGCGCAGGCATCTCCCCGCGTGATTCGAGGCAGACAAGCTGTACTTCAGAGGCGCCCAGGCGCACGGCACTACGGCTGCAATCGATGGCTACGTTGCCGCCTCCGATCACCACCACCTTTTTACCCTTGATAGCAGGCGGTTTTGCAGAACTGCAGGCTTTGAGGAACTCCATGCAGTCGATCACGCCTTTGAGGTCTTCGCCCGGTATGGAGATACGACGGCCGCCTGTGTTGCCGAGGGCGAGGAATACGGCGTCGAACCCCTGTTGCTTGAGGTCCTGCAGGCTTTCGACCTTTATTCCTGTATTGATCTTTACCCCCAGGGCTGTGATGTTTTTGATATCGCGTGCCAGGATATTTTTGGGCAGGCGGTAGGAAGGGATGCCCCAGCGCATGATACCGCCCGCTTCAGGCTCTGATTCGAAAATGGTGACTGAGTATCCAGCACATGCCAGGAAATAAGCGGCCGACAGGCCGGCCGGCCCTGACCCGACAACTGCGACGCTTTTACCATTGAGTTTTTCGGGTATGCCGTACTCCGGTTCAGTATGGCTGCTGTAATAACGGTCGACCATAAAACGTTTGATCGCTCTGATGGAGACCGGGCCTTCCAGCTTGCCCCTGGTGCATTCCTCTTCACAGGGGGCATAGCAGGCCCTGCTCAGGCAGCCCGGTAGCGGCGCATCTTCCATATGCAGATGAAATGCCTCGTCGTATTTTCCAGCCCGGACCAGTGAAACATAGCCATGTGGTTTGACGCCGGCCGGACAGGTAAACGAACAGGGTGATGTCCCTTTACGGTCTATCAGAGCTTTTTTCGGTACAGCCTGCGGGAAAGCTATATGAGCTGCCCTGCGGGCGATCAAGTCAGAGTTAAATTCATCCGCAATGGATACTGTGCAGGACGTTTCACATTGTCCACAGCCGGTACATTTCTGAGGATCGACGAATTTAGGCTTGAGTTTAAGCGAGGCGGTAAAACTGCCGTCTGGTTGGCGTGAGATCTGATCGATCTCTGAATACGTCAGCACTTTAACGTTGGGGTGGTTGGCAGTGGCTGCCATTTTGGGCGTTGATATGCAACTGGCGCAATCGAGCGTGGGGAAGACCTTGCTCAGCAAGATCATCTTGCCGCCTATGCTGGCTTCCTTTTCCACCAGTATGACTTTGAAACCCATGTCACCCAGCGTCAGGGCTGATTCCATGCCGGCTATGCCGCCGCCCACCACCAGAGCATCGTAGTTGTTGTTATATATCGTATTCATGGGAATTTATCTTTCGCTTTTATCCGATTTAAGCTCTGCCAGGGCTTTGTGAAATTTTTCCATGTGTGACACGAACGACTCTGAGCACACAGAGCAAACAGCCGCCATTTTAATCCTCCTGGGATCAAAGCCGTGTTCTTTTAATAGGTCCTGGGCTTTTTGAGTGATTGCTGCTGTGCGGTCCGTGCAATCAGCTAAAAATGCGCAATCGGTGCCGTCGGCGGCAATGAATACGCCGTCAAAACCTGCCTTGATGGCGTGTAATACCCATGCCGGATTTATGCCGCTGGAGCAGGGTACCGGTATAACCTGGACCGAGGTGGGATAGTCCATGTGCGAGCTGCCAGCCAGATCGATGCCCGGATCGGAGATATTGTTTGTGGAAAATACCAATATCTGCGGGTTCCTGTTTTTACTGGAATCAGGGACGGACAAGACAGGCCTCTGATAGATAAATTATTGAGCTGTTTTGAGACATGGATCGGGCAAGAGCGAGGTGAAACATTTTGCCAGTATCTATTTCAGACATAATAAAACGTGCGTTTTTCACAACTAACAGCATATTCTATAGGTATGAGTAAGATAAGAATGTGACTTTTGTCATTTTTTTCTATTCTACCGTTTTTTCAAACATTATGCCCGTCGACTAAATCTGCACGGGTTACCGCAATATCTATTAAATTCTATTGAGGGAAAAATCAGCCGAATCGAAGAATAAAAAATGTGACAAATGTCATATTCTCCGGCGGACTGGACTGCTGTAATTGAGGTCGGCGTTTTTTTAATAATAATAAAGGAGTATCAGATGGAACTATCAGATTGCGTTGTGCAATACAGACGAGACGGCGGCAACGGGCACTTTTTTACTATGACCGAAGATGGCGTCCCTGTTTTTCACATCAATAATGCCGAACTTTCACCTGAGGCGCGCAAGCATTGGGCCAACAGATTGCTCAACGCGGGAGCGCTGTGCTGCATTTGCACTACACTGGCCTCGGACCTGACCAAGCGCGGAGTGGAAATCAAATCGATGACCGGGCGCATCGCCTCCAAGAAAGAAAAGGACTCGATCATGCGCACAAGGATCAGTGAAATGCAAGCCGAGATCGAAGTTAATATCGGCGACAGCGACCAGGCTCTGCTGGATGAGTGTATTTCAATTATTAACAATGATACGCTCAGTATGTATTCGTTGCGCGAAGGCATTGATGTCTCGGCGTCTATCAAAAGGGTGAGTTAAAACTACTCTAAGCTAAGCGGCATTTATTAAGACGGCCCTAATTCTCAACCGCAAACGGGAATCAGGGCCTTTTTAATTTAGCTATGTGGTTTTCGATCTCTGAAGTATTGTTTACTTGCAGCCGACGCCGGGCCTATCACATAGTTATTATAGCGGGCTATCCTGAGATCA
>DKFA01000115.1:0-14107 GCA_002452695.1 Dehalococcoidia bacterium UBA6808
CGAAAGCTTTGCCTCCATAAGGAGCCCCATCCTTATCCACCACCTCAAACGGCAACCCGGCCAGCCGCTCTGCATGCTCCCCGGGATTGGCAATAGTAGCCGAACAGAACATAAATTGTGGTCGGCTGCCATATATTTGGCACAGCCGGCGCAGGCGGCGTAAAACGCAGGCCACGTGCGAACCGAATACTCCCCGGTAGACATGCGCTTCATCCAGCACAACGAATTTAAGCCGTCGCAGGAAGTGGTCCCAGGCCCTGTGATTGGGCAGTATGCCGACATGCAGCATATCAGGGTTAGTGAGCACAATACGCGCGCGTTTCCGTATAACTGAACGTTCATCCACGGCTGTATCGCCATCATAGGTTGCGCATTCCCAGGGCAGATTGATCGTTTTGCCTGCCAGGCCGGTCAGAGTGCGAAGCTGGTCCTGCGCCAGCGCTTTGGTGGGGAAGAGATAAAGAGCGCGCACGGAGGAGTCCTCCAGCATGGCATTCAGTACAGGAATGTTATAACAGAGCGTCTTGCCACTGGCGCTCGGAGTGGACACCATGACGTTATTGCCTTTGCGTACGGAGTTAATCGCTTCGGCCTGGTGCGAATAAAGCGTGCTGATGCCCAGATCATCGAGCCTGCCCTGCAGCACTGGATGGAGCGGCCTATCCAGCCAGCCGGGACGCGCATCACGCGCCGGTATATACTGGACATGCACTATCTGATCTTTATACTCAGGGTTCTGCTTGAGATGTTCGAGGAAGGAAGTAGCGTCCACGGGTTAATTATACAACTACAGTTTGCCCACAATAATAATTGCAAAGGTTTCTGTCAAAATATAGGGCTACGATTAACCGTAAAAATCAACCTCTTTTTCGATGATCTCGACATTGGGAAAATCGCGATTAATAGTGTTGATGACAGCATCGATTACCTCATCAAGACGGTAGTTATGGTTGCTGACGCAGGCGATCCCTATCGTAGTAATGCGCCATAAATCATGGTCGCCGACCTCAGCGATGGAGATATTGAACTGTTTCTGAAGACGTGCCATCAGAGATTTGAGGATGCTTCGCTTATCCTTGAGAGACTGGCTCCCCGGAATATATATCTTCAGTTTGCAGATGCCGACATTCACAAAAGTCTGATCTGCCGCCCCGGAGCTATCCGCTGGTGGAATGCTCCCGCGGGAGATTGGCGGGAGTTCGCTATCCTATATTAACGGGCCGGTTTTGTTGCTGCGTAGCAGTTGCTGCAATAGACCGGCCGTTCCTGTTTCGGCTCGAAGGGTACTTCACATTCGATTCCACACCTTGCGCAGGTGGCCTTGAACATCTGCCTGGCCTTCCCCGAACCGCCTGAGCGGGTCTGTTTCCTGTTAGACCTGCAATCAGGGCAACGCTTAGGTTCGTTCTGAAGTCCTTTTGAAGAATAGAATTCCTGCTCGCCTATTGTGAAGACGAAAGATTTGCCGCACTCGGCGCACGTAAGGGTCTTGTCCGCTATGGCCATTGATGCCTCCTTGTTGAGAATAACTATGCCCCGCTGGTTTTGGGAATGTCTACACGGCTCAAGACCTCATGAAACATATGCAGGGAATCCTAATCCCGGCGATATGATCTCCCGATTTCAGAGGTTAACCGGATTAAGACTCCGCAGAAACCAAGGTTTGCATACTGGCATTAGTGTAGTTTATAATTTCGATTAAGTCAAGACCTATTTATCGTTCAAGGGATATTCACATGTCTACTCTTTATGACGATTCCCAGCCGACCGTTCGCAGCGTGATTTGTGTGGTGGCCTGCCTTATAATCGGCGCTGTCTTTATTTTTTCCGGCACGGGTAAACTGGCCGGTTTTGGCCAGATCCCCGGCCAGACCGAATTCCTGGACCGGTTCATCCCAGATTTCCTCCTTACTCCTGAATTCGCACGTTTCATCGGCCTGGTCTTCATACCCTGGATACTACCCATCAGCGAAACCCTGGTCGGCCTGGCTCTGATCATCGGCATCTGGCCCAGGTTGATGGCCATAGTCATAATCTTGCTCTCTCTCGGCTTCATGGCAAACAATTCTTACATGATCGCCAGCGGGTTGGATAAATATCCGACCTGCGAATGTTTCGGTGTCTGGGAAGAATGGTTCGGCGGTCTAACGCCGATACAGTCCATGTATATGGACGTTGGACTATTCATCCTGGCGCTCATTATAATAATATTGTTGCCGGGACCATTTCTGGCCCACCAGTTCTGGATGAACAAGCTATTCAACCGGCATAAAATATAATATATATAATATCTCTCCTCATTTGACAGGAGCCGCTCAGCCAATGAAATCAATAAAATATATCACTTCTTTCCTGATTTGCTTATTATCGCTTTTACCTGTTTTCATAACAGCAGGATGCAATAACAGCACCGACTCACCAGCGGAAGCTGCTGCACAGCCCGTGTCCTCCTCCGAACCCGTCAATGATGCCCCCGTTATAGCCAGACTGGCCGCCGACCTGCAGGTACAACAGCTGGGGGAAACACAGGTCATCTGCGATGCCTCCGATGCCAACGATGATACTCTCACTTACCGCTGGACATGCACGGATGGCACCCTCAGCGGATCCGGCGCCGCAGTCACCTGGTCTGCACCGGAAAAACCTGGAACTTATATGATCACTGTGGTGGTCAATGACGGCAAGGGGGGAGTGGCGAAAAAGGATGTCATAGTAACCGTCCCTGACAAGCCGAACAATGCACCCGTCATAGAAGGCATCAAATTCCAGCGCCCGGGACATTTAGCTACTACCATTAAACCCATCATGACTGAAAAGGAAAAGGACCGCAATCCCGATCCTGTCGCTCGCATCTATGAGACTGTGGATATCACATGCATAGCCAGCGACCCCGACAACGACAAGCTGGACTACGCCTGGATGGCTACAGCCGGCAAAATCAACAGCCTTGAGGAGGGAAAACCTGAATCGGTTCAGTGGATAGTGCCTGGAGCAGGCGGCGCCTATAAAGTTACCTGCGAGGTGTCCGATGCCAAAGGTGCCACAGCCAGTTTTACCATCGTGATAACAGTCAAATGCTGCGGGATTTAGTCAGGTCCTGACCAGTTTGACTTCACCCCACGCACCCATCCTGTCTCCTTTTATTACGACTATTCCAAGGATGCCCTCGATCTGCCGACCGAAGTCGAGCGCCGCCTGGATGTCATCAGCCGCTTTTACCAGGTTGGCCACGGCTGTGGCGGCGGCGTCGGATAGGGCAGGCGAATGCGAGAGCACGACAGCGGCATCAGCCAATCCCAAGCTCAGCGAAGGTCCCACAGCGCCGGATGACGCGCAGATGCCTGCCGGCATCATCTCCGGCGATATTTCCAGCGCCAGCTTTCCGCTGAAGGGAGACCGCCCTGCAAATATCCCAACCATTCGCTTTTTCCTGGTCTGCATAAAGATATCGCCGCCGTTTTCGACGACGATCTCCCTCGAGTACTGAAGCAATTTCCGGCCTACCATCCCGGCCATGGCGCCGGCTACTGCCGCCATTGGCCCGACGCCTGCCTGCCTACCCGCTCCCGCCATCGTTTTCACGATGGCGGGGGCATCCTCGGCAACCAACAGCGGTTCCAGACTATGCAGAAAAAGCGGGTGGTTTTGAATGTATTTCTCAAGAGGCGCGCGGCATTCTTCAATGGCGCTAAGCGCCTCGGCTGCAAGATCACGCTCGGCGCGTATATATAAATCGGTCTCCTTCACTCTGGCAGTGAAGGAGACCAGATCTGTATCCTTTATCGTGTGCCGATAGGTGCGCTCCTCATACACTGGCTTATACCCCGGCGTCGGCGTTTTGTCAGAAATGCAGCTCCATGGCACGCGGCGGGCAGGCCTTCACGCATAACTCGCAGACAACGCACTTGGAGTTGTCAAAGATGACCATGAGCGTGTCTTTTTCGAGTGAAAAAGCCCTGGTCGGGCACATGGTGATACAGGCCCCGCAGTGCGTACAGCGCTCCTCGTTACGCACCACGTCCTGGCTGAGCGCCTGTATTTCAACGCCGGCAGACTGGAGATATCTGATGCCCTTATCGTAGTCATTCTGCTCACCGCTCAACTCCATCACCATCAGGCCTTCTTCGCCCGGGGAGATGGATGCTTTGAGTATGTTGAAGTCCAGGCCATAATCCCTGATCAGCTTACTGACAATGGGCTTGTCCGTGGTCTTCTCCGGAAAATGCAATACTATCTTTTTTGCTACTCTTTTCATTTTTCATCACTCCTTCAGGGCAGTGGCCGTTCTTCAAGCGTTTTAAGCTTGATGCCCGATTCCGGCCCCGGCAAGGCGGCAACGGGTTCGGTCAGCAGGAATTCCCCTTGCTTGATCCACTGCTTCAGCATACCGGCGATTTCCACCGCACGCGGGTAGCTGGAAAGAGAGGACGTGGGGACTTCCTTGCCTGCCACAATGATCTTGCCTGATCTCAGGTCGGCATAGCTCACCTCGCCCAGCACATCCGGCCTGCGTTGAGGATAGACCTCGGAGTAATCGATCACCGGGGCTATGATATCGGCATCAGTCACCAGGGTATACTTTAGGATGTCTTCATCCAGTATGGGTATCGGGACACCGATGCCGACGGTCAGCGTAGCTCCATAGCCCAGGAAGCTGGTGCCCACCAGCCATCTGGGTTTCATCTGTTTGAGATCACCAATCACAGCCAGCGTGCCCGCACCGCGTGTAGGCACTCCCTTGTCTGTGCGCGGTACGCAAGGGTTAAACTGAGTCCCCTGCCAGGCCACATAACCGATGCCTCCGCCAAGAAAAATGCGTGTGCCTATGCCGATGGTCCTGTACAGCGGATCATTCATAAGCGGTGACAGCTGGCCAGCCGAGCTGAAGTTGGCATTGCCCATTCTCGGTTTCAGTACGCCCATATAGGTATAAATAATGCGGTTGCCCAGATTCACGGCAACGTTATAGTTCTGGTAGGCATTGCGCATGTTGAACAGCACAGCCTCATTAACCGTGTTGATATTGATCAAAGTTTCGATCTTTTTACGCGGATAGCAGTCTGTGCCGTAGGCGGTGGCAACCAGCCTGATATCCTTACCGGAGACAAGTTCTTCGATCACATGCCCGCCCCCATATTTGAAGTCGCCCGGATAAATCCTGTTCCTGGGATCATCGTCCGGCATGGCGGCGGCGCCCAGTATAATATCGACGGCTGCTATGCCAGTATAGGCAGGAACGTCATTCAGATAGACTTTACCGCCGCCTACTTTGATACGGGGGCTACTATGGCCAAGGTTCATATATATGCTGGAGGAGCACATAGGGCCAAAAGTCCCTGTAGTCACAACATCGATCTCTTTCGCTGCGGCAGCTACTCCTTTCTTTCTGGCGATGCCGATCACCTCTTCAGCAGTGACCACGACCGCCTGGCCTTTTTTGATTTTGTCATTGATCTCTGCGATCGTTTTGGCCATATGATCCTCCTTTAAAAATATTCAGCCCGTGCGGTGAAACTGCTATAACTTGTAAACCGCAGCGGGCAGAAATTACAGGGAAATATGCCTTGTTAAATTTTAATGCTTGCCGTACTTTTCGTAAAATACGATCTCCGACAATTCCTTCCGCGGCGGCGCCTTGGTTTCTGCAGCAGGGTATCCCAGCGGCGTCATCTCCACGGCAACGACGCCTTCCGGCGTTCCAAGTATTTCCTCGACTTTTTTGGAATCCGGTATATAACCTACATGTACTGTGCCCAAACCAAATGCATGAGCAGCCAGCGCAAGATTCTCCATGGCAATGCCTACATCAAACATGAACCAGTCACCCCTGTCAGTTGCTACCTCACCTTTGTAATAGCCAGCTTTTTTCAATTCTGCACAAGCGACAATGACGATGGGAGCATTTTTCAGGGCTTCGGTGGAGGGGTTGCCCCTGTTAACTGTCTCTGCCAGCCTGGCTTTGGTGGCGGGGTCTTTGACAACTATATAGCGGGTGCATTGTGTATTGGCCCACGACGGCGCCCACCGTGCTGCCTCCAGGACCTTATTCAACACATCATCCGGCACAGGCGTATCTTTGTACTGTCGTACGCTGCGCCTGTTTCTGATTGCTTCGAGAACATCCATGATATTAACCTCCACTATTTCTATTTTATTTTATCGGCCTGTAAGACTGAGATAACATCGTCCTGCTGCAATTCCTGCTGTTCGCTGGTCTGCATATTGCGCAGCATGACCGTGCCTGCGCTGACCTCGTTTTCTCCAATTATGGCCACATAGGCAGCGCCGGCAGAGTTGGCATTTCTCAACTGGGCCTTGAGGCTTTTGTCTCCCGCTGAAACAATAACGGACACGCCGGCCTCACGCAGCCGTGCCGCCGTTTTGAGAGCTTCACACCTGGCAGCCTCACCCAGGCAGGCAATAAATACGGCCGGTTTCTCTGCAGCAGGGACTTCCACACCCTGGTTTTTCAAATTCATGACAATGCGCTCCATCCCGGTAGCGAAACCAATGGCCGGAGTTGCCTTACCGCCAAGCTGGCCGATCAAATCGTCATACCGGCCGCCGCCACCAAGCGCGCTCTGCGAACCTCCTTCCAGGGGCTGTATCTCAAAAACCGTCCTGGTATAGTAGTCCAATCCCCTGACCAGCCTATGGTTCAACGTATATTTAATACCCAGATCTCCCAGATAGCCTTTTAACGACTGGAAATGCAGGGAGCATTCTTCGCACAGGTAATCGGCGCTTCGGGGTGCGCTCTCGGCTGCCCTCTGGCAACCCGGCTTTTTACAGTCCAGCAGCCTGAGAGGGTTCTTCCCCAGCCTTGTGCGGCAGTCCTCGCATAGCTCCTGGCTTAGTGGCTGATAATATTTCTTTAATTCCTGCAAATAAACAGGACGGCATTTCCTGCAGCCAATGCTGTTCAACTGCAATGTGAAATTGGTCAACCCCAGCGAAGAAAAAAAGCTCAGCGCCATGTGTATGACCTCGGCATCCAGCATGGGGGATGCTTCCCCGATCGCTTCGCAGCCGAACTGGTGGTGCTGCCTGTAGCGCCCCGCCTGCGGTCTTTCATAGCGGAAAATGTCGGCGAAATAATACATCCTGACAGGCTGCGGCTGGTTATCCATGCCATGCTCAAGATAAGCCCGGCAGACCGATGCTGTGCCCTCGGGACGCAGTGCAAGCTCATTATCGCTGCGGTCTTTGAAAATGTACATCTCCTTATTGACAATATCGGTCCCCTCCCCAACACTGCGGGCAAAAAGCCCTGCGTCCTCAAAGGCCGGTGTGCTGATACGCTCGTAACCGTAAAGGCGGCAGACAGCGGCAGCCTGACTCTCTATATAGCGCCACCAGGGCTGTTCGGCGGGCAGAATATCGGCTGTTCCTCGGGGCGCTTTAAACATAACTAACTCTCTTCAAAGGCTAATTATAATATATTAAGATGGTATTTTCTCAGCCTCTTCACGGCTTGAGACGGTCACCAGGACTACAGCGTACTTCATATCATTATACATTCATCTACCGCCTTCAGGACGAACCTGGCCATCAGATTCAATATATAGGGTAGTCGACCGGCCCTTCAATATCAAGCGCGCTGGCATAACACCCGCGGCATTCAACCTCGCTTTAATTAGGATTCACCATATTTTTTGCAGCGTAAATAGCCACCTGGAATAGACAGGTCTGTCTGCATATTGAGTTGTTACACATGAAAAATACGATAAATTGTGGCCGCGCAGAAGCAAACGATTTCCATCAGATCGTGATGACTATTTGCCATAGCCAAGCAGGATGCATTATTATACAGATGATTAGCGGTGATTGCATGGATCCGGCTCCACTATTTGCCAAGGCACGAGAATACCTGCCTCCCGATAAGCTATCGCTTATAGAGGCAGCGTACGAATATGCCCGCCATGCCCATGACGGGCAGATTCGCAAGTCCGGCGCACCTTTCCTTGAGCATCCTTTACAGACGGCATTGACATTAGCTAACCTTCAGCTCGATGCATCCACGCTGGCGGCAGCATTACTGCACGATGTCCCTGAGGATTGCAGCGTCTCCATTTCCGAAATCGAGAAGAAGTTTGGCCCTGAAGTAAGCAAGCTGGTGGACGGCGTCACCAAATTGAGCAAGGTTGAATGGCGGCGTGAAGCGGATGCTGATGCACAGGCTGCCCAGGCTGAAAACCTGCGCAAGATGCTGATAGCCATGGCGGAGGATCTGCGCGTTGTTTTTATCAAACTGGCCGACCGGCTGCACAATATGAACACACTCCAGGCTCTTTCACCTGAGCGCAGGCAAGCCATTGCCAGAGAGACACTGGAAATCTATGCCCCTCTGGCGCACCGCCTTGGTATGGGCGAGATCAAATGGCAGCTCGAAGACCTGGCTTTCCGGTACCTCGATCCGGATCAATATCATGAGATCGCACGCATGGTAGCGATCAAACGCTCCCAGAGGGAGGGTTTTATCGATGAAGCTGTATGGGAGCTGCATAACGAGATGGTGATGGCCAAGATCGAGGGCGAGGTCAAGGGCCGACCCAAGCATATTTACAGCATCTATCAGAAGATACAGCGTTATTCCGCTATGGGCAGGACGTTCGGTGACATACATGATCTATTCGCCATACGTGTGCTGGTCAACACAGTGCCGGACTGTTACAAGGTATTGGGCATTATCCACAACCTCTGGCACCCAATTACCGAGGAATTTAACGACTATATCGCCAATCCCAAGGATAACGGCTACCAATCTCTGCATACAACTGTGTTAACAGGCGGGACAGTGCCTTTGGAAATACAAATACGCACTTACGATATGCATCGCATGTCGGAATACGGCGTAGCCGCGCATTGGAGATACAAGGAAGGGGCCAAACCCGACCTGCACTTTGAGGAAAAGCTGTCCTGGCTGCGTCAGCTAATCGACTGGCAAAGCTCACTCAACAGCCGTGAATTCCTGGACTCGGTCAAAGAGGACTTTTTCGCCGACCAGGTCTTTGTCTATACACCCAGGGGCGAAATCAAGCCTCTCCCAAGGGGCGCCACACCGCTGGATTTCGCTTACCTCATCCATACCAACGTCGGACACAGGTGCATCGGGGCCAAGGTCAACAGCAAACTGGTCCCACTGAACTACACGCTTAAAAACAGCGATATCGTGGAAATCATGGTCAGCAAGGCCGATAAAGCTCCCAGCCTGGACTGGCTCAACCCCGACCTGGGTTACATTAAAACTGCTCATGCCAAGGAGAAAATCCGGGCCTGGTACAAAAAGCAGGAGCGCACACAGAATATCGAACGTGGCCGTACCATGCTGGAAAAAGAATTGAAGAGGCTGGGCCTTACCATACCAAGTTATGAAGAGCTGGCCAGGAAGCTGGATTGCGAGAGTGTGGATGATTTTTTGGCAGCGGTCGGGTACGGCGGCATTACACCCCACCAGGTCGCTGCGCAGATAGAAGAAATCCCCGAGGAAGAAGAGATCGTACCGGTGGTTAAACCGACCACTGTCGTGGGCAAGCAAAAGGGATCCGGTATACAAGTGCTGGGAGTAGGCGACCTGCTCACCCATCTGGCACAATGTTGCCATCCGGTGCCCGGTGATGATATTATCGGGTACATTACGCGGAGCCATGGGATAACTGTACACCGCACTAACTGTATTAATGTCATCAACGAGGAAGAGAAAGAGAGGCTGATCGAGGTTAGCTGGGGCAACGTGGAACAGGTGTACCCTGTCGATATCCAGATCGAAGCCTACGACAGGGTGGGGTTGTTGAGGGACATTACTACTTTACTGGCAGAGCATAAAATTAATATTACGAGCGTGAGTACGCAATATAATGACGACATCTTCACGATGTGGTCTACGATAGAAATAAAAAACATATCACAGTTGAAACATATATTGAGCAGGGTTATGAGCCTGAAAGGCGTTATAAACGCCTCCAAGGTCCAGAAGGACAAGCTCAATATCAGTTCATGATTTCAAAGGAGGTAGGCAGAATTGCCCAAAACAAAGACAGCAGAAAAATCAGCAAGATCGTCCGCCAGGAAAGCGGAACGCAATAAAGCGATCAAAAGCAATACTAAAAGCGCTGTTACCAAGGCAGAGAAGCTGGTAGCAGCCAAGAAAAGCGTCGAAGCCGAAACAGCGGTCAAAGATGCCATCAGTTCGCTGGACAGGGCAGCCAAAAAGAAGGTAATTCATCCCAATACCGCTGCCAGGAAGAAGTCCCGCCTGATGAAAAAGCTCAACGCTTCTGCTAAAACAGCCAAATAGATTACGCCGGCCTTGATTCCGGGGCATAGCGCGACATTGTATATAGGGCGGCAAATGCCGTTACCGCCCGGAGGGTATTCAGGGGAAACCATGTCTGATTTTTTAACGCACTTTCAAACCGTGGGATCCAACCTTTACACGCGCAATATGCTGTCCATGCATGGCGGCAACCTGAGTGTAAAATCGGGTGATAAGATATGTATAACGCGCAGTGGCAGCCAACTGGGATATCTGTCCGAATCCGACCTGGTACTGACCGGCATCGATAAGGAGGATGATAATACGAAGCTGGCTTCCTCGGAGTTGGCCATCCATCGCGCTATCTATCAGAATACTCCCTTCACAGCGATTGTCCACGCCCATCCCATCCATGCCACGGTGATGTCCACACTGACAGAAAAAATCGTCCCTGCCGACGAGGGCGGGTTATTATTTATCCCCGAAGTGCCTGTTATTGGTTTCAATGTCAGACCGGGGCCGGGCAAATTCGCCGCTGAGATTTCACAAGCGTTAACGACCCATGCCGTCGTTGTAGTCTACCGCCATGGAAGTTTTGCGCGCGGCATGACGCTGGATGAGGCTTTCGCAATTACCGAGCTTCTGGAGATCAGTTGCCAGATGCTGTATATGGAAAAGCTCCTTACTCACTGATTTGCGGAGAACGCGGGGGGTGATGGACGCCGCCCTTCGGCAAATCTGTCAAGGCCGTTTCAACCTTAGACATTTCCCGCCTCTTTAATATTTGCAGTCAAAGTAATTATTCATCTCTTTGTGCCGGGCGGCGCCTGAGATCGAGCGTGTATCCTGTCCGAATAGCATCGAAACCATACTTTTCACGGATACGGTCGATAGCCCGGTCGACCTTCTCCATCTTCTCCGTTTCCACATTAAACAGAGATAGCTGTTTTTCGCCGGATACGAGGTTGCATACTTCCAAACCTATCAGCCTGACAGGCCTGTTTTTCTTTTCCAGCGCCTTCTCCAGCAGGCGCACTGCTGTCTGAAAAATATCGTCATCCAGATCGGTGGCGTGGTTTGATGTAAAACTGCGATTGATCGTCTCAAAATCCAGGTAACGCAGCTTTAATCCCACTGTCCTGGTCTGTTTCCCGCTTTCCCTCAATTCAGCGCCCAGCTTCTCGGCAAAATAACGCAGCGTAGCTTTGAGCAGGCGCCGGTCCGAGGTGTCTTTCTCAAATGTGGTCTCCCGGCTGATCGACTTGGCCTCACCCCGCGCTTCCACCACGCTATCGTCGATGCCCCTGGCATGCTGCTGGAGCCAGAACATTCCTTCGCCGAAACGGTTCAGGAACAGTTTATCCGGCAGATCAGCGAGCTGGCCTATGGTAGTTATACCCATGGAACGTAAAACTGCGCTGGTCTTCTCGCCAATTCCCGGCAGTTTCTGCACTGCCAGCGGCGACAGGAAACTGCGCTCCTGTCCCGGCTGCACCTCAACCAATCCATCCGGCTTGCCCAGGTCGGACGCCACTTTGGCAACTACCTTGCAGGGAGCAATGCCAATTGAAGCCACCAGCCCGCTCTCTTTCTTGACCCTCTGCTTGATCTGAAGGGCCAGCTCCCTCCACGAGCCGAAGTTCTCACATCCTGTTACGTCGAGATACGCTTCATCCAGTCCGCCGGGCTCGAGTGCGGGTGAATAATCAGCCAGAATCGACATGAATTTCTTTGAGAACTCCCGGTAATTTTGATAATGGCCGGTGATGAAAACGGCCTGGGGGCAAAGTTGTTTAGCCCGCGACAGCGGCATGGCAGCATGCACACCGAAAGCACGCGCCTCATATGAGGCTGAGGATACCACACTACGCCCCTCCGGCCTTCCTCCCACGATCACAGGTTTGCCTGACAACGAGGTATCCAGCACCTGCTCCACCGTCACGAAAAAGGCGTCCAGGTCAATGTGAAAAATAGTACGGGACATTTGCTTCGGTTTTTCAGCCATCCGATCGCTCCAGCGCCTTTCCTTTTTCTGTTTAACAGCCGCGTGCCCTGTTAATGCTGTCGCGCAATTCCCGGGCTACCTTGCGTGCTGCTCTGGCATAATCATCGCCTTTGGAAGCATAGAGCACCTGGCGAGCGGCCACTATGACCGCCTTTTCACGGTGGGCATCGATACCGTATTTTACAGAAAGCTCCAGGTCACCACCCTGCGCGCCGATGCCCGGGATTAACAGTGGCATGTGGGGACACATTTTGCGCACGTCTTTAAGCTCTTCCGGGTAAGTGGCGCCCACTACCAGGCCGATATTACCATCCCTGTTCCACTCTTCTGCCTTCAATGCGACAGATTGATAAAACTTCATACCGAAACTGTCCACCAGGTCCTGAAAATCCGAAGCGCTACGGTTGGAGGTGCGGCAAAGAACGAATACGCCGCCGTGCCTGTAATTAAGAAACGGCTCCACAGAATCGTAGCCAAGGTAGGGGCTGATCGTAACTGCATCGAACTTATAATACTCAAAAAGTGCCCTTGCATAGGCTGCAGCTGTGTTACCGATATCTCCCCTCTTGGCATCACCTATCACCGGTATCTCCTGCGGAATAAAGGCCACCGTCTTCTTCAGTACCTGCAGCCCCCGCGTACCCATGGCTTCATAAAAAGCCAGGTTCGGCTTATATGCGCATACAAGGTCCTGGGTGGCATCGATAATCGCCTGATTGAATTCAAAAACGTCCTTGACCGGTAGTTTTTGCGGATCCGGGTCCAGCCCCACACAGAGCAGGCTATTATTCTTACGACTTATGTCGAGTAATTTATCCACAAATTTTTTCTTCATTTTTTCTTCCCTCTTGTCCACTTTCTAATACCCGCATTATATCATCCCATTTCGATTACAGGCTCTACATAATGTTCAGATTTGCAGGATGATTGTTAAGATAATATTATAGTCTTGTTGCCATGCAAGCACTGACGTGGACGATCATAGCTTTTTTCCTTGGCAGTCTGCCTTTTCCAGTTTGGATAGGTAAACTATTCCTGCACACCGACATCAGGAAATATGGCGACGGCGCTCCTGGAGCGACCAACGTAGCCAGAGCCGGAGGCCGCGGACTGTATATCATCGCTATACTGCTGGATGCATTCAAAGGCGCCATACCGGTATGGCTGGCACAGCTCATTTCCGATGTGCATGGCTGGCCGCTGGCGGCTGTAGCGATAGCACCCGTGCTGGGACATGCTTTTTCACCGTTCCTGAAATGGAGGGGCGGCATGGCAGTAGCCACGACTTTCGGCGTCTGGCTGGGCTTATTGGGCTGGGTGGGGCCTGTTTTGATCGGAGTAGGTGTAGGAATCATGTTCGCCATACAAAAGAATTGGGTGTGGGCATCCGTATGCGGCATGCTGATCTTCCTCATTTTCCTGATAACCCTCCGATTCCCGATTCATCTGGCGATAACCAATCTTTGCCATACATCCATTATGACCATACGCCGCTATTCTTACTTTACCAAATGGCCTGAACTGCAACCCTGGCTGGCCAAACTGGGGAGGAAACCATGATCCCTGTACGCGACCCGCTGCTGCTACCCGAAATTATGATCATACTTGTCATCATCGTCTTTCTCATAATCGCGTATATCAATTTGCGTGGACTACACAGGCTCTCCGAGTATACAAAACTAAGCATTTTCCCACGCCTGTCCGTTTTGGTGCCGGCCCGCAACGAAGAGACCTGTATCGGCCCCTGCGTCGAATCATTGCTCAAACAGGACTACCCCAATTACGAGGTGATCGTGCTGGATGATAACTCCACCGACCGTACAGGCGAAATACTCAGCAACCTGATG
>DKFA01000115.1:14217-45436 GCA_002452695.1 Dehalococcoidia bacterium UBA6808
TCACTAATGCCGTATCGGCCCTGATCACAGAAAAAGCAGACATGGTCTCCATCATTCCCAGGCATATACTGGGCAGCCTTGCCGAAAAGTTGATCATGCCCTTCTTTGCTCTCGGAGTTTTCGCTGTCCTGCCAATGTACAGGAGATTCCGACCCAGTAAGGTAACAATGCAATCTTCAAGCGGAAAACTGATGCTGTTCCGCCGCAATGCTTATACAGGGTGCGGCGGTTTCGAAAGTATTCGACAGAACGTGCTGGATGATCTGGCATTACCCTGTCAAATACAGGAGACCGGGTACAAATACCGGCTTTTTGACGGCACCAACAATGTCTCCTGCCGTATGTATCACAACTTTGAAGAAGTGCAGGAAGGGCTCAGCAAGAACATGTTCGCCTCCTACCAGTACAACGCGGGTATTTTTATCCTGACCTGGTTGGGCATCCTGTTCGCCGTCTGGGAACCGATCATTACACTGCTGATTTTCAAGATCCCTCAGTACCCGCCCACGCTCTCCCACGGCCTGGCACTTATTTCGATCATCGGCATTATCCTGCTCTGGACAGTCTACTACCAGCGTTTTAAATTCCCTCTTTTCACAGTAATCCTTTACCCGATCGGGCTGACTTTATTCGGCGCCGTATCCGCTTCATCCATGATACTTACCCTGTCCGGCCGCGCTGTCTGGAAAGACCGCAAGATGCCCAACCGTAAGATTTACTGATTGACTTTGAGGAGTCGGTGATGCAAACTGGCATTATGGTAATACTGTGGTCACTGGCGGGGTTCTTTGTAGGATCAATACCGTTTGCCCTGCTAATCGGGAAGCTGTTATTCAAGATAGACATCCGAAAATACGGTGACGGCAATCCCGGGGCCACTAATCTCGGGAAGGCCAAGGGCTTCGTCTGGATAGTAATTGCCGGCTTCTTCGACTTCCTCAAGGGGGCTATACCAGCAGGTGTATGTTATTACCTGCTTGACATTACTGATTGGGGTATAGTACCCATTGCCCTGGCGCCGATTGCCGGCCATGCCTTCTCCCCATTTCTTAAGTTCAATGGCGGCAAAGCTATCGCCGCTACCTACGGAGTTTGGGCGGGCCTGACCATCTGGGAAGTTCCGGTCTTCCTGGCTCTTTCCACCTTCTTTTTCTCCATCTTTCAGAAAGTGCATTCCTGGATTCAGGTTATCGTGATGATGTCGTTACTGGTTTTTATACTGATCCGCTTCCCGGGGGAGCCTGCGCTTTACCCGTTCATTGCGATCTGGACATTCAATTTTCTCATTATAGTCATCAAGCACTCTAATGAATTGCATTGCTGGCCGCAGCCACAGCCCTGGATATTTAAACTGCGGAAAAAACACTAGTGCTTATCTTTAAAATACTGCTGCTGACCATTGCACTATTTCTGGCTGTCCTGGCCACGATCGCCGTTTCCAACCTTTTTTACCTGCGCAGCATCACAAGTTATGAACCGGCGACTGATGCTCCCCTGGTATCGATGCTGGTGCCTGCGCGGAATGAAGAGGAGACCATTGGCGCCTGTGTTAGATCGTTGCTGGAACAGGATTACCCCAATTTCGAGGTCATCGTAATGGATGATGCTTCAACAGACTCAACCCTGTCCATACTTCAATCACTGGCAGCAGGCAGCGATAGGCTGAAGATTGCCACCAGCGCACCACTACCGGAAGGCTGGCTGGGCAAACACTGGGCCTGCCACCAGCTATCCCAACTGGCAGCCGGCGAAATTCTCTTTTTCACTGATGCCGACACAGTGCATAAACCGTCTATGCTGAAACAGGGAGTGGCTGCTCTGATAGCAGAAAAAGCCGACCTGGTATCGGCCCTGCCCAGGCAGATCACGGTCTCCCTCCCGGAGCAACTGGTCATGCCTTTCAGCTACTGGATTATCACGGCAATACTCCCGCTGGGTATTGCCTATCACTCACGTCTCAGTCTGTTTTCCTCGGCTACCGGTCAATTTATGCTTTTCCGGCGCCATGCTTATGATAAAATCGGCGGATTTGCCTCGATCAAACACCACGTGGTCGACGATGTGGAGCTTTGCAAAAGGATACGCGCACAAGGGTTATGCTGGCGGCTGATGGACGGAAAAGACATTTACCAGGTCCGCCAGTATAAGAGCTTCGGCGAGTTATACGAGGGCTACACCAAGAACCTCTTCGCGGGTTTTGCCAATAACCTCGCCGCCTATTGCCTGGTCTGGCTCTGGTTTTTGCTCGTACTCTGTTTGCCGCTGGCAGGTCTGGCCTGGTCATTGCTGGCGCCGACCGGGCCGGTCATGCTCTGGGCATCGGCAACGGGTGTTTTCCTGTCATTGCTAACATGGAGCATCACCTGTATCCGCTTCAGATTCCCTTTCTATCTTGCTTTCCTGTATCCTGTCACCATATTAATGATGGTTTATATGGCAGCAGGGTCGGTGATCCTCCACCTTTCCAAAAAAGCGACCTGGAAAGGCCGCTATATTCCCAACAACATCTGATGCAGGCGCGTCCGGCGCAAGACTTTTCGGCCGCTTTGTTATATCATATTGACTTTGATGTCACAGCTCACTATTTTTGACATCCTTTTACTCCTGGAGACCGGCACCATCGCCGGGCTCACTATCCTCCTTATTATTTCTTTGAGCAACCTGTGGTATCTTCGCCGCCTCCACAACTATGAAAAACCGAAGACATGGCCGCGCATTTCAGTCCTCGTGCCGGCAAGGAATGAAGAGGAAAATATCGGCCGGTGTGTGAGTGACTTGCTGGCTCAGGATTATCCTGACTATCAACTGATCGTGCTGGATGATAACTCCACCGACCGCACGCTGGATATACTCCAGGAATTCGCCAGAAAAGATCCCCGACTTAAGATAATCAAAGGCAAACCCCTGCCTGATGACTGGTTGGGCAAGCACTGGGCCTGCCAGCAGCTATCCGAAGAAGCCGATGGAGAGCTGTACCTGTTCATCGACGCAGATACCATGCATGAGCCGGATATGCTGAGATGCGCGGCAGCGGCCATGGAAGGCGAGAAGGCAGCCTTGATTTCGGTCCTGCCTCACCAGATCGTAGTCAGCTGGCCCGAGAAACTCAGCATACCAGCCTTTTACCTGGGCATGCTGTGCGGGGTCCCCATCGGCCTGACCAGGCTGCAGACCAACCCCCTCCTTTTTGTCTGTCTGGGACAGTTTCTCATGTTTCAAAAGGATGCCTACTGGGCAGCCGGCGGATACAGCGCAGTAAAACAAAATATTGTCGACGATCTGGCCATCGGCCGGCGGATCGTCGCCATGCGCCTGCGCTACCGCCTGCTGGATGGTTACAGGCATATCTCCTGCCGCATGTACAAGAACCTCGATCAGGTCTGGAAAGGCCTGACCAAAAGCACCTTCGCCACATTCAATTTTAACCCGTTTTTCATGGTCTTCATTTACCTGCTGATACTAATACTGTTCCTCGGCCCGCTAGCCTTGTTGATCGCATCTCCCTTCATTCAGGGATTCCCATTGTCTGTTTTAATCTTGACGCTGGTAGCCACAATGCTGGCTGCTACGCTCTGGATACTCAGCGATCTCCGCTTCCATTTCCCCTTTTACCTGGTCTTCACCTACCCGCTCAGCGTTGTATTCATGACGGTTATTGCCCTGGCTTCAATGGTGCTTACCCTCCAGGGCAAGGCCCGCTGGAAAGATCGGGGCATGCCCAAATTCGTCAAGCTCTGAACGATGTGGCAACCTCATTCTGCGCCGGTGAAATTGCCTTCTTCCTGCTGATGCTATAATTCGTGGCATGATGAAGTATGCGCTTGCCGTGCAATATCTGTCGGGCCTGAACGATTACGAAAAATCCCCGCAGCTGCTGACGGTCCCGGTCAATTACGATTTGCGCCGTATGCAGGAGTTGCTGCATGAACTGGGCAACCCGCAGAAAGGGCGTAAAACCGTACATATCGCGGGCACCAAGGGTAAAGGAAGTACGGCCTGCATGATAAACGGCGTGCTTGTTGCGGCAGGATATAACACGGGTCTGTTTACTTCTCCTCACCTGTTTTCGTGGCAGGAAAGAATTGCCCTGAACGGCAGGAAGATCACCCAAAAGGATTTTGCCGGCCTGGTGGAAGCTGTCATGCCCTGCGTCGATGATCTTAACCAGGTAGCACGTTACGGGCTACTGACCACCTTCGAGGTGCTTACAGCCATGGCGCTGGCTTATTTCAATCTGAAGAAGGCCGATATCCAGGTGCTCGAGGTCGGACTGGGAGGAAGATTGGACTCCACCAATGTGGTCCACGGAGATATCTGCGTCATCACTTCCATCAGTCTCGATCACACCGCGTTGCTGGGGAATACAATCAAAAAAATCGCAGGTGAAAAAGCGGGGATTATCAAACGAGGTTCTATCGTAATTTCTGCGCCCCAGCCTGCTGAAGCAGCCGCAGTGATCAGGGAAAAATGCCGGGCGCTCAGCGCTCCGCTGATAGAGGTAGGCAGCGCCCTGTCCTGGCGCAGGACGTGTGGAGATCATTTCAATCAGACTTTCACCCTGAGATCACAGCAACGGAAATACGATCTCAGCATTCCGCTGCTGGGAGATCACCAGCTGGAAAACGCTGCCTGTGCAGTTGCCGCCATCGAAGCCCTGCAATCGACCGGCCTGAAAATAGAATACCGCGACATCGTCAAAGGTCTGGACCGGATAAGCTGGCCGCTGCGCTTGCAGGTTCTTGGTAGGGGACCGCTGCTGGTCATCGACGGAGCGCATAATGTCTACTCCATCAAAACCCTGGTGAGCGCCATTAAAAAATACTTCAAATACAGACGGGCGATTATCATCTTTGGTTCTTCCCGCGATAAGGATATCAACGGTATGGCCTGTGAACTGCAAGGACTGAGTGGAGAGTTTATACTTACATCCTCGCACCATTCACGTGCAGCTGCTCCGGAGTCGTTAAAGCGGATATTCAAGCAGGCCGGAATCAAGGCAGATACCGCTGAGACGGTTCAAACCGCGCTGGGCAGGGCGCTGGCACGCGCAGGCAGGGAGGATATTATCATAGCTACAGGATCACTTTTCCTGGCAGCGGAAATAAAGACTGCATCTGACAAATCAGTTGATTTTGGTTAAGTTTGACAGAACACCGTCGTCCGGTGTTTAAAATATGACCTTTTGGGCTAATCCTGTTCCCGGTTCGTGGAGGAAACAGGCAGCATCCGGCCAAGCAACCGCTGCAGGGTCATGATATGGACGCATTCCCCCCACTCAGCGAAGAAGTGGCAACTGCAGTGCCATTTGCCCTCAGTCAGGGTTAGAGTGTGGCTGTCGTTCTCACCCCTGAATTCGGCGGATAAGGCGGAAATGGTAACACGTTCGGGTTCCTCGGCATAGCGCTTGGCTTTCTCGATTTTACCGATGAGGCTGGATTGCACTTCTACCCTCCGCCCAAAGTATACAACGCCGGGTAAACGAAAGTCTAACCATAGCTTAATTTGGGCTGCTGGCGGGAGGGTGTTTACCCTTATCCGAATAGATTTGCTACAATTTAATGGTTCGTGAATATATGAAAGACAAATTGTTTGCAGCGCTCAAAGGCCAGCAGGCCGATTATATAGAGATACGTCTGGACGAGAGCAGTTCCAGCCGCCTGGTTTACCGGGGGGAACGCCTGGAGGAAGCCGGCAGGACAGCCAGCAGCGGAGGCAATGTAAGAGCGCTGGTACGTGGCGGATGGGGCTTTGTCAGCTTTAACAATATGCAGGACCTGGCAGCCAAGGTAACACAGGCAGTTCAACATGCCCGGCATGTGGGCAAAGAAGAAAGCTATTTTAGCCCGGTCACACCAGTGATAGACAGGGTAGAAGCGTCATTTAAAAAGAACCCTGTCGAAGTGCCACTATCCAGGAAAAAAGAGTTGATGGATGAGTATAACCGGTTGCTGCTCGATACGCCGGGCATTCAGACAACCAGTATCGGCTACACTGATGTCAAGAAAAAAGTCACTCTCGCCACTTCTGAGGGCGCCTATATTGAACAGGGCCGCATCGATCTCAACCTGAGGCTAACTGCTATCGCCAGCCGTGACGGCGATGTACAACAGGTCGGTCTGAGCATGGGCAGCAGGGGCGATTTTGCCGCGGTGGAGGGTCTGCACGACCAGGTCAGGGGTATCGCAAGGCGCGCGGTGGATATGCTTTCAGCTCCGCACGTCAAGGGCGGCACCTACACGGTTGTGTTGGACCCCATACTGGCGGGGGTATTTGTCCATGAAGCTTTTGGTCATCTTTCCGAGGCTGACCATATTTATGAGAATCCTAAGTTGCGCGAGATCATGGTACTGGGCAAGCGCTTCGGTGGCAAACATCTTAACATCGTAGATGGGGCGGCTGTGCCAGGATACCGCGGCAGCTATAAATACGACGATGAGGGCACCCCAGCCACCAAAACCTATTTAATCAGAGAGGGGGTGCTCAACAGCCGGCTGCACTCCAGGGAGACGGCGGCCAGAATGGGCGAACAGCCTACGGGCAATGCCCGTGCCATCAATTACGTATACCCTCCCATCGTTCGCATGACCAACACATATATTGAGCCCGGCACTACCACCCTCGAGGAGATGCTGGGCGATATCAAGGAAGGCGTTTATGCCTGCAACTGGTACGGCGGCACGACCAGCCTGGAGATGTTCACTTTTTCAGCAGGGGAAGCTTACATGATACGCCATGGGAAAATCGCCGAGATGATCAGGCCTGTGGTGCTGACCGGCAACGTATTTACCACGCTGCATAATATCGACGCCATCGGTAACGACCTGGAGATGAACCAGGGAGGCGGTTGTGGTAAAGCTGGCCAATCGCCGTTGCCCGTCTCCAATGGCAGCCCCCACATCAGGATACAGAACTGCCTGGTCGGAGGTAAGTGATTGGAAGAGATACTATCCATCGCCCGCAAATCGTCTGACAGCGCAGAGGTGTTCCAACTCACTTCCACCAGGACTCCTGTGCAGTTCGAGGCCAACCGTCTTAAACAGATTCAGACTAAAGAGTCTGTCAGCACAGCGCTGCGGATTATGAAAAACGGCAGGGTGGGCTTTGCTCAGGCCAACGGCCCGATTAAAGCTGAAGACATCGTCAATATGGCGCTCGAGACATGCCAGTTCGGCCATGAGGCCAACTACCGGTTCCCCCCTCAAAGTGATTACGGTAAAGTGGAGGTCTTTGACGGAGCAGTCGAGCATTTCAACATCGACGAGATGGTTAAAACAGGTGAAAGTATCATCGACGCCATCCGTTCCCATACACCTGATATAGTCTGTGAAGGCGCCGTCGCCTGCGGCGCCGCCACCTGCAGCATCGCCAACACCAGCGGCGCGCAGTTCTCATTCCGGCGCAGCAATTTCAGCGTCAGCATGGACGGCATGCTGGTACGCGACGGTGACATCCTCTACGTGGGAGATATACTCACCTCCTGCCATCCGGTGCTGGACTACAGGGGTTTGATCGACGAGATCCTCAGGCAGCTTGACCTGGCACGTAATAACGCATCGATTAGATCGGGGACTCTGCCCGTGATCTTCACGCCTTTCGGCGTTTCTGCAGCGCTGCTCTCTCCGTTGATTTCAGCCTTTAACGGCAAGACCGTGCTGGACGGCGCGTCACCACTCAAGGATAAAAAGGGCGAACTAGTATTCGATCGTAAATTCTCCCTGATTGACGATCCTACGATAGCGTTCCAACCGGGCAGCACGCCATGTGACGATGAAGGCGTGCCAGCTCGGAAAAATTATCTGGTTACAGAAGGCAAGGTGGTGCAATTCTACTACGACTTGCACACTGCGGCACTGGCCGGTACCGCCAGTACGGGCAATGGCAATCGCAACGGCGGCCTTCCGTCCCCATCACCTCATGCACTCGTTATCGGCACAGGCGTCATGTCAAGAAGTGATATGGTCAAGCAAATCAGGGAAGGCCTGATTATCGAGCAGTTGATGGGGGCCGAACAGGGCAATATCCTTAACGGCGATTTCAGCGGCAATGTATTACTTGGTTATAAAATTGAAAACGGGGAGATAAGCGGGAGGGTAAAGGATACGATGGTACACGGCAATGTGTATCACCTGCTGCATGAGATTGCCGGCATGGGCAATGATACACGCTGGATTGCCGGATTTGTCAATACCCCGAGCATCTACTGTCCGGCCATCTCGGTATCCGTAAAATAACCATTATGAAAAAGCTGGTAAATTTTAAGAAGGAACCGCGTCCGCGTGCGTGCGATTTTATCGCCGCCTGGCCCGGTATCGGCAACCTGGCCCTGATCCTGGTGCACTACCTGAAGGACAAGCTGGGCGCCGAGGAGATCGGCGAGATTGAGCCTTTCAGCTTCTTCGACCCCATCGGGGTCATGGTCAAGGACAATGTGATCGAAGCGCCCCAGTTCCCCGAAGGCAAATTTTATTTCTGGCATAACAGTAATGGGAAAAAGGACATCCTCTTTTTCATCAGCGACGAACAGCCTTCCTACAAGGGATATGATCTGGCCAATTTCATCCTCGATATCGCCCAAAAATTCAAAACGCAGCGCGTCTATACTTTTGCCGCCGCCATAGCCAAAATACATCATACCGAGCAGCCCAAAGTCTGGGCGGTCGCCACCAGATCCGATCTGGTGGAGTACCTTAAAGGCTTCGACGTCGTACTGCGCGGCCGCTTGCAGATAGCAGGTCTCAACGGTCTCCTGCTGGGCGTAGCCCGTGAGCGCGGCGTGGAAGGCGTTTGCCTGCTGGGCGAGGTGCCATCCTATACCACACGCATCCCCAATCCCAAAGCGGCACTGGCTGTGATCAAGGTATTGCTGAAGGTGTTGGATATTGAAATAGACCTGGCCGAGCTGACCAGGGTCGCCGAGGAATCAGACCAGCAGATGAAGAAGCTGGCAGCCCAAGCCATGGGCGAATATATCGACCGCTACACAAGGCCTGTCTGGCCATCTCCCGAAGAAGATGAAGAGTATGAAGAAGATGATGAAGAAGATGAGGACGAGGAAGATTAGATGAACGCACAACAGTTACCTGTCATCCAGGTCATAGACCTGCTGTTCCAGCCGGGTATGGAAATACTGAACACAAATCTGGCGCGGCTCTCCGCTATGGGAGACGGGGACAGCGGCCATTTTAAGGACTGCTGGAAAAAGGCTGATGCTGAACAGCGGTTGCGCCTGATCACGGCCATGGTAGGCTTGAGCGAGGACGACCTGGCCCTCGATTTCACAGGCATCTTCAAACTCGCTGTTGACGATGGTGAGGAAAGCATACGCATCAAGGCTCTGGAAGGGCTGGAACTGGAGGATAAACATACCTACGTCAGGTTGATTATTAAAGCGCTGAAAAACGACGATTGCATCAGCGTCAGGACAACGGCGGCCCGCGCGTTGGGAAAATTCGCCCTGATGGCTGAACTGGATGAATTGCCCGAAGTTACCGGCCAGGATATATTCAATGCGCTACTGGAAATCCTGGAAAACCCGGGGGAGCCGCTGGAACTGCGCCGGCGCGCACTCGAATCTATTGCCCCCTTCCAGCAGGAACTGATCCACAGCTACATCGAAGACTATTACTATAACGACGATCCCGGCGCCAAAGCCAGCGCCCTCTATGCCATGGGGCGCAACTCCAGTTCACGCTGGCTTGATTATCTCATCGACGAGATGCAGAGCAGCCGGGCGGAATTCAGGTTTGAAGCAGCCCGCGCCAGCGGTGAAATCGAGGATGAAGAAGCGGTTTCTTCATTGCTCAGGCTGTTGAATGACAGCGACACGGAAGTGCAGGAAGCCGCCATCATGGCGCTGGGGAAAATTGGCGGCAAGGATGCCAAACTGGCACTCAAGCAACTTGTAAACAGCGCCGATCCTGGAATAAAAAATGCGGCAGCGGCCGCTTTATCCGAGCTTCAAGCGTGCGAAGATCCACTGTCTTTGAATTTCTGAACAATTGTTCTCCCGTCACCGGCGAAAAGGTCAGGCTCCGTCCCCGCAAAACAGGGGACGCCGCTGCCGAATATAAGTGGAGAACAGACGAAGAGCTATGCCTGCTTGATGCTGCTCCGCCTTTAGAGTTTACCTATTTCGATTTCCTGGATCGCTATCTGGTAGAGCTGGAGTACCCTGGCCTGACCCATACCCTGGCCATTGATACGCTGGACGGCAGACACATCGGCAACTGCAGTGTCTTTAATTTCGATTTCCTGGCAGGCCATGTCGAGGTGGGACTGATGATAGGTGAGAAAGAATACTGGGGCCGTGGCTACGGCAGTGATGCTCTGAAAACTCTGGCGCGTTACGTTTTTGAGATCTCCGACATCCGTCTAATATTGTTGCGCACGCTCGACTGGAACACGCGCGCCCAGGCCTGTTTCATTAAATGCGGCTTTACAGCCTGCGGAAGCATGACCAAAGACAACTACCACTTTATCGTGATGGAACTGAAACGCAACCTGAAACCCGCTTAGTAAACGGAGATCGGTTTAGCGTCGGTGATGACTTTGCGGGAGCGCGTAATCTGTCTGCGCAGCCGTTTCGGCAGGGCAAACAAACCTCTGTGAGCGCTGCCGTCATATGATTTCAACTCGGCCGTGATCCTCTGCGCTATGCGGCTGTTGATCTCCCTGGGTGACAGGGCGGCAGCATCCAGTGTATCGGAGACAACATGGAAACCCCACATATCGACGAAGGATGGCACGTACACCTGATAGGGGCGGACGATCTTGAAGATGCTGCGTAAAGTCCCGTTAATGGCAAAAAAGTTCTTCAGGTTGATCCAGCCCGACTGGCCCGACTGTACCACCATGATACCGCCAGGTTCCAGCTTGTTCTTGACCAGTTGGTAGAACTCCCGGGTGTAAAGCATGCGGGCAGGGCCTTCCTCGACCGGGTCTGCCAGATCGATAATGGCAACATCGAAACGATCCGGTGTTTCCTTGATATATTTCCTGGCATCATCATAAATAACCCTGGCCCGCCTGTCGTCAAAAGCGCTCCTGTGAAAGGTGGGCAGGTGTTTCCGGCACATGTCTACGACTTTTTTGTCGATATCCACCATGACCGCCTTTTTCACCGTCTTGTGAAACAGCACCTCGCGCAAGGTGGCGCCCTCGCCACCGCCGGCAATAAAAACGCTCCGGGGATTGGGGTGAGTGATCATGGCCGGGTGAACCAGAGACTCATGGTAGATGAACTCGTCCTTCTCACCCGACTGGATTTTGCCATCCAGCACCAGGCAAATACCGAAAGTTTTTGTCTCCGCAATCTGGGCTTTCTGGAATTTGGTGGTGGTCCTGTACAGAACGCGTTTAAGACCGTGTATCTGAATCAGGTCTGGAGTCAGTTCGTCTATCAGCCATTTTTTCTCATCTGTGTAATCATGCACAGGCATATCAGGCAACTCCGACCTTATTCTCTGCCCTGACGCCGCGCTTAACTTCGATATAAGATGTAGACCTGGCTTTCAATTTTTCCGACAGCGGCTTAACGGCATCCTTAGGTTCAATCACATCGCCACAGGTAAAAACGTCCACGGCGGCAAAATTATATTCAGGCCAGGTATGGATCGACAGATGTGATTCCGCGATGATGACAACACCGCTGACACCCTGGGGAGTGAACTGGTAAAACGCATCTTTTATTACGGTTGCACCGATTCGGCGGGCGACATCAGACAGGGCCGTCCGCAGATACTCGATATCATTCAGCAGGTCTTTATTGCATTCATTAAGTTCTATTAAAATGTGTTTGCCCAGGGCTGCCAATTAAGTACCCTCCTTGGTAATTGCTAAATATATGTTAAAAATATTTATCGAACAAAGCGTAATTTTATATTTTATGTTGAGCGATTTCAAGAAATGTATCCAAATGGCTATTGACAAAGTCTATCTGACAGGGTAGACTTATTTCCAAAATCCATCATAAGGAGGCGTATGCCGTGAGGAGAATTTTTGGTACCCTCGTCGCACTGGTAGTGGCAGTATCTTTGATACTGATTCCGGCCACTGTCTCAGCCGATCTGGGCAAATGCACAGGTTGGGACAAAGTAAAATGGGAAAATAACCAGAATTCCTGGAAGCTATACCTCCAGCACTGGGGCAGGACGCCTACAAGCGCCATGTCCAGGCTGGCCGGACTTTGCGGCCCGGATAAACTTTGTTCCGGCGTATGCAATACTTCCAACTGCCCGAGGCCCACTGGCTGTGATATCAATCAGTGTCTCGGCGGCTGCAGCAACTGCAACACCGAAGCTGGCACCCTTGGATCAGCATGCGACAGTTCCAAGAGATGTCTCGATCCCGCAATCAAGCCCACATCCCTTCCGCTGGATGATTGTCCGCTAAACTGCCCGGCCAATGCTTCTACAGCAGGCATTGGCACGTCCAAATGCTCCGGTTGCTGGGGCAAGAGCCTGTCTTTCGCTGGTAAGAGCTGGGCGGCTGCCGATATCGGCACAAGGGCAAGCATCGGCAACAGTCACATGAACCACAGGGGCACTTCAAGTGTTGGCGGCGGTGACTGGGGCATTACCGGTTGCCCGCACCCGGAGTGTGTTTCTCAGACCTGGTGTCTGCAGAACAACCTGCTCTCGAAGTGCAAAGCTTGCAGCAGCGGCGCAAAATAAGCTACAAGCAGATTAACTGACTAATAAATAAGGGTTGCCTTAAGGCAACCCTTATTTATTTCTAAAAACGCAGGTCTATGGTTTAACTATGGATGTGCTGAGCCAGGTAGATGTGCAGATACCACAGAAATATGTTCAGGATGCCGAAAACCTGCTGAAAAGCATTTCTCCGAAAAGCAGCGAGAACCTGGATGCCGGTTAGATGCCCAGGGCTGCGTTAAGCGCCTTGTAATCGAAGCGGCTATCCAGGATGGCTGTAATCGTCTGCAGCTTGTGAGCATTCTGAAATCTTGCCCTGGAAAGCGCCTGCTCGATGTCTGCAATGATTTCGTTGATCTCTTTATTGACCAGCACGACAGGGACCTTCTTGTCCTCCGCTTTCACCATAACAGAGGCATTAGGCTTTCTGCCGGTGACTATCAGGCATTTAGTGGAGGTCTCCAGCGCTGCCAGTTGCATGTCGGCCCTTTCCGACCTGGTGACAACAGCCTTGTTTCTCTTCCTGTTGAAATAGTCCCTGCCTGAATCAGGGCTCATAGCGCCCAGCATGACGTTTTCAATCAGGTCGCCAGCCTTATCCGCGGAAGAGATGATTTCGCCATTCATGGCCACTGCTAATTCGCCCACGCTGACGCCCGCCAGCGCCCTGGCCTCGGGGATGATGCCCAGCAATGTAATAGACTGTGATTTGAAATACTCGGAGGCTTCGCGCTGGACGGCGCTGAGCCTGGACTCCGGCACCTGGTTGATAACCACTCCGGCCAGTTTGTCGCCGAATTTTTTAGCGGCCTGGATGAAATCATCGCCTTTAAATCCGTCAGGATAGGAAAGCAGTAAAATTACTTTGGCGCCTATTTTTTCAGCGATGGTGAAGCAGGCCAGGGCCGAGACCTGGTCGCCTTTCAGTCCTCCCGGGCTTTCCACTATCAATATTTCCCTGCCGGCCGCGGCAGCATCGCATGCCGCCTTTATTCTGGAGGAGAAACTATCGGCATTCTCCGACAGGTTGCGCCAGAGGTCTTCCTGTGAAAGATGGATCGGGCAAACCTGCTCCTTGCTCTCCCCCAATTCAAGGGCTTCATTTACAAACAGTGCATCGGAGCAGTTATCCCGCTTGTCCTGGCCGGCAACCTGCAGTGGTTTAATATATGCTACCTTCTTACCGGAGTTAATCAGTTTCTTGCCGATGCCTGCGCACAGGGCCGTTTTGCCACAAAGTCCGTAAGATACGATCTGCAAAGCAATCATGACGCCTCCTGAATTTAACCAATCGTTATTATACCATGTCTTTACTTATCCGGTGCAGCGGAATATAATGTCTTCAAATAAGTAAAACTGAGAGTTGCAACGACTCTCAGTTTTTTCTATTGGGCAACCGGGAGGTGCAACTCGTGAACCAGAAAAAATACGATATAACCAGTGAGGGCCTGGAAAAACTCAAAGCCGAGTACGAGCTCCTGGTATCCACCAGCCGCCAGGAGGTTGCGGACAAGATCAAACGCGCCCGCGAGATGGGCGGCACCGAGAACAATGCCGAATATGAAGACGCCAAGAACGAGCAGGCCTTCATCGAAGGCCGTATCAGCTCACTTGAAAATATTATTCTTAATGCGCGCATCATTGAAGCCCCCCACCAGCCAGGTGTGGTTGAGCTCGGCGACAAGGTGCTCATCCGGACCCAGGACGGGAAAGTCGACCGCTATACCATTGTCGGCACCACCGAAGCCAGCCCGGTCGACGGAAAAATTTCCTGTGAATCTCCCGTAGGCAAAGCCCTGCTGGGTAAGAAGAAAGGGGACAAGATCGAAGTGCGGACACCGGCAGGCATCATCAAATTGCAGATAATAGAAGTCAGCTGAAATCATGGCCGGCCAGGATCATATCGAACAGCCGCGTCTGGAGAAGCTTCAAAGGCTCCTCGACCGCGGCATAAACCCCTACCCGCATAAGTTCCACCGCACGCACGCCAATGCAGAGGCGGCGGAACATTATGCTGAGCTGGCTGCCTCTGAAACCAATACAACGCCAACCGAAATCAAGCTGGCCGGACGCGTTACCGCCATGCGCTTTATGGGCAAGATGGCCTTTTTTGATATTCGCGATGGCTCGGGCAAAATGCAGTTGCTCCTGCGCCGCGATACGTTAGGCGATGAGAAATACGAGATTTTGCGCGATATAGACCTGGGCGATTTCCTGGGGGCCAGGGGCTTTCTATTCAAGACCAGATCAGGCGAAATCACCCTCGAAGCCGTTGAATATACCATCCTCGCCAAGGCCCTTCTGCCTCTGCCGGAAAAATGGCATGGCCTGGTGGATGTGGAGAAGCGGTACCGCCAGCGCTACCTCGACCTGATCTCAAATGAAGAGATCAAAAATCTCTTTGTCACCCGCAGCAGGATCATTAGCTGCATCCGTAATTTCATGCACTCCCGCGGGTTTATTGAAGTTGAGACGCCTGTTTTACAACCTATGTACGGCGGCGCATTGGCCAGGCCTTTTATCACACACCATCATGCTCTCGACCAGGACCTCTATCCCCGCATTGCGCTGGAGCTCTACCTGAAGCGCCTGATCATCGGCGGTTTCGATAAGGTTTTCGAGATCGGCCGTGTCTTCCGCAACGAGGGAATCTCCACCAGACACAATCCTGAGTTTACCATGATGGAGAGCTACGAGGCCTATGCAGACTATAACGATGTGATGGAAATGACAGAGAACCTGGTCAGCAGCGTAGCGAAGGAAGTCCTGGGCACGACCAGGGTTAGCTTCGCAGGAGATGTTATTGACTTTGCTCCACCCTGGAAAAGGCTGCCGCTCAGGCGGTCTTTGATCGATAAATGCAACCTGGATTTCATGGATTATCCCGATGCCGGCAGCCTGCGCAGCCGCATGGAACAGATGGGCATGCAGGTCGACCCGCTAAAAGACCGTGGCCGGCTGATAGATGAACTGCTCTCGACCTACGTTGAGCCCGACCTTAAACAACCCACCTTCCTGACAGATTACCCAATCGAGATGTCGCCGCTGGCCAAAAGGCACAGGGACAATCCGGCGCTGGTGGAAAGGTTTGAAGCCTTCGTCTGCTCCATGGAAATAGCTAACTCTTTCTCGGAATTGAACGATCCCCGCGAGCAACGCGAGCGGTTTGTGCGGCAGCGTGAGATGCACGCGGCAGAAGTCGAGAGGGCCGTCGCCGCGGGCGAATTGCCCGAGATCGAGATGATAGACGATGATTTCCTCACAGCAATGGAACACGGCATGCCGCCTGCCGGCGGCCTGGGCATGGGTATAGATCGCCTAATCATGCTGCTCACGGACAAGCAGTCCATTCGCGAGGTCATTTTGTTCCCCCAGCTAAAAACCAGGTAAGGGCGCCGAGATGATAGATATTAAGCTTATTCGTGAAAACCCCGATATTATATACCGCGCCATGGAAAAGCGCGGCGAGGACCGTTGTTCTATCGAAGAGGTCATTGCTCTCGACAACAGCTACCGCCAACTGCTTAAAGAGGCGGAGGCGCTACGGGCCCGCCGCAACACTGTCAGCGATGAGATCGGCCGCATGAAAGGGAAACCGCCTGCAGAGTTGATCGCTGAAATGCGCCAGGTAGGCGACCGCATCAAACAAATTGAAACGGAAGCTAACCAGATTGCCGCCGGCCTTGAAGACAAGCTGCTGCGCCTGCCAAATATCCCTGCCGATGACGTGCCGGTGGGCAGGGACGCCGCAGATAACGTTGAAGTACGCTCATGGGGCGAGCGCAGGGAGTTCAGTTTTAAACCCCTGCCCCACTGGGACCTGGCAGAGAAGCTCGGCATCATCGATTTCCAGCGTGGCGTGAAACTTTCAGGCACTCGCTTTTATGTACTGAAAGGGGCCGGAGCTGCACTGCAGCGGGCGCTGATTAACTATATGCTCGACCTGCATATCCAGAAGCATGGGTATACAGAGATCTTCCCGCCCTTCATGGTCAAACGGGAATGCATGGTAGGTTCAAGCAACCTGCCCAAATTTGCCGATAACCTCTATCACGATGCCGAGGAGGATTACTGGTTCATACCGACGGCGGAGGTGCCGCTGACCAATCTGCACCGCGATGAGATAATAGCGCCCGGCATGCTGCCCCTCTACTACGTCGCCCATACATCCTGTTTTCGCCGGGAAAAGATGGCAGCGGGTAAGGACACGCGAGGTATCAAACGCGGCCACCAGTTCGAAAAGGTCGAGATATATAAATTCGTCGCCCCTGAAAACTCCGATGATGAACTGACAAGGCTGCTCAATGATGCTGAAGATATCTGCTACAACCTCGAATTGCCTTATCGTGTGATTCAGCTCTGCACAGGCGACCTGGGATTCGCAGCGGTCAAGACCTTCGATATTGAAATGTGGGCGCCCGGCTGCGAGGAATGGCTGGAAGTCAGCTCTTGCAGCAACTGCGGCGACTTCCAGGCCCGCAGGGCCAACATACGTTACCGCCCCGACAATGAGTCTAAACCCCGGCTGGTGCATACACTCAATGGTTCAGGCCTGGCCCTTCCGCGCGTTATGATCGCCATCCTCGAGAACTATCAGCAGGCCGACGGCTCCATCGCAGTCCCTGAAGCGCTGCGCCCCTACATGAACACTGCCATCATAAAATAACTGAGCAGATAACTGTTTCAGAGTGCGCATTTCATCGCTGACAGGCCGATACCTGCGTCTGATTTACAGCTACACCTTGACATTACTTTCAAATTCAATTTTACTATAGGTATAATATTGAGAAATACAGGATTGAGTATTCGATAGTTATGCCGCAAGCTGAATCTCCCTCGGGGCCCCGTTTCTGCCGACAGTGCGGCGCCGCTGTTCCCGAAGGCTCAGCAGTGTGCCCGCGCTGCGGTCAACGCTGGTATATGGATCGTATAGAGCAGCAGGGCGCCGACCTCTGGCAGAAGATCATTGAGAAAAGAGCTGCCGCCGGCCTGGGTGAAGCGCCTGAAGCGCCTGTCACAGGAGAATCCAGAGAACTGCACTGCCCACACTGTATGGCTGTCTTAAAGAACCCGGTGGAGACCTGCCCTTACTGCGGCAAGAGCACAACCAGGGCCAGGATTGTGCAACCGGGCAGTGACGCTCCGGATGAACCTGCCGCAGGCGCCGGCCAACTGAACCTGCCGCCGTCGGCCAAAGGCCTGGGGACGATTAAGGGCGCAGAGCAGCGCGCCAAAAATCTCAGCCGCAAAAGTAAAAACAAAGCCATTCGTATCGTAATCATCGCAATTATACTAGCCACTGTTCTCGTAATAGGATATCTGGCAGCCAGACAGGCAGGGATTTTGCCAGCCTCACTCGATCTTTTCAAAGAAACGAAGCAGCAGATCACTCAGCAACCTGGCAAAACAGAGATAGCCAATATCTCCGTCTCTGATATCACAGCAACCGCGGCTTCAGTCAGCTGGACTACCAACAATCCTGCTTACGGGATGGTAGTCTACGGCAAGACCATTGCTTACGGCATGACTGCGGCCTCCGATGGAGAGCAGACATCACATAAGGTGGCCTTAAGCGGACTCGAGCCCGGCTTGACTTATCATTATGCTGTAATATGCAACGATAACAGCAACAAGGAAGTCGCCCGCAGCGCCGACCAGATATTTAATACCCCTGCGTCGGCAGCCACTGCCCCAGCCGTTAAAAACCCCCTGGTAAAGCAGTTCAAGGTAATACCAACCGATATCGGCGCCTTGGTTAACTGGACAACCGACGAGCCGTCCACCAGTCAGGTGCTGTATGGATCAGACCAGCAGTGCGGCAATTCGACTGCGCTTGATCCGAAAATGGTAACCGAGCACTCCGTGAAACTTAGCGGCCTGACGCCCAATACCATGTATTATTACCGCATCAGATCAGCCAACAGCTCGGGCGGCATTGCACTGATGGACCCGCCCAATACCTTCAACACACTGATCACGGTACCGACCGGTTACAAAATCGGGGAAAGGGCCCCTGACCTGACCCTGCCCATCTTCAAATCACAGGAGACGATATCGCTGCGCTCATTCAAGGGGCAAAAAGTACTGCTCACCTTCTGGGCGGTTTACTGCCCGGAGTGCGACAGGGAGCTGGCGCTGCTGCAATCATTGAAAAACAAGAACCTGCCCAATGTTAACATCATCTGCGTTTTCCTTGAGAGCAAGCCCGACGATATAGAAAAGACCATCGCCAAGTACAAAGCCGACCGGGGAGAACTGACAGTGCCGGTCGTTGTCGATATGTATAAAACGGCCGCCCACCTCTACAATGTCGACAAGCTGCCCTGCACGTTTTTCATCGACAGTGACGGGATAATACGCGATGTTGAACATGGTAATTTCAATATCGAACAGGTAGAACAGACGCTCAAGGACCTATGACCTCGATTTATCAATCCTTGACAGTGATACCTTCTCGTTGTAGTGTAATATTAAGGCAGCTAATCGATGGAAGCTCAATATAGATGCAAGTGCGGCAAAGCCATCTGCTCACCCTATGAGAAATGCCCCGACTGCGGCAGCTTGGGCCCGCACAATTTCACGGGGCGAAACGCGGCAATAGCCGGATCCGCCGATATACCCCGGCTTTCACGGCACAAGGATGGCTATGCAGCGGAACTTGTTGACCGGCCGCAGCCTGCTGCCAGGCCCGAGAAGTATTCCGCACCGCCTGTGGATAACACGCCTGCCGAACCCTGGCGCTCGGGCGGCAGGGCCTTTGAAGAAGACGATTCCAGATTCCCTGCCGGCATGCGCTCCCATAGCCCCATCCTCGATCACATACGTAACCTGGAAGGCGAAGGTCAGGAAACCAGGAAAAAGTCCCCCAGGGAAGAATCGCTTAAATACAGGGAAATAGATGAGGTGAAACCTGCATATCCCTATGACAGCGATGAAGATAAGGAGAAAATGCAGCTCAAGCCTTCGAATAACGGCGGTATAACCTCCACCATAATCAGCATAGTCCTGGTCCTTGCGCTGGTAATCGCTGCCCTCTATGTTATCAATAACTTCGAGGAAATCACCCAATGGCTGGCCTCACCGACCGTGCCTGAGTTTTTGAAACCGTCATCCGAATAGCGCTTAAGGTAGATTATGACCTTGTTGACAAGGAAGTTTATACATGGGTGATCCGTTCGTCTGCAACAAGTGCGGCGCACCCAGAAAATATATTAACCAGTTTTGCCCTGAATGCTTTTCAACGGGACCTCATCTGCCTGCCCCCCGGGAAAAGAGCAGGCCTTCCCTGCCCGCTTTCAAAAAAAAGCCGCCTGAAAAGGACTACTGCAACGACGATTTCAGACCGCGCAGGCGCGATACGAACGAAAGTAAGCATACCAGGTCTGATACATTTGCCGAGGAATTCAATTACGGCAGGCCGCGCCAGGAGAAAACCTGGAATGAAAAAGAGCCAAAAAAGGTTAAGCAACCTAAGCAGTCTAAACCGAGGGCAGAACAGCCTCCCAGAGTCGAAGTTGGGGTCGAGCGTTTTGAAGAGATCTTTGTCGAAGACGAAAGCAGGCCTGCCGGCAAATCCATTTTCGGCCGCCCGGCGCTTTTCATCGCTCTTTTTTCTGTTATCGTTGTCCTCATCGTTCTGCTGATTAGCAACAGCCCGAATTCGGGTAGTAATACTGATAACCCCAGTACGAATTCGGGTAATGGTAACATCGCCGCTAAACCCATCACGGCAGCAGACCCGGCACAGAACAATAAGCCTGCGACAACATCCAGCAACGCCTCCACGCCGGCGCTGACGCCAGCGGACAATCCGTCCCCACAGGCGCCTGTGACCCCTGCCATACCCATAGACACAACTCCACCCAAACTTGCCGGCGCCCAACCCGAGATCATAACAGCCGACACGTCGGCTACACTGGCGTGGACAACGGACAAAAAATGCAAATCGACCGTAAAATTCGGTACCGATAAGTCCGCCGTCTTTTCCGGCCCTGACGAAATCGGATTGAAGACAGATCACGCTTCATTCCTTTCTCCTCTCAGCCCGGATACGCTCTATTACTACAGCATCACAGCTGTCGATGAAGCCGGCAATTCGGGATTGATCGCCGAAGGCAGTTTTAGAACAGATTACCAGTCCAATTCAGCCCCCTACGTGGGAAGCAGGGCGCCCGAATTCACTCTGACCACGCTGGATGGCAACCAGGTCTCGCTCAGCCAGTACCGCGGCCAGAAAGTGGTCCTGAATTTCTGGGCCAGCTGGTGTTCCCCCTGCAAGATCGAACTGCCGCATATACAGGAGGTCTACGACAAGTTAAAGGATGGGGGTGAAGCCACCGTCATTACTGTAGCCGGCGGCGAATCAGACGAAAACGAGATCAGGGCTTTTATCAAGATGAAAGGATTCACCTTCCCGGTGCTGCTCGATTCCACCGAGAGCACCTTCAACAGGTATAACCTGACCAGCATACCCAAAACCTTTTTCCTGGATAAAAACGGGGTAATCAAGAAGGTGCAGCTTGGCATGTTCACCAGCGCCAGTGAAATTGAATTCATGCTGACTTCCTATTGATCCCCATAGTGGCGGATTACAGCCGTCCATATCATCTTCAGCTTCAAATACATGACTTCATAGCCAGTTTAAACTTGACAGGTGATCTGTCTTGGCATACCTTTAATATAGCGTTACAGGTTCGATCAATGGAAACATAATTTAATGCCCACTACTATATGCCAGAGATGTCAGACGCCTAACGAACTCAATGCGACCGTCTGCATAAACTGTGGGGCGCGTCTGTGCCCGCACTGCCACCTTGTCATAGATTCTCCCAATGCGAGTGTCTGTCCCAAGTGCGGCAAGAAAGACCACACGTTCAGGCCGGGTAAATACTCCGGCAGCACATTCATACCCCCCAGCGTGTCGCCGACAGTCAGCCCGTCCTTTAGTTATTGTCCCAACTGCGGCTCGAAGATAGAGCCGGGTGTAAAAAAATGCCCCTATTGCGGGCGTCTGGGCACCTTAGTTTTCCAATCCCCCCAGCAGGGCTACGGTGTAATGAACCCGGCGCAGGGCGACACCCAAATCCATTACGCTTCGCCTGAGCCCGAACCTGGCGCAACCCAAACGCAAAAAGTCTGCCAGAAATGCGGTATGCCTTTCCCGCCGGGGTCCAGCCAGTGTCCCAGGCACGGCAAATACGGGGGAGGCGGCGTACTAAAAGAAAGTACAATCAAGCTCGAGGGCCCTAATCTCTGGGCCAAAATCGAAGAGAAAAGGGCTGCCAGTGCAGCATCTGAACAGGACAGGATGCAACCGCTGCGCAGCACGCCGCCTCAGGATATTTATCCCCAGATGAAAGCTGCCCCGGCAGCACATGCCGAAAACTATCCGCCTGTTGAAGCTCTTGAGCAGCGCATTTGTCCAGTCTGCGGTGCGGCAGTGCCCGACCGCAGCAAGGTCTGCCCAAACTGCGGTAACAACCGCCTCCCCACCCAGAAGAGCAAGCCTTTCATGAAAGCGGAGGATTATTACAAAGCTCATGCCCCATCTGAACAGCCGTACTCGGGTTATCCGCCATCCCCCGAATACGGGCAGGCGCAGGGCTATGCTCCCGCCCCTGGTTACGGGCAGCCGCAAGGTTATCAACAAGGACAGGATATGTATTACGGACAGCCGGCTGTTCAGCCTTACGAGGCTACCTATCCGGTCGCCTCGCCTTCTTTCATTGAGGACCTATCGGAAGATAGACGGCAAAAAAGGCAGAAGAAAGAGAAGCCGCCCAAAGAATCACGCATGAGGGAAGGAAGGCCGGTGGAAAGAAAGTCTCCACTGCCTATGCTGCTGGCCCTGGTCGCACTCGGCATCACCATCGTCATCGCTGCAGTGCTCATCCTTGACCAGCTTAAAACACCGGCAGTGGTAATACCTCCATCCAGTCTTAACCCGGGCACGACTACCACAGCGCCCGCTTCCGATATCCCGAACATATCCGATGTTAATTTTAGCGATATCACGCGCAATAGCGCGGTGGTTACCTGGAAGACAGACAGGAATGCCAACAGCATCGTTATTTATTGTCTCGAAGGCGGCGCCCAGTGCGAGAACACTAAGGATGAGTCCATGGTCACAGACCACCAGATCACGCTTACCGGGCTCGAACCTGGCGCGTCTTACCACATCACGGTCAAATCGAGGGCGGGAAGCAGCAATGATTCGCCCGAAGCTTCAGTGGAAGTCCCTACCCCGCTCAGATTGCAGGAGGCTGTTAATGACACCACACCTCCCAAGATCAGTGAGATAGAGACTACCAACTGGACCGGCAACTCCATTAAAATAACGTGGAAAACCGATGAGGGAGCCACCGGTCTGGTCAGTTACGGAACATCTTCTTCATATGGGAAAAATCAAGAGGAACAGACGGACGCTAACCTGCCAAAATATCATGAGGTCACTCTTTATGAGCTGTCGCCGCAAACAACATATCATTATAAAATTATTTCGAGAGATGCGGCCGGCAACGAAACATCAAAGGACGATACTTTCGTGACTCCTCCCCCAATAGGCAGCGCTATCGGCAATTGCGCGCCTGATTTCACACTTACCAGCACTGAAGGCAAATCGGTGACACTGAGCGATTTAAAAGGCAAAAAAGTAATGATTAACTTTTGGTCGCTCAATTGCCCTTACTGTGATTTGGAAATGCCTGCAATACAAGAATTCCATGATAAATATCCGGATGTGCCCGTACTGTCAATCTGCGGTCCACAAAATGGGTCCGTGAATAAATACTACGTAGGATCCATGGTTCAAGAAAAGAACTTTACATTTACTGTTCTGATCGATGAACCGGGGCAGGTTGGCAATCTCTATAATATTAATGAGGGAGTCCCGGTAACGTATTTTATTGATGCGGCGGGAATAATACGGGATATAAAAGATGGCGCATTTATGAATGGGTTATCCGAAATAGAAAACAAATATAATTCGTATTGAAAACCTGACACCATTCCCCAGTACGCTTAATGGATAATCTCAGACGCGTAATATCAAGCGGGGAACCAGCAGGCATGCCAGGACAGCGACGATCATTGATATGCCAATGCCGATAACAGCCAACGCCCAGTTGGGAGTAGTAGCCTCCTCTTTATCTACCGGAGCCGGTTTTGGGCCCTCCACAGTATGAAAGATATTAAGTATTGACCAATCGCTAATCACAGGGTCAACTGACTGGATACGCCAGAAATAGCTTTGTCCATATTTCAGCCTAATGCTCAGAATATATGCCGTACCGTAAACCGTCTCGTCCAGCACAATATTCTTCATCTCGGAGTCAGTGGCCAGCAACAACCTGTATGCTACACTGGAATATTGCTCAGGCAATTGCCGTTCGGTCTGGCTGTATGATGTTATAGCGTCGTGCTCGTAATCCAGGGGGTGTGATACAGATGCATGAGCAGGCCATGTAAACACAACTTTTTCAACCGGCACATTCTGTGCCCCATTCACCGGCAGGAAAGAGCCATCCCCATAAGCGGAGTCTGGACACATATGCCCAGCAACTAATGATATAACCGAGCAAATCCCTGCAGCAAAATGCAGATATTTACTGATTTGTCCTGTTCTCAGGTGAAACCCCATTAGTCTTCCCCCTGCTCCAGATAGCGCTCCAGATCTTCCTGTGCTCCTTGATACTATCCAGGGGTATGCCGGCTTTGGTCTCCAATATACCTGCTTTGCGGGCACAACTCTGGGCAATTCTGTAAAGCGGTTCGTTTTCGGCATTGTCGCCAAAAACCTTCAACAAAGAACCGCGCTTTAAAACAATCCATTCTCTTGCTTTCTCATCTATAAAAATCCTGGTCCCCATTCTGTTCCCTCTTAAATAGAATACATTGCTGTTTCAGGTAGCGAAGTGTGCGGTTTAAAGCGCTGCCGTCAACTGAATTTACCTTCCAGGTAGTCCCTGGTTTCGCTGCGGTCAGGGTTAGCAAATATCTTTTCTGTCTCATTGCATTCAATCAATTCCCCGCGATAAATAAAAGCAGTATAGTCGGCCACCCGCTTGGCCTGCTGCATATTGTGCGTTACGATGACCAGGGTAACGTCCCCCTTCATGGACTGGATGCTTTCCTCGAGTTTCAAAGTGGATACGGGATCCAGCGCAGAAGCCGGCTCATCCATCAGGATCACTTCGGGCGTTATAGCCAGGCTGCGTGCCACACAAAGGCGTTGCTGCTGACCGATGGATAAATTCAGGGCGCTTTCATTTAACCTGTGTTCCAGTTCCTCCCACAGCACGGCTTTCTGTAAGCTTGACTTTACTATATCCGAGTGATCAGTTTTGATTTTAGCCGCCTTGATGCCATAAAGGACGTTCTCCTTTATTGATTTGGGAAACGGATTGGGTTGCTGGAAAACCATGCCCACTTTTCTCCTCAGCAATACAGTATCCATTTTGAGCACGTTTTCACCATCAACCATGATCTCTCCCTGCACACGGCAGTTTTTAGTCAGCTCACTCAACCGGTTAATAGACCGAAGCAAGGTTGTCTTGCCGCAGCCGGAAGGGCCTATGATAGCTGTTACCTTCCCGGCAGGCATCTCGAAGCTGACATCCTTGACCACATTAGTGCCATTATATGAAACACTCAGGTGCTTGATTTCAACGGTGGCCGGCATTCTGTTCTCCTGTTAGTACAATCATTCGTTGCTCTNNCTATCAATGCGCGCGGTATCGTTCAGCGAACTTGTTGCGCAAGACAAGATAGACTATAGTCAGGCCCAGGGTTATTATCAGCAGTATTACCGATACGGCATATACGTAATTACCCATGCTCATTCTGAAACTGCGGTCGGCGAACATCACCTTGTAGATGAAATGTGCCAGCGATGTTGCCTCAGTAAACGGTGTAACGCCATAGTTGCCGAACCCGCACAACAATACGATCACGGTGACATTTCCGGCTACCTCGGCACAGCCCAGCAACAGGCCTGTCAAAATATTAGGCAAGGACCAGGGCAGCAGCACGTGCAGCAGGGTGTATCCCTCAGTAGCCCCGACTGCCAGCGAACCCTCCCTCAGATCGCGCGGTAGAGATCGCAGGCCTTCCTCTGTTGCCCTTGTAATAACGGGGATGACCAGCAGAGAGAGAAATGCGGAGGCCAGCAGGAAAGTGCCGCGGCCTATCATGATTGTCGGATCGGGCGCCAGTATCCCCTGCCATGCCGTGTCATAAGCCATCCTGGCAACCCCATAGGCGGCCAGGCCCAACACCACTACCGGCATGGCGCGTAACAGCATTGTTGAAAATCTGATGATGCCAGCTATCCGTCCACCGTATTCAGACATGTAGATGCCTGCGCCAACGCCGACCGGCAAAGAGATAATCGATGTCAGCAGCATCAGCATAAACGTTCCCAGTATATCGTTGAGTATGCCTCGCAATGCAGCATTGGCCGGATCATACGGGGTGCTGATCAATTGCCAGCTAATTTGCGGCAAACCGTTCAGACACAGGACAAAGAGGATCATGCCGTAGGAAATCAGGGCAATTACGATGGGCAATATGAGAATTGGATAGCGCGAGTTATCGAAGGCCACCGGCGTGCTGCCCAGCAGGCGATATACAGCAGAACACAGTGTTGCAACACACAAGCCTATGATCAACGCCGCAGCCACGAAGGACCTGTAAACATGGAATGACGCGGGAAGGCCTTCCGGCATCACTGTGACTATTATGATTGCTGTCATACAGGCGGCGCCTGTTACCAGCAACCCCCGGTCATTTTCTTTCACAGCCATGCGCACGAAAGTCCACAGCGCCAATATTGCTGCCAGCAGCACAGCTAAAAACGAAACGGCAAATGTCTCCAGGCTGTTGATACAGCACAGGACCAGGCCGTATATGATACCGGCAGAGGCAATCAAAGCGGCTGCTGCGGGCGCCGTTTTGGTTCTAAGCAGGGGAGCCTGATTTGCGAATAAGTTGCTCATGCTGTGTATTTCTTCCTGAACCAGCGTTGTAATAAAGTGGCAAGGCCCAGCACAATCAGCGCCATGCCTAACAGCACCAATGTGCTGAAATAGGATACAGACAACGTCAGGTCGTTCTTACCCAGCAGCGCCGGGTACAGGATGCCGCTCAGCCAGCCGATGGTGCCGGTCAGCGGCGACAGGTTGGACACGTCCCACCACGGCTGGGGCAGCTGGCCGTTGCTTCTGCAGGTAAAGGCTACGATAATGAGGTCACCCATCGCTTTAAAACAACCCAGCGCACAGGCCCCAATGATCCCGGGCAAAGCGTGGGGTAGTATGATATGTCCGATGGTATGCCATTTGCCGGCCCCCAACGCCAGTGAAGCTTCCTTCAGTCTGGCAGGGACATTCCTGATCGCTTCATCGATCAATGGGGCCATGAAAGGTATGATCATCAGCGCGAGCATAATTCCGCCCAGGATCGCGCTCTTCTGCTGATCAAGGATTGGATGCAGCGGCGGCGCCGCCAGGTCCACCACGGTCTTGACCCTGGTGAACGATGGGCTAACAAAAAAGCCCAGGAAGATAAACGAGGTCAGGCCGTAGATGATGGGCGGAATGCCGGCCAGCGTGCCCAATATCGTCCTCAGTACCCGTCCAACCGCCCCGGAGGCGTACTCCGAGGCGTAAACAGCTATGGCTAACGATACCGGCAGGGAAATGGCCAGGGCCAGCAGCACAACATATAAGGTACCCATGATGGACGGCAGCAAGCCGAATTCCCACCAACCTCCCTGGCGGTAATTCTGGTAGTAGAAGGAAAACAGCTCGCCCCATCCCACTCGGTAAAATGTGAGCGAGCTGAACCATACCGCCACTCCGATCACGAGGAGCAGCAGCAACACAGGTATAATACCAAGCATGAAGGAAAGCGCCCGAGGCCACGATCTCCGCATATTATTTACTTGATTACGACTTTTCCATCATACTGCTTGATGCTGATTACATTGGCATCCAGGTCGCAAACCTGGATCTGTGACAGATTCAGATTAACTTCACCGGGGGTGACAGCCTTAAAGTGGAAAACAAACAACGTCCCCGACCCTGTAACACCCTTGTCAGCCAGGGAAGAAATCGCTACTTGTCCTTTTGTGCCGCTGCCGGCATTGTAGTCGCCGCCGACCCTGAGGGTATCTCCGGCGGCCTTGAACAATTCACCTTCATCAATGGTGTTGATACATTCGACGGCGCCGGACCCGGTCCAGGTCATCACGAATCCGGCTGCGTTGACCGGGTTCTGGACCTTGAGCACGATGCTCACATCGAATTCTTCGCCGCTATTGACCGTTGTAACTGATGGCGATACGCCGATCGCCGGCGCCGCCGCGCCTTCGATGCCGCCCCCGTTCGAACCGCTGCCTGTAGCGCCGCCTGCGCATCCGGCCAGGACCAGCAACAGCGGGGCCAACGCCCCCAGGATTGATCTGGTAGTGTATGTCATTAACATCTCCTTTTAATTTATGATTAAGTTGCGCGCTTAACGCTCGGTCATAAGCCTGCCGAATACATATCCCAGCAACCCCACCAGGAAAATCAGTCCGATAAATCCTCCTATGTAGTCCCAGGAAATTGTGATGCCGGGAGTGGCGGGCCTGGTTTCAGGTATCTGCGGCATGGCCGCTGGCGCGACAGTGGATTGGGCCTGGGCAGCGTTGCCCGAGCCCTGGGTTGTGTTGCTGGATGCATTGTCCCCGCCCGTCTGGCCGCCGCTGCTTTGTCCACCTGCCGGCTGGCCTGCGCCGCTGCCTGCGGCCGGCCATTCGGCTTCCCGGCAGTTGTTATCCTCCCTGGCTTCTTCCACACCACCCAGGGTATCGGCGCAGACCTCGATCGTGTCGGCGCCGGATGCGCTCAGAGTTACAGGCCCAAATTTCCCTTCATACTCTTCGCCCCCGGCCAGCGCCGGGCATGTCTGTATTTCAGTTTTACCATTGACCAGTATACGGGTATTGCTGGCCTGGAACTCCTTCGAACCCAGGTTTTTGATCTTGTACTTGATTTCATAGGTCTGGCCCTCCTCGATCCAGTTCATATCAATTTTGCTGGCGATCACATCGTAATAGGGCCAGGTGTCATAGTGGTCGTCGTTACCACCCTGGGTCAGCTTTCCGTTGTCATCGGCCCATACCTTGATAACGTCCTCAGGGCCCAGGCTGTTCAGCGCATATTCGTTAAAATTGCCTGAATACGAGGCATTGGGTTCCAGCGACTTCACATCTTCGGTTGCGTAGGGGGTACCGTTATCGCTGATATACAGCCCGGTCCTGAAGTCGCCCGATTTGACGCCTCCCCTGTTGGTCACCTTATAGTTGACCGTATAAGTATTGTTAACCTTGACCGGGTCTATCTGCTCGATGATCAGGTTGGGCTTGTCAGGGCTGCTGCTGCTGCCGCCGCCGCCGTCGCCGCCGCCGCCGCTGCCGGTCACAGTGATCCTGGCATCCGTGCTGGCAATTGTAAGGAGTTTTGATGAGCCGCCTGTTGTCAATACTAGTTGCGGCAGACTACATTCACTGCCTGTACAATTATTCTGCTTTTTTACAAACTGAATATTAACATCGCCGGCGGCTTCTGCCACGAATTTCAAGTTCAGTACTGTGTCCTCTGCCGGCGGGGCTTTATCTCCGGTTAAAGCTACTGCTACCAATCGGTATTCATATTTAAGGGAGTTCTTATCCTGCACTTCAGTCCAACCCTCGTAGGGATCAAAGTTCTTGTCACCTATTATCAGGGTCGGCCCGACCGACTTGTAGAAGGTGCCCTCCTCCACGCCCGTGCATTTGATGCGCCCGTTGCCCTTCCAAAGGATGCAACAAGCAAAGGTATCTGTGTTTTCGACTGTTTTAAGCTGTACTTTGACATTGAACTTGCTGCCCACGGTGACGGATTCGGCTGACGGTTCCAGCTTGACGCTATTGCCCTCGGCAGCCAGGGCAGGCCCGGCAGGCAACAAGATGCCCAGCGGCAGGCACAGGGATAGAATAACCATGCAGGAGGTCCAGTTAAGGGCCATCTGTCGTAAAAATCTATTCTTCATCATCTATACTCCCTCGATCGCTTGCGCAACAGCAGGCTCAGCAGCAGCAACAGGGCGACCACCGTTTCGCTGGCTATGATGGCGATCATGCGCCAGTAGTCCATGACGCGTTCGCTTTTCTTAATGATGCCGAAAGTGCTTAAATGCGATATGCGGGCGCTGACCGTGTTGCCTGCCACGCTCACCCGTGTGGGGAGTTCGACCCATTTATCGGCGTGAGCGTCATAATATGCCATGACCAGGTCGCTTTCGGCCCTGTCAGACGGATAGTCGGCCGGGTCATATTGCAGGGTCAGCGTCACCGGCTGGAAGAAATGGGCTCCGCTGGGCTGAAAATCCACCACCGGGCCGATGATCTGGGCGCTGTATTCCTCGGTCACGCTGACGGGCGGCAGGCTGATATTGCCCCCGGGTTTGAAAATAACCTGTGGCAGGGCGATCACCCTGCTCTTGAGCAGGCGCAGCGTATCGGATTTGACATGCGACACCTCTAATGTCTGCAGCGGCTTGTCATCGAAGGTCAGGAGCTGGTTCTGCTCCCCTATCTCCAGCGACTTGACGCCTTCCAGGGAAGTAATGACTATGCTCTTCTTGGTGATGCCGTTCTCATCTACGAACTTGGCAATGCTCACCGAGGGGGTCTTGACGTCTTCAGGCCGCGGGGGCGTGCCCGTCGTAATCATGACGGTATTGGAAGCCGGGGAGTCCCAGTAAGACAGTTTTTCATCGTAATACTGCGTAATCACGCGGTAATAATACGTCTTGCCCGGGCCGGCGCTGACGTCGCTGTACCTGACTGTTTTGGATGTCCCGGAGCCTGCCGCCACCGCTTTGGGCGTAGTGTAGAAGCTCTTCTTCTCCGATGTAAAGCCCGCGTTAAGCGCCCGTTCTATCCTGTAGGCCCTGGCATTCCTGGAATTGTCGTTCCAGCTAAGGTCGACCTGGGTATAGCCGGTCAGCTCTGCCTTCAACGCGGTAGGGGTGGCCGGCAGGTCAAGCTTGACATAGTTGGATGGCTCCGATTGACCGAAGGCATTATACGCCCGCACACGGTAATAATAGGTTTTCCCCGATTGAGGAGTGGTATCGATATAGCTGACAGTGTCCGCTGTGTTCACGGCAAAATGGGTGGGGACTTCAAAATCGGAATCTTTATCACGCTCGATGATAAAGCCGGTTTCGTTATTCGAGTTGTCCGTCCAGGTCAGCTTGACCTCCCTCCCTATTACCGTGTCGAGCTTGAGACTGGAGGGAATCTGCGGTATGCCATCTTCGGTAACGACAGCCAGGACATTGGACGGCTGGGAATCGCCGTAAGCATTATAGGCCACCACCCTGTAGAAGTACGCGGTCTTGACCGCTACGCCTGTATCCTGGTATTCCGTGGTATCGCTGGGCACATAAAATCTCAGCCAGGGCGAACTGGTTTGCCAGCCTGTTCTCCTGTTCTCCTGCATACGCTCCACGCGGTAGCCTGTCTCATTAGGGGCATTGTC
>DKFA01000092.1 GCA_002452695.1 Dehalococcoidia bacterium UBA6808
CTTTAAGCTATAATGACATATAAGTATGCTTTAACATATTTCTGCAAGGTGGCAAGCGTATGAAAAACTTGCATATTATTTTCTGTTTGCTGGCGCTGGTTATACTGATTTTCCCGGCTATGTCGTGCGAAGAACCGGCCGTCATTATCGATTTTACAGCCACTCCATCCACGATTACCGAGGGAGGAGCATCCACGCTGCAATGGAGCACTGCCGGAGTACACAAGGCCAACCTGAATAACGGCATCGGGGACGTTATTGCATCAGGGACTGCGATTGTTACGCCTGCAGTCACCACCAGGTACGTGTTAACGATTGTCAAAGACAAGCAGGTGATTACACGTGAAGTGACGGTGATGGTAAACAAAGAGAGTTATGTTGCCCCTGCCCAGCAGCCTTCATCCGCACAGCCCGCCGCATCGCCCGCCCAGGAGGGTAAATGGGTCCCCGCCAACCTCAGGTATGACAATCTGGGGAAAGAGGCCGAAGACTGCCTGGATGACCAGGTGGCCGTCTGGCATACTTACGCCAAGATGGCAGGCACTTCATCGGCTGCCACGGCCTTTTATTCCAACAACCTGCGCGGACAGCCCATTTCGCTGGGCGGCGCCGGTTCGGCGGTCAAAAGCCCCTTGCTGATAGTACCCGGCGATACAGGTATGGTCTGTATCATCAGGAACTACTCACAGACATCCTACCGCTATTTTGAGATGGTCACCACTTCGTATGGAGACATCAAGGACGAGTCAGAACGCCTGGCACAGCCGGGCTATGGGCTGGCGGTTACTTTCAGCCCGGAGAAGAAACCTTACAAGATACAAAAAATCAATATGGCGGCTATTGCCAAACACAGTGGAGCGGAGAGTGAATATGACCTGTGCCAGTTTATCGTCAGGATACTGGATACCAGAGGCAAGCCGGTATGGAGCAAGTCATTGCCCTGGAGCTATTTCAGGAGTACGTCTGAAGCTGCCGTGCCCAAGGCCTTCTGGAAGGATATCCCGGTTGACGATGTGATCGTTGACGGCGATTTCACGGTTGAAGTGCTGTCGGAAAGCAATGAGTATAAGGCCGGCAGAAGCAAGACCTATCATTACCTGGCTCTGGCCTATGAGAGGACCGGCGATAAAGATATCAAAACCAGGTCGTTTATATCAGATAACGGCGGTCCTGCCGAAAGCTGGATCAGGCTGTACGATGCATACGGGCACCCGTTCGGTTTCAATCTGTGCATACGGACTGAAGGCAGCTACCTGGAAAAATAATCTTAGCTAACAATACGGCTTTAAACGGAAGGGATATGATGACAGAAAAGATACTTGAACCGGCCGGCTGCGGCCCGGTTATGAATAAATTGAAGCAGCTCCTTATAGTCAAAACAGGCACGACATATGCTTCCGTGCGTGAGAAAGCCGGCGATTTCGATGACATGATCATCGATAAGATGGGACTGAACCGGGAGGATGTAGCAGTCTGTTCGATTTACCAGGGAGACGCTTTGCTAAAGCCTGAGGGGTTCCGTTGCGTTATCATAACGGGATCTCATGATATGGTGACAGACCGTTCGCCCTGGATGCTGGACCTGATGGACTGGGTCAGGGATAAAGCCTACGGCAGAATTCCTATGCTGGGTATTTGCTTCGGTCACCAGTTGATGGCCATGGCGTTGGGAGGGACGGCGGATTTCCATCCGCGCGGCGTTGAGCTTGGAACGGTGGAGGTTGAGATGACCGCAGAAGGCAGAGCAGACCCGTTGATGGCGGGCTTGCCAGCGAGGTTTTACGCGCAAGCCACGCATGCCCAGACAGTATCCGTGACGCCGCCTGGAACCAGGGTGCTGGCTTATAACTCACATGAACAGCACCATGCGGTGGCATTCGGGGGAAAGGCCTGGGGGGTGCAGTTCCATCCCGAGTACTCTGCCGACGTAGTGCGTGGATATATCGAGCAGGCCAGGCGCAGGCTGGAAAGCCGGGGATACAACGTAGACGGCATGCTGGAGGCAGTTCAGGAAAGCCCATGGGGCGGGATGATACTGAAGCGGTTCCTGGAGCTGGCTGCAGCTTAAGATCAGGGCAGGTAATCTTTCCTGACCGGTGAAAAGACTTCGACGGCTACAGAATCTTCCAGCGCCTGTGCGCCATGCGCCACGTCTACAGGTATGCACCACGAGTCACCGGCATGTGTTTCGAATATTTCGTTACCGATCTTGAGCATCATGTGCCCGGAGACCAGATAGCCGGTCTGCTCATAGGGATGTGAGTGGTCGGGCAGGGTGCAGTCTTTTGCTAACAGGGACTCGGCCATCAGGGTTTTCTCACCGTGAACCAGCGTTTTCTGGCGGATGCCCGGAAGGGGGTCCTTGTAATGGTCTTTACCGTGTTTGTTAAACATGTTCCATTTAATCTGCCGGTCTGCCCGATGGCTACCGGCGATCGCGGCTATTGAGCGAAGACATCGATGGTGACTTCACCTTTGGCTTCACTGCCGGACTCGTCCGTTACCGTCACACTTACGGCATACTGGC
>DKFA01000041.1:0-42149 GCA_002452695.1 Dehalococcoidia bacterium UBA6808
CAATCTGGAGTCGTTAGCGCAATTCCATCGTATCTATGCGCCGGACTTGGTAGGCTTTGGGGAGACCGATAGGCCAAGGGTAGACTATACTTTCGAGCTGCTCAGCTCTTTTTTTGCCCAGTTCCTGGATGCGCTGAACTTGGAAAGCGCCTCACTCATGGGGCACTCTTTAGGCGGAGGCATTGCCTTGGGATTTGCTCTAAGACAGCCAGAACGAGTAGAGAAACTTGTTTTGGTGGATAGCGTTGGCATTGTTGAAGATTTTGCCTTGGTGGGGAAGCTGCTATCCCCATTTTTGACGTTGAAAGCAAGACTGAAGAATGATGAGACATACTTGTCTATGGTACGAAATCAAAATAAAAGCAAGGTCTCTTTCCTGGATAGATTGTCCGAGATATCTACTACTACGTTGATAGTTTGGGGTGAATTGGATGGATATTTATCGGTGAAGTTAGCGCATAAAGCTCATTTGTTGATTGAGAACTCCCAGCTCTGTGTTTTCAAACGATGTTGGCATGCGCCTCAAAAAGAAAAACCCGAAGAATTCAATCGAACGGTTTTGGACTTTCTAAGGCAATGAATTGGCGCATCATGAGAATCATCACGCAACTATATTTGAACCTTTAATGCCTTTCTTGCTATATCAGGAACCAGATGAACTTCGACCTGCTCCCTTAGTGGCACATGTAGCACTATCATCTCATGGTTAAACAAAGATATTCTCCGCTTAGCGTCATTTCTTCAAGATGGTCACGTCGCCGGCGATGACCTCTTTGAGCGTGCCATCGTCGAGCCGCATGATCAGGTTTCCAGCGGTGTTAATCGAGCGCGCAGTGCCCTTGAATATATCCGTCCCGCATTTGACGCTGATGCGTTTACCGATCGTTTCCATGTTCTGCACCCACTCACCGATCAGGTAGGCGGCATCGGATTTTTTCAGGTAGAGTGCTTCCATTTCGGTGATAAGTTGGACGGCCACCTCCCATACGGGTACCTCCCGGCCCAGTTGATCAGAAAGGCTTGTGGAGATTTCAGCGATCTCGGGATATCGCGCAGTGGCGAAGTTGACGTTGATGCCGATGCCAGGGATGGAATATTTCAATTGCCTTCCGTCGATTCCATTCTCAATCAATATTCCGCAGACTTTCTTGCCGCCGGTCAGGACATCGTTGGGCCACTTGATATTTGCCTTGATGCCGAACTTCTGCAAGGTCCTCAGGACGGCCACCGATGTAATGGCCGGCATCACACGGAGGTCATCGAAGGACGGCCTCAGCACGAAAGAGACGGCCAGGCCTCCTTCCGGTGAAAACCATGTCCTGCCCAGCCTGCCCCTGCCTGCTTTTTGCGCCCTTGCAACTACTACGGCGCCCTCGGGCGTCTCTTTTTCGGCCAGGTCCCGCGCCACATCCTGGGTCGATGTGGTTTCCTGCAGGTAATAGAGCTCCCTGCCCATGAACCTGGTATGCAGTGAAGCCCTGATATAGGATGCTATGTCAGTATCACCGTTCACGGCTATAATATAGCAGAGGGCGCGTGCATTGTATAATATAATAGAAGAGGTGCAGCGGACGTCAATTGATAAGGAAGATTTATTATGAGCAATCTTGAGGCGCAGGCGGAGAAGATAGCCGAACTGATTTTCCATGCCAGACGTATCATGGTCTTTACAGGTGCGGGCATCAGCACCGAATCGGGCATCCCTGATTTCAGGGGCAAGGATGGCATCTGGACCAAACTTGATCCGGAAGAATTTACTATCCAGAGATTTATAGCCAGCGAGGACAACCGACGGATGCAGTGGAAAATGCTGGTCGAAGGTGGGCTGATCAGGGCCGCAAAGCCAAATGATGCCCACCTGGCAGTGGCTGAACTGGAGAAGCTGGGCAAGCTGGACTGCATCGTTACCCAAAATATCGACAACCTGCATCAGGCAGCCGGCAATTCCCCCGAAAATATCTTTGAATTGCATGGCAACATGCAGTATGTGCGCTGCCTGAAATGCCATACACGTTTTCCCATGCCCGAAATACTGGAGAGGCTGAAAAGCGAGGACATCCCGGACTGTCAGAGGTGCGGCGGCATACTTAAACCCGATGCCGTCTTTTTCGGCGAGGCGCTGCCGCAGGATGTGCTGAGCGAAGCCGCACGCCGGGCCAGCCTGTGCGACCTTTGCATAGTCATTGGCTCTACATTGGTCGTATACCCTGCGGCCTACATTCCCATCTATGCGCTGGAGGCCGGGGCCAGGCTGGTGATCATTAATATCGGTGGGACACCGCTGGACTCCCGTGCCGCTGTTCGTGTGGAAGGCAAGGCAGGCGAGACAATGACGAAGGTGATTGAGCGCCTGAAACGCAAGATGAACGGCTGAATATGTTTGACAAGCTCTACCTGTAATGTTAGATTGTGGTAAATATAGTGTATAGGGAGGCGACAAGTTGAGAAAAGTAGCTATTGCCATCCTGATCATCACTGTGATGTTCACCGGATGCACTCGTGCTACCATAAATACCAAGCAGCCTCCGCTGGCGTATATCGATTCGGTCTCCAGCTCTCAGATCTGGGCTGGTGAAACGGTCAAATTTGCAGGACACGGTGTGTCTTCCATTGGGCAGATCGTGGCTTATAACTGGCGTTCCAATGTCAACGGTGACCTGAGCCAGCTCGCCAGCTTCGAGACCAGCAGCCTGACGGCGGGCCCTCATACTATCTGGTTCAAAGTACAGGACAGCTATGGCAATTGGTCGGCGGAGGTCAGCACCAATTTGAATGTGCTGGCGCAGGGCGGGCCAATGAAAATGGTTGTCAAGACCTTCAGTATCTCGCCTCCCGCCATTACCGAAGGCGAATGGGCGACGTTGACCTGGGATGTCTCAGGCACAGGCACGGTCAAGATAGAGCCTGACGTGGGTGAAGTGGCATTGAACGGCACCAGGTCGGTGCGCCCTACCAGGGACACCACCTATACAATATTTGCTACCAACGAGGAGGGAGTATCCACTGCCAAAGCGACGGTTGTGGTCTCTCCCATACCTATCTATACGCTGATCTCATATTCGGTAGCGGCGGAGGACGGCACGGTTAGGAAGGACAAGGTGGTGCTGGATGAAGTGCTGGTTGGCCAGACCGATCTGCAAATACAGATGCAGGGCTTCCTGAGCTTTGATATCTCCGCTTTGCCTTCCAATGCCATTATCAAAGCTGTGGAGCTTGACCTGACCAAGGCAAATATTATCAACAGTCCCTTCCCCTGGCAGGGGTCGCTGCTTCTGTATAACCAGCAGTATGGCAGCTCGTTGAAGGCCAGCGATTACATGGTCAATGTCCCCGCCAACTACATTTACAGCTTCAGCTATAACTATTCGGCGACGATGATGCCGGACAAGCCCTTCACTTCGCCTGGTTTCGTTACCACGCTGCAACGGCAGCTCGACGCCGGCAGCAAGCGTTACCAGATACGCTGCCAGTTTGAGAAATATTATTATTACACCAGAATTGACTATACGGACAAGAAATATCAGAACCTTACCACCAACGCCAACTATATAGACCTCGATGCCGGGTCGCCCAAGCTGACCGTAAAATACGTTCTTCCTTAACCAAGCTTCGAAGATAAACAAATCCAGCGGATTTGCGTTACCTTAGTATTGGATGCGTTTTGGAGGTGCATTGATGAAAAGGTTTTCGATTATTGTTTTGTTTCTATTCGTTTTGGTCACAGGCTGCATTTATATGCCTGCGCCGGGCAGTTCCGGCGGGCAGGGGCAGCAGCCGGTAATCACGAAGTTCGACGCCGAGCCTGACAGTATAACAGCGGGATCGCAGGCGCAGTTGAGCTGGGAGGTTAGCGGCGCGACGACAGTCAGCATCGATAATGGCATAGGGTCGGTTGCTCTGAAGGGCAGCAGGACCGTGATGCCCTCAGCCACGACCAACTATGTTATTACGGCCACCAACCAGTACGGCACCAGCAATGCCTCGGCGCAGGTGATCGTCTCTGGTTCAAGCAGCGGCGGGACGCCTGCCAGCGGTGTGCCGGTGATCAACTCCTTTACAGCCAATCCTGATACAATAGCAGCCGGCGGCTCGGCCGTGCTGAGCTGGAATGTCTCGAACGCCGCATCGGTATCGATCTCGCCACTGATCGGCAGCGTCGATCCGGTTTCGGGATCGGGAACGGCCACCGTGGGCAGCACCACGACCTTCGTAATGACGGCGTCCAATGCGGCCGGCAGCACCAATGCTTCGGTAACGGTGAATGTCACAGGCAGCACGCCCTCAGAAGGTTACCCTACGATCAATTCATTTTCCGCCAGTCCAACTATCATCCCGGCAGGCGGGTCAAGCACGTTGAGCTGGAATGTGAGCGGGGCGGCCCAGGTCAACATCAGCGGCATCGGCAATGTCAACAGCACGGGCAGCCAGACGGTTTCCCCGGGAACGACGACCAACTACACTTTGACTGCGACTGCCACCAGCGGCAGCTGGGTAAGCCAGACGATTCTGGTGGCCGTTACACCATCGGAACCGCCGCCTTCAGGCCAGCCGGACCTGATCGTCCAGAGCATCAGCAAGGTGGAAACGTCTTCAGGATACGTTATCGGCTTCAGATTAAAGAATATTGGCACTGCCAATGCCGGCCCGAGTATTTGCCGTCTGTTCGCTGAAGGCACCCAGAAAAGCAATGCCAATGTGCCTGCCATTGCTGCCGGGTCCACTTATGATGGGACTTTTCCTGGCTGGACTTATACACCGCTCATGCCGCAAATCAAGGTTGTAGCCGAAGCATCGGGCATCATTAGCGAGTTGGACGAGACCAATAACGAGAAGAGCGTCACTATGGCTATAGCCGTTCAATACGATTTTGTGGAGCAGGCCGGTAGCCCTTCACCGGATGTGATATGGAAAAGTGGGGCAGGCAACCTGACCTTTCCCGGCGCTACCAATGATGATAAAGGGTTTGCCTGTTACCGAGCCAACATTACCCTGGAAGATGGACAGATATACAGCAAGGTACTGGAAACGCATCCTCAATGGGTCGACAACGGCTATATTTCGGGTTCATATATGGAGCTATACAATCCACTGGGTTATAAGGTGAAGGCGGGCGAACATTTCTATGCGCGTTTCGGGTTGATCAAGAATGCGACTGCGGGTAAGGTTTCATACGAGGTGATGATAAGGCCCGAGGGTGGCCCCAATGTCTGGATATTCCAGGGCGTCAAGGTCTACGACGGAACGATCAAAACAATAGACGTCGATCTCACGCCATATGCCGGGAAAAGGGCAGATTTTATCCTAAGGGTGTCTGCTGAAGGCAGCTCCAACCAGGACTGGGCTGTTTGGCATAAGGCGATGATTATCAGGTAATGACAGGCAGGGATTCAGCGGCAGGTTGTCGCAAGGAAGGTGACAACATGAAAAAGTATATACTTGCAGTACTGGCGCTGGTTATGACCATGTCAGGCTGCATAACCATCTCAGGCGATTTACCATCGATGCTTGACAGGCCGGTGGTGAAGACGTTCTCCGCCAACCCCGCGATCATTAATCCGGGCGAGGTCACGACGCTATCGTGGACCGTCAATGGGGCCAACAGCGTTTTCATTGACCAGGGCGTGGGCAACGTGGCATTGAGCGGCTCGACCACGCTGACTCCAACGGCAACCACTACCTATACTCTGACAGCCAACAACGCGGCGGGCAATAGCACGGTGAGGTGTCAGGTCACCGTGAGGGGGACACAGGGCAGCGCGACAACCGGAACCCCCACTCCCCCGGCGCTGAGCGGGATGCCGCAGATCAATTATTTCGTGGCGGAACCTGCTGTGATCGTGATCGGTGGCAGTTCCATGCTGCGCTGGGATGTAACCGGCGCCACTAATATATTTATCAGTCCCGAGGTGGGGCCGGTTGAAGAGGGCGTGGGCGTGCTGGTATCCCCGGCCCAGACGACAAAATATACTCTGACGGCGGACAACCAGATTGGCCAGGCGGCTACCAGCGTGTTCGTCACCGTCAGGCCGGCCCAGTTGCCGCCGCTCCAGGGCGGGAACACAGTCGACCTGCCGGTGGTGCTGACGGAAAGCGGATCGCTGATCAAGAGCGGTTCAAACTATACCAGGTCGGGAGCTGTTTGTGTCGGTGACAATACTATGAACCTTCCCAGCCGGGCCTTTTTAAGCTTCGACATCTCCGCCATACCGGCCAATGCCGTAATAGAGGAGACCATCCTGGACCTGGGGGCATATACAATAACGGGCAATCCCGTCTACACAGTATCAGGCTGGGGCAATATGGGGGCGCTGGAAATATACCCTTACCAGTATGGAACGACCGCCGATGTGGGCAGGCTGGATTATGAGTTCCCCGCAGCTCAGGTGGGCAGTTTCAAACTGAATGATGTCTCAGGGTCTCCTATGAAGCTGGATGTGACGTTGGACAACGCAGGCAACAATCTTATCGGCAGACTGAAGGCCGAGGGTCAGGCGCGCTGCCAGTTCAGGCTGCAGTTTTTCACCACGACCAACTGGGACAGCAAAGCCGACATGGTCTGCGTGGAGAGCGCGGCGCTGCGCGTAAAATACTCGTTGCCGCAATAATCCAATTCAGCCGGGTTTGAGCTGTTCAAGCTCGAAACGGAAGTTTTCGATCACGGTATTGGCCAGGAGCTTTCTGCACATGTTTTCCACTTCGCTCCTGGCTTTATCCAGATCTGTTTCGTCGATCTTGATCTCGATAAACTTGCCTGCCCGGACCTCCTGCACTTGAGAGAATCCGAGATTATGCAAGGCCCCTTTGATGGTGAGGCCCTGGGGGTCGTTGACCGTGGGCTTGAGTGTGACATAAACCTTAGCTAAAAACATTTGGAAGCTTCCTCCCGGTCAGCAAGTAGTATGCCTTCCGATAACGTTCTGCGGTGGCCGCCACCACCCTGGCAGGCAGGGGCGGCGCCGGCGGTTTCATGTTCCAGCCTGAAGCTGCGAGCCAGTCGCGCACGGGCTGTTTGTCATAGCTCGGCTGCGGACGTCCCGGTGCGTACTCGCTCTCATCCCAGAAACGGCTGGAATCGGGTGTGAGCGCCTCATCGATGAGGATGATCTCATTATCGTCATAGCCAAATTCGAACTTGGTATCGGCGATAATGATGCCTCTTTCGGAGGCATATTTCTGGGCATACTCATAGAGTGCGACGCTCTTTTCCTTGAGCAGTACGGCAGCCTGGGCGCCGACCAGATCCTTCAACTCCTGCAGAGCCATGGGCATATCGTGCCCGGTTTCAGCCTTGGTAGTTGGTGTAAACCATGTCTCAGGGAGTTTAGCGCTCTCCTTCAATCCTTTGGGGGCCTTCCGGCCGTTGATGGTGCCTGATTTCTTATACTCGGCCCAGGCCGAGCCGGAGATATAGCCGCGCACCACACATTCAACCGGAATGCGCTCGGTTTTGGTGACGACCATGGAACGGCCCAGCACCAGCCCGGGCAGGGCATTGTGGTTGGGAGTATACCTGGTCAGGGCGCGCTTGCTCTCTACGGATTCGAGCATGTGATTGTGCACGATGTGGTAGGTTTTGGCAAACCAGAATGCGGAAAGCTGGTTGAGGACGATGCCCTTGTCGGGTATGCCGTTAGGCAAGACGACATCGAAGGCCGAGATGCGGTCGGTGGCCACGATGAGCAACTTGTCTCCCAGTTTATATGTGTCCCTCACCTTGCCTTTGACGAACAGCGGCAATTTAAGGGAGGACTCTAATAATACTGCCAATTGGGGGACCTCCTGATTATTTTTTCGTAGTCTGGCGTCCCTTCTTAATCAGGCCGAGGCGCTGGAAAATGGTGTCGACGTGTTGGAGAAAACGGCTGTAATCGAAGATCGCAGCCAGCTCCCTGCCGGTCAGGTGTTTCATCACGTCCTTATCCTGTTTAAGCAGCTTCAGGAAAGGGGTGCGGGTATTCCAAGCCTTGAGGGCATTGCGCTGGGTGAGAGTATAAGCCTGCTGGCGGCTTAGCCCCTTGCCGACCAGCGCCAGCATTACATTCTGTGAAAAGACCAGCCCCTGCGTGATCTCGAGGTTGCGTTTCATGTTGTCAGGATATACCTGCAGGTCTTTCATTACGCCTGTGAAAATATCAAGCATATAATCAAGCGCCAGGCAGGAATCCGCCAGGATGATGCGTTCATTGGATGAATGGCTGATATCACGCTCGTGCCAGAGCGCAATATTTTCAAGCGAGGTTACGGCGTGGCCGCGCAGCAGCCTGGAAAGGCCGCAGACCCTTTCGCACAGCTCGGGATTGCGTTTGTGTGGCATAGCCGACGATCCGGTCTGGCCGGAGGAGAAAGGCTCCTCGGCCTCGAGCACTTCCGTACGCTGCAGCGCCCTGATCTCGGTAGCGAATTTTTCCAGCGAGCCGCCGATGATGGCCAGCGTGGAGACGAACTGAGCGTGGCGGTCGCGCTGGATGATCTGATTTGAGATGGGAGCAGCATCCAGACCCAGCCTGGCGCAGGTGAGCTCCTCTATCTCTGGGCTGACCGTAGCATAGGTGCCGACTGCACCCGAGATCTTGCCCACGGAGACGGTCTTTTTAGCTTCCTCCAGTCTGTGCAGGCCCCTCTTCATCTCCTGCGCCCACAGCGCCATTTTCAGTCCGAAGGTGACCGGCTCGGCATGGACGCCGTGCGTGCGGCCGATCATGATGGTGCCCTTATAGGCAATGGCCTTTTCCTCCAGGACTTTGATCAGGGTCTTAACCCGTTCTATGAGGAGACCGGCGGCTTCCTTAAGCTGGAGCGCCTGTGCCGTATCCATAACATCGGAGGAAGTGAGGCCGAGGTGGATGTAGCGCGACTCTTCGCCGACGGTCTCGCTGACGGCGTTGACAAAGGCGGTGACGTCGTGGTGTGTGACCTTGAAGATCTCGGCCATGCGGTCGAAATTAACATAAGCCTTCCTGAGTTTGGGGATGGCGGACCTGGGTATGCGTCCAAGTTCAGCCCAGGATTCGCAGACGGCGATCTCCACCTGGAGCCATTTCTCGAACTTGTTTTTATCCGACCATACCTTTTTCATGGCGGGGCGTGAATAGCGCTCAATCATGATAATCAAACCTCAGGCTTCGGCCAGCTTCCTTTTATAATCAGTGAATTTTTTACGTATGTCATCGTATTTATTGGCGAGTATCTGGGCTGCCAGCAGGGCTGCATTTTTCGCCCCTGCCGCGCCTATCCCGACGCAGGCGACCGGTACGCCGCCGGGCATCTGCACGATCGAATAGAGCGAGTCGATGCCCTTAAGATCGCTGGTTGGCAGCGGCACGCCGATCACAGGCAGGGCGGTCCAGGAGGCGATCACGCCGGGCAGGTGCGCTGCGCCGCCGGCTGCGGCTATGACAACCTCGAAGCCTTTGGAAGCTGCTTCCAGCGCGTACTTGCGGACCTGGTCCGGCTTGCGGTGGGCCGACAGTATTGACAGCTCGAAATCGATCTTCAAATCATTGAGTATGTCGAGGGCAGGCTGCATGAGCGGTTCATCGGTCTTGCTGCCTATCACAATAGCGATCCTGGCCATTAATACACCTCCCGTTCGGCTATGTCCCTGCGGAAATGGCAGCCTTCGAAGCTGACATAAGGCAGGTTGTTGTAGACTTTCTCGCGCGCCTCCTTGATAGTCCTGCCGGTGGCGGTGACGGTAAGCACGCGACCGCCGTCCGTCAGGAGTTGGCCATCATCTGTTCTTTTGGCGCCAGCATAGAATATATTGATATCTTTATCCAGTTTGTCAGAAATTTTAATGGGCAGCCCGGTCTTGTGCTTGCCGGGGTAGCCGCCCGAGGCCATGACCACGCCCACGCAGGGATCCTGGCGCCATTCTATTTTGATCTGGTCCAGCCTGCCTTCGACGGCGGCCAGCATGATCTCGGCCAGGTCCGTCTTGAGACGGGGCAGGATGGCCTGGGTCTCGGGATCGCCGAAACGGGCATTGAACTCAAGCACCATCGGGCCTTTGTCCGTCATGATCAGGCCGGTATAGAGGACACCGCAGTAGGGGGTGCCTTCATCCGACATGGCTTTGACAACCGGCTGGATGATGGTGGTCACGACATGGCTGATCATCTTATCGTCAAAAAAGCCGGGCGGGCTGTAGCTGCCCATGCCGCCGGTGTTGGGTCCCTCATCATTATCGAAAAGCCTTTTATAATCGCAGGCCGGCGCCATGGGCACGACGGTTTTGCCGTCGGTAAAGGCCAGCAGGCTGACCTCCTTGCCACATAGGCATTCCTCGATGATGACGCGATCACCGGCTGTGCCGAAAGCCCGGTCAACCATCATGGATTTGAGCGCTTCCTGCGCTTCCTGCATGGTTGCGGCCATGATGACGCCCTTGCCGGCAGCCAGGCCGTCGGCCTTGATCACCACCGGAAGCGGGTGGACCAGCAGGTATTCCCTGGCCTTTTCGTAGTCTGTGAAAGCGCGGCCGCGCGCGCAGGGGATGCCATTTTTCTGCATCAGGTCACGCGCAAACACCTTGCTTGATTCGATCTGTGCCGCCTTTTGAGAGGGTCCGAAGACAGGGATGCCGGCGGCTTGGAATCGGTCCGAGATGCCTGCCGCCAGCGGGGCTTCGGGGCCGATCACGGCCAGGCCGATCTCAAGTGCGCAGGCCTTTTCGATAAGGGTCGGGATATCAGACGATGAAATAGCGAGATTCTGCGCAACCTCAGCTGTACCGGCGTTGCCCGGCGCAATGTAAAGAGAATCGATGCGGGGACTTTGCGCCAGCTTCCAGGCCAGTGCATGTTCCCGGGCTCCATTGCCGATAACCAGTGCCTTCAAAACGGAGACCCTAAATTCAGATTATTCGGTAACTTTTTTGACTACGGTCTTGCGGCTGGTCTTGACATTGCCGCGATTTTTCTTGATGCCTTTCAGCTTAGGTTTGTGTCCCATCTTTTTTCACTACCTTAATTCGTTATTGAGTTTTTCAGCCTGGACCGGGTCAAGCATTTTCATTAGCCTGATCAGTTTGGCGACATGCGCTTTTTTATCTTCCAGTATCTGCTCAATGATGGCTGCCGCATCCTCGTTGTCCAGCAAGTCCACCTGGGCCTCATATTCGTTGATCGATTTCAGCTCGGCAACGATATCATCCCGGACCATTTCAAGATCCATGGAAGTTTCCATTTCTTCATCTTCTGTTTTTTCAAAAGGATTGTAAGTCATTAGCATCTCCTGGGAGCAGTATCGCCGGTAATCACATGTGAAATTGTTATAAAACGATATCGTTAGATAACGTAGAAAGTATATAGTGTCACGTCTGTAAAATCAAGCTAAAGCTAACCCGGCGGATGATCCGGTTTAGTATCGGAGCCTGCCCTGCAGGCTCCTGGCGCTGCAGGATACATGGAGCCGTTATTTGGATTTAGGCAGCGTCTTGTTGAGATCGGCTTCCGTCAACCTGATGATGACGGTATCGCCGACGGTAACGATATCCTCCATCTTGATCCTGTAGGTCTTGTTGAAACCGGCCCGGATGACGGCGGACTTCACTTTGGCAGACAGGACATCGATGTCGAAGTCCGTTATCTTGCCTATTTTATCACCGTGCGAGCCGATGACTTCCTTACCGATCAGCTTTTTTACCAGCATGAATACCTCCCTGCAGCGCGTAAAGCGGCAATTTGATTTCGTGTTATTATTATACAACTGATAATACACTGGCAAGGATGCGCTGCTGCGGCCTTTCTAACGGAGACAGATGTTTTACATAATATGTGGAGATGATAATTACCGTTGCCACGAGGCGCTGGCTGAGATCAAGGCGGGAATGGGCATGCCCGAGATGCTGGCCATTAATACCACCACGCTGGATGGGCGCAAGCTTAGCGTGAGGGAATTGAGCGACGTTTGCAACGTGGCGCCTTTCATGACTCCGTCACGGTTGGTGATCGTCGACGGCCTGTTGAAGCGATTCCAGGCGGGCGAAAAGCCGCCGCGTTCCAATGGCAACGGCAATGGTGATGAAGAGGGACATCCGCTGAAAGAATGGCAGACTATCGCTGAATATATCAAGACCATGCCACAGACGACGACGCTGGTGCTGTTCGAGTCAGATCTGGATACAAAGGCGGTCAATCCGCTGTTGAAGGCCCTGATGCCTGTGGCCGACAAGACGCAGCAGTTCAGCGAGCTCAAAGGCAGGGAGTTGACCGGCTGGATCAAAGCTTATGCGGTCAGGAACGGCGCCAGGATATCGGCAGCGGCGGTCAACCTGCTGGCGGATTACATCGGGGGCGACCTGTGGCTGCTGGCAGGGGAGATCAACAAGCTGATCACCTACTGCAACGGGCGGGAGATAGGCGAGAAGGACGTGAAGGAGATAACCAGTTTCGCCAGGGAGGAGAACATGTTCGCCCTGGTTGATGCGGTGATAGAGGGGAAGATCAAGGACGCCCAGCATATGCTGCACCGCATGCTCAGATACGGCACGGCGCCGCAGCAAATAGTGGCCATGATCGAGCGGCAGTTGACCATTATTATGCGAGTGAAAGACCTTGGGGGGGAGATGCCGCAACAGGAGATCAGGGAACGTTTAGGGCTGCACCCGAGATATCCGCTGGACAAGACGCTCAAGCAGGCCCGGACTTACAATATCCCGCGGCTGCGCAAGGCCTTTCACTGCCTGCTAGATACCGATGTTGCGATCAAGACCGGCAAGTACGATGACGACCTGGCGCTGGACCTGCTGGTGATCGAGCTTTGCAAACATTAAGATCGCGTAATATCTTATCCTCTTGAAAGCTTGAGGCAGGCGGCAACGTTTCTTTTGGCTCTATCGGGCAAAGCCAGATTGCACAAAATAGAAGCGCCCCACTTGACGTTGGATACTCTCGGCTTCGGTAGAATTGCAGGCTCTAAGACGCTATAATAAACAAGAGAACACAGAAAAAGTCTGGGCGATGTCTATGAAATACAAGGTCAATGTGCGGAAAACGGATGAAGGGTATGCTGTTTGGGTCCCTGGTCTTCCGGGTTGCTGGTCGCAAGGCAAGACCGAGGCGGAAGCCCTGGCTAATATAAAGGACGCCATACAAGCGTATCTGGAGACCGTTGAAGATCTGAGTAAAGACAAGGGAACTCATTACGTAGAAGTCGGGTAGAACTGTGCCCAGTCTGCCAGGGATAAATCAACGTGCCGTGAAGGCTTTCGAAAAATATGGTTTCTGGATCGCCAGACAAGGCAAACATATTACAATGGCCAGCGGGAAGAGATCATCACAATACCCAGAGCAAACCCTATCAATGCCTATACGATGGGTGGAATCATAGATATTGCCGGTCTAAGCGTTGATGAGTTCAAAAGACTCTTATAACACTTCCATGGCCAATCTTGCAGCATGGCTGACAGGAGTGAATCCCTGAAACCGGTCGCTCTGGGTTAGGAAGGTTGAAGGGTGTGCTTCAACTGACACGTTTACATAACGAAGCTGTTTGGACAATAAGTACATCAGGCGACGACCGCTATCGACATTTGGCGGTTGTTTGGTTACAATTGAGTTTGAGGCTGACATGTCAGATATGAAACGGGTACTGGCAGTGATACTCGCCGGCGGCGCAAGCGAACGTCTGAGCATATTGGCCGCCGAGCGCGCCAAGCCTGCTGTGCCCTTCGGCGGCAAGTACCGCATTATCGATTTCACCCTGAGCAACTGCTGCAACTCGGGCATCTATAATGTGGCCATCCTGACGCAGTTTAACCCGCGCTCGCTGATCCAGCATGTAGGCGTAGGCCGTCCCTGGGACATGGACCGTGAGAGGGGAGGCATCGTGTTGCTGCAGCCCTTCCTGAGTCGCTCGGGCCGCAACTGGTACAAGGGGACGGCCGATGCGGTCTACCAGAACATGTATTTCATTGTGGACCAGAGGGTGGACGAGATTATGATACTCTCAGCCGATCACATTTACAGCATGCGTTACGACCAGATGCTTGATTCGCACCGCAACAGGCATGCCGATGTGACGGTGGCGGTCTATGAGGTGCCCCAGGAGGACACCGGCCGGTTTGGCATCATCACGCTGGATCACAACGGGCGCATCGTCAATTTCGAGGAGAAGCCCAAGGCCGCCAAGAGCAGGCTGGCCTCAATGGGCATCTACATCTTCAACAAAAAGGTGCTGATCGACGCGCTGGAGGAGATGGCCAAAGAGGACAAGGGGCACGATTTCGGCATCGATATACTGCCCAACCTTATCGGCAAGGCGGATGTCTATGGATTTCGCTTTCACGGCTACTGGCGGGATGTGGGAACGGTGGAGGCCTACTGGCAGGCCAATATGGACCTGATCGTCGACCTGCCTGAGCTGAACCTGTATAATCCCGAAAACGAGGTGAGGACCGTGTTCCACGGCTATCCGCCGGTCAAGCTCGGGCCCAAAGCCCAGACCAGCCGTGCCCTGATCTGCAACGGGGCGATCGTCAACGGCACGGTGATCGATTCGATCATCTCGCAGAAGGTGTTTATCGAAGAGGACGCCGTAATCAGAAACTCGATCATCTTCGAAGACTCTACAATCGGGCGCGGCTCAATCGTGGACAAGAGCATTATCGATAAGCAGGTCTGGGTCAGCCGCGGCAGCCGGATAGGCTCAGGGGAGGATTTCACTCCTAACAAAGACGAGCCCACGCATCTGAATACCGGCATAACGATCGTAGGCAAGGGAGCAAGGATACCGCCTGATTGCACGATCGGCAGGAACTGCAAGATTGAAACATGGGTCGAGGCCTCCGATTTCCTGAGCAAAGAAATAGCCAGCGGGGAGACGATCAAGGCCAAAAGCCCCCGGCGTTACCAGATATGATCCAGCGGGAGAACCGTTATTTGAATATTGCTGAATCCAACTTGATATGAAAATCCTGTTTGTATCTGCCGAAGTGGCGCCTTTGACCAAGGTCGGCGGACTGGCAGATGTGGTCGGGTCGCTGCCGGCGGAACTGACCAAGCGTGGGCATGACGCGCGCATTATCGTGCCTAAATACGGCTTTACCGATTACAGCGGGTATGCCCTGAGAACAGTCGTGGAAAACATAGTCGTTTTTTCGCTGGGCCAATACCGCAAGGCGCGGGTGGAGAGCATGCAGCTCGAAGGGATCACCGTTTACCTGGTTGCGGAGGCGACCTTGACCAACTCCCTCTCTGTGTACGGCGAGGGAGAGGTGGAGAGATTTTTCGTATTCTGCAATGCGGTAAGCGAAGCGCTGCCCTACCTGGGCTGGAGTCCGGATGTGGTGCATTGCCATGACTGGCATACCGCCCTGGTGCCGCTGCTGCTGCACGACAGATGCCCCGGCTGCCGCAGCGTATTAACAATACATAATGTTAAATACCAGGGCAATTTTGATGAATATACGATGTCCAGGTCGGGCCTGAGCCGCTACTGGCAGGCCGGACTGGCCGGAGGCCCGCCCATCCCCTGGAACTTCATGGCGCAGGGCGCGCTGTGGGCGCATCAGATCAACACGGTCAGCGAAAATTATGCCAGGGAGATATTAACGCCCGAACAGGGCTACGGCATGCAGGACCTGCTGCAGTTCCGCAAAGACAGCTTAACCGGCATCATCAACGGGTTGGGCGATGAGGAGTACGACCCGGCAGCGGACGGCTTGATTGCCGCTGTCTATTCAGCGAGGGACACTGGGGGGAAGCGGGTGAACAAGGAGGCGCTGCAAAAGGAGGCCGGCCTGGCAGCCAATCCTGATATCCCGCTGGCCGGGATGGTATCGCGGCTGGATGAGCAGAAGGGAATGGACATTATTACAGGTGCGCTGCCCGCCTTGCTGGCGGACACGGACATGCAGTTCGTCTTTCTGGGCAACGGCAAAGATTATTATGAGCGTGGGCTGAAGGACCTGGAGGCCAGGTTCCCGCACAACGTGAAGGCGTTTATCACCTTCGACAACAGGCTGGCACACCTGATCTATGCGGGGTCCGACCTGTTCCTGATGCCTTCGCAATGGGAGCCGTGCGGCCTGGGCCAGATGATCGCGATGAAATACGGCACAGTGCCGGTGGTGAGAAAGACCGGCGGGCTGGCCGACACCGTGCCCAACCTGAGCAGCGAGTTGAGAAAAGGCAGCGGCTTTGTTTTCGACGACTATTCAGCAAATGCGCTGGCGGAGGCATTGAGGATGGCGGCGGCAGCCTATCGCAAAACGGTGGCCTGGGAACAGGTGGTCAAGCGTATCATGCAGCGGGACTTTTCCTGGAAAGGCCCGGCTGAGAAGTATGAAATAATGTATAAAAAGGCCTGGAGGCGGAATGAAGAGAGCAGTTAAACCTGTAGTAGCGGTGGATGTGGGCGGCACCAAGTTCATCGCCGCCGTTGTTGACGGCGGGGGCAAGATGCTGTCACGCGTCTATTGCCCGACCTGCGCCGAGCAGGGACCGGAAAGGGTGATCAAGCGCCTGGCCTCCACCATAAGCCAGGCCGTCAAAGAGTCGGGCGCCGGGATGAAGAGCATCGGAGGGATCTCGCTGGCCGTAGCTGGGATCATCGATATCAAGCGCGGCCTGATCACGAGTGCGCCCAACCTGCCGGACTGGAGCAACATCCGCCTGGGCGAGATACTCCAGGATGAGTTCGAGGTCCCGGCCTTTTTATTGAACGATGGCAACGCGGCGGCGCTGGGCGAGAAGCGCTTCGGCGCGGGCAAAGGCGTGGACAACCTCATTTATATTACGGTGAGCACGGGGATAGGCGGCGGGTTGATCATTAACGGTGAGCTTTTCAATGGGACGGACGGCAGCGCGGGCGAAATAGGTCACATGATCGTGCTGGCGGACGGCCCGGAATGCAATTGCGGGCAGCATGGTTGCCTGGAGGCGCTGGCGTCGGGCACGGCCATCGCCCGCCTGGCCCGTGAGCGTCTGGGTGAAGGCAAGCAAAGCATTTTGAATGAGATGGTGGGGGGGGAGATCGAGACGCTGACCGCCGAGCATGTGACGAAGGCCGCTAAAAAGCAGGACACGGTAGCCCTGAGCGTGGTCTGCGAGGCTGCCTATTATCTGGGCATCGGCCTGTCGAACCTGGTCAACCTGTTCAATCCGCAGGTGATCGTGATAGGGGGAGGCGTATCGGCTATGGGCGAGATGCTGCTGAGTCCGGCCCGGAAATCGATGCAGGAGCATGCCTTCAAACTGCCGGCCTCCACCGTCCGGGTGGTGAAATCAAAGCTGAACCCCGATGCGGGCATACTGGGGGCGGCGGCCTGGGCGCAGCAAAAGCAGGGAGGAATAAAATGATCTACTGGGCGCCGCTCTTTCATTTTTACCAGCCACCAACGCAGACGCCGGCCATCCTGATGAAGGTGAGCAACGAGTCTTACCGCCCGGTCATGGACGTGTTCGATGAGTTCCCAGAGGCCAGGGCCACATTCAACATCAACGGTGGGCTGACCGAGATGCTGGCGCTGTACGGCTACACGGACATACTGGAGAAGCTGAAAAAGCTGGCGGCGAGGGGACAGATCGAGTTCACCGGGTCGGGAAAATATCATCCGATTCTGCCGCTGATACCGCGCGAAGAGGTGGAGAGGCAGATACGGCTCAACCACAACACCAACAGACAATACCTGGGAGACGTCTACCAGCCAAGGGGCTTCTTCCCGCCGGAGATGTGTTATTCATATGAGATTGTAGACCCGATCGTGCAATCGCGTCATGACTGGATCATTATCAGCGGCATCGCCTGCCCTGCAGGCTGGCCGATGGATGTGATCCACAGGATCGACAACATCGAGGGTGAGGCGGCGGTTTTCTTCCGCGATGACATATTAAGCAACAAAATCAGTTTCAAGGACATCGATGGGCACGGATTCATCGAGCACCTGCAGCAGATGCACCAGGGCAGCGGCGACATCTATGTGGTGACGGCGATGGACGTCGAGACTTTCGGGCATCATATTCAGCACTGGGATAAGCTGTTTCTGTCGAAAGTATATGAGACCCTGGCGCCCAATGCCGGTACACCTGGAGCAATGCGGGAGCAGAAGCCGCTGGCCGATCAGCATCGCAAGCTGTTCGAGTATGAGAAATCGTCCGACGCCAAAGAGATCAGGACGGTCAAGATCAGCGAGCTGCTGGATATCTTTCCGCGTGGACATAAGCTCAGCCCCCGGCCGTCTTCGTGGAGCACCTCGGCCGAGGATATCAGGATGCAGAATTACTATCCCCTGTGGAAGGACAGGAACAACCCCATACATATGATGCAGTGGGAGCACCTGGAGATCACGCTGGAGACGGCGCACAAGGCCACTCAGGTGGCGGATAACCCCTCCAGCATGGAGTTCGCCACGATCGCCAGGAACACTCTGGACCCTGCCCTGCACAGTTGCCAGTTCTGGTGGGCCAGCAAGAAGCCCATGTGGGACATCAACATGATCTACCGCGGGCTGACCTTGCAGCGGGAAGTGTTGCTGAACGCTTATAAAGCCATCTCGTTGAGCGGGTGCCAGCCTGAGACCAAGAAGGAATACTATTACAAGGTGGTGGCGGGACGCCATATCTACGATCAGATCATGGATGCACTGTATATAGATTGACAAAACGGGCAGGAAAGCCACAGAGGACAGAAAGAGATGAATGCAAAAGAGTTGATCGGACGAGAAGTAATAGACTCCGAAGCTAAATATATCGGCACGGTCAAAGATGTTGAGATCGACCTGAAGAAATGGACGGTGACGGCCATCATCGTCAAGACGGGGTTCCTCCGCAAGAAACAGATCCTGTCAGGAGATATCGACAGGATCGGCGACAAGGTCATTTTGAAAGTAACGGGCGACAGGATACAGAAGTCCTGAGCGATTGCGGACAGCGGCTATAGATGAAACAGATATTCCTGGGACTGGCCATACACAACCATCAGCCGCTGGGTAATTTCCCCTGGGTTTTCGAGGATGCCTACCAGCGGGCCTACCTGCCCATGCTGGAAGCGCTGGCGCTGCACCCGGCGGTGCGTGTTTCGCTGCATTACAGCGGCTGCCTGATCGACTGGCTGCTGAAGGCGCATCCCGAGTTTTTCGACCTGTTAAAGGAGCTGCACAGAAGCGGGCAGGTTGAGGTTATGGGCGGCGGATACTACGAGCCGATCCTCCCTTCCATCCCGGCCGCCGACCGGACGGGCCAGATAGAGAAGCTGGGAGATTTTATCGCGAAGATGTTCGGCGCGAGGCCGTCCGGCATGTGGCTGGCGGAGAGGGTATGGGAGCCTTCGCTGCCCTCGTCGCTGGTCCGGTCGGAGATAAGCTGGACGCTGCTGGACGATACTGCCTTCAAGATGGTGGGGAAAAAGGAAGACGATCTGATCGGGTATTTCAATACCGAGGACCAGGGCTGTGTGCTCAAGGTTTTCCCCATCAGCAAATACCTGCGCTACTCGATTCCCTGGCGCCCGGTGGAAGATGTGATCGGCTACCTGAGGGAGAATGCCGCGGAAGAGGGCAATCGTATCATGGTGCTGGGCGACGACGGAGAGAAGTTCGGCATCTGGCCGGAGACACACCGGCTCTGCTGGGAAGATAAGTGGGTGGAAGATTTCTTCGCTGCGCTGGAAAAGAACAGCGAGTGGCTCGTGACGATCAAGTTGGGCGATTACGCTTCCGCCTATCAGCCGGCAGGCAGAATCTACCTGCCCTGTGCCTCGTACGATGAGATGCTGGAATGGTCACTGCCGCCGGAGACGTCTATCGAGTATACCGAGCTTAAGCGCAGCCTGGCAGAGCAGGGACAGCAGAAGTTGCTGCGCTATATGAACAGCGGCTACTGGCGCAATTTCATGGCGCGGTACCCGGAGATCAATCGCATGCACAAGAAGATGCTGATGGTGCATGAAAAGGTCTACCGGGCGCGCATGTACCGCAAGGACGAGGACTGCGGCCGGGAATACCTGTGGCGGGCGCAGTGCAACTGCCCCTACTGGCATGGCGTTTTCGGCGGCATCTACCTGACCGATATCAGGGCCTTAACCTACGGCAACCTGGTCAATGCCGAGCTGATTGCGGACGGCATACTGCTGCAGCAGGACGGGAGCCACCTGGCGCGTGAGTACGATTTCGACGGCGACGGGAATATCGAGGTGCTGATGGAGGGCAGGGATTTCAACCTGTATTTCAGCCCGGCGGAAGGCGGCTCCATGTTCGAATGGGACCTGCGCCGGCAGGCCTATAACCTGCTCAGCACGATGACACGCCGGCCGGAATGGTACCACCGTGTATTGTTGGAAGGATGCAAACATGACGATATGACGGGAGGTGGGGGAGTCAGGAGCATCCACGATATCGTGCGCATCAAGGAAGGGGAGGGAGAGCTGAAACCGGTCTACGACAGGCTGCCGCGCTCCTGCCTGATTGACCATTTCTTCAATCGCGACGTAACCCTCCAGGCGTTCCGTGAGAATAACTACAGTGAGGCAGGGGAGTTTGCCGGGACAGCCTACCAGTACAGGCTGGAGGACGGCAAGGTCGAGCTGGTCCGCCAGTCAGACGTACAGGCAGGTGAGGGAAAAACCGGGATATTGCTGGAGAAGACCGTCATGCTGGTGGATGGGCAGGAATCGGTCAGGGTGAGCTACAGGTTTGTCAACATGGGCGAACTGCCGCTGGATACAGTTTTCGGCTGCGAGTGGAACTTCAACCTGCTGGGAGGGGAGCACAACGAGAGCGCCTACTACAAAGTGGAAGGCGTCGAGATAGGCGATAGACACCTCGATTCCAGCGGGGAGATCGCGCAGGCCGAACACCTGGTGATGGGCAACACCTACCTGGGCTTCGAGCTGGAGCTGGAGCTGGAACGCCCGTTGACATTATGGAGGTTCCCGGTGGAAAGCCTGTCCAACTCCGAGGGCGGGATCGAGAGGGTCTACCAGGCCAACTGCCTGGTGATACTGCTGCCGCTGCAGCTCGGCCGCAACGGCGAATTCAGGTTCAAATTCACGTGGCATGTGAGGGAAATCGGGGCATAGCGTAAAATATCAGGGCCGGTGTACGGCACTGGAATAATATATATGTCAGTAACGCCGCTGCGCAGGCAATACCTGCAGATCAAGAAGCGTTTTCCCGACGTCATCGTGTTCTTCCGGCTGGGGGATTTTTACGAGACGTTCGATGAGGATGCGCGCATCACATCACGCGAGCTGGAGATCGTGCTGACCTCGAGAGAAATGGGCAAGGGGCAGAAGGTGCCGCTGGCGGGCATCCCCTACCATGCGCTGGAGAATTACCTCTCGCGCCTTATCAGCCGTGGATACAAGGTGGCCATCTGCGAGCAGATGACACCTCCCGGCAAGGGTCTGGTGGAGAGGGACGTTATCCGTGTGGTGACGCCGGGGACGGTGATCGAGCCGGGGATGCTGACCGAGAAAAGCAACAACTACCTGGCCAGCCTGGTAATGGAGAAAGGCAAGGCGGGTATCGCCTACGCCGATATTACCACGGGTGAATTCGCGGTGGCGCAAACAGCGGACGGGAAAGTGCCGGATGAATTGGCAAGGCTCAACCCGGCTGAGATAATCGTGCCAAAATCGAGCAGTTACGGGCTGTCCGTGTCTGTGCGGAATATTACAAAGTTCGACGATTATTATTTTGAGTATGACATCGCCGGGCAGGCGCTGTTGGAACAGTTGGGTGCGGCTTCTCTGGAGGGTTTCGGCTGCGCCTCATTGCCGCTGGCGATCAGGGCCGCGGGCGCCATCATCGGGTACCTGAGGGAGAACCAGAAGGCCGCGCTGGGACTGCTGACCAGACTTTCGACCTATTCCACAGACTTGTTCATGACGCTGGACGCGCATTCTGTGCGCAACCTTGAGCTTTACACCAACTTGCGCTGGGGCACGCCGGGCGGCTCGCTGCTGGCCACCATCGATATGACCAGGACCTCGATGGGTGGCAGGCTGCTGAAAAAATACCTGGGGCAGCCGTTGCTGGAGCTGGAAGCGCTGGAAAAAAGGCAGGACGCGGTTGAATGGTTCCACCGTAATACGCTGGCGCGTGGCTCAGTTATCGAGCTTCTGTCGGATATGCCGGACCTGGAGCGCATCATCAACCGGGTGAGGAGCAACAGCGTGGGCACACGCGAACTGGTGGCGCTCAAGGTCGCGCTGGAGAAGCTGTCAAAGATGAGGGAGCTGCTGGAGGAGAAAAAGGCGCTGTCGCACCTGACCGGGCAGCTCAAGCCCTGTCCGGACGTGGTCGAGCTGATCGCAAAGGCCATTGCCGACCAGCCGGCCGTGAATTTCGACCACGGCGGCGTGATACGGGAAGGCTATTCGGAGGAGCTGGATAAAGTCCGCTCCATCGCCCGTGACGCCAGGCAGTTCCTGGCCGGGCTGGAGAAGCAGGAGAAGGAGCGCACGGGCATCAAGTCGCTCAAGTTGGGCTATAACCGCGTGTTCGGATACTATATCGAGGTCTCTCAGTCCAACCTGGGATCGGTGCCGGACGATTATGTGCGCAGGCAGACGCTGGCCAACGGGGAACGTTTTTACACGGCGCAACTGAAGGAATATGAATCGCTGATACTCAACGCGCAGGAGAGGATGGTGGAGCTGGAGAAAGCCATCTTCCAGCAGGTGTGCGGGCAGGTGGCGGAACGTGGCGAGACGATCCTGGCCTCGGCAAGGGCGCTGGCGGAGGTGGATGTTTTCTCGGCGCTGGCCGAGCTGGCCGTGCGCAACGGCTATGTCAGGCCGCGGCTCAACAGCGGCGATGCCATCGTGATACGCGGCGGCAGGCACCCGGTGGTCGAGCAGTCGCTGGGCAGTGGGGGATTTACGCCCAACGATACCTTTTTGTCCTGTCAGGACAACCAGGTGATCATCCTGACCGGTCCCAACATGGCGGGCAAGTCCACCTACCTCAAGCAGGTTGCGCTGATCGTGCTGCTGGCGCAGACAGGCAGCTTCGTGCCGGCCCATGAGGCTGAGATCGGCATCGTCGACCGTATCTTCACGCGCATCGGCGCGCAGGAGGATATCGCGGCCGGTCAATCGACCTTCATGGTCGAGATGATCGAGGTGGCCAACATTTTGAACAACGCGACGTCCAGGTCGCTGCTGATACTGGATGAGGTGGGGCGCGGCACCAGCACCTACGACGGGCTTTCCATCGCCTGGGCGGTGATCGAATATATTCATAACAACGCACGCCTGCGGGCCAGGACGCTCTTTGCCACACACTACCACGAGCTGGTGGAACTGGCCTCCTCTCTACCAAGGGTGAAGAACTTTAATATGGCGGTGGCTGAGGAAGAGGGGAAGGTTATCTTTCTACGCAGGGTGGCGCCGGGCGGGGCGGACAGGAGCTACGGCATCCATGTGGCACAACTGGCGGGTCTGCCTAAAGCAGTGATACACAGGGCGGAGGAGATACTGCTGGCGCTGGAGCGGGATCAGGCCGGGCGAAAGAGGGGAGAGACGCCTGTTAAAAACGAGGAGCAGCCGCTGCAGCTATCCATCTTCGGCATGGAATCGAAGGTGGAGGAGGAGATCAGGGGGCTGGACGTGGATGCGCTGACTCCCATTGAGGCCATCAACAAATTGTACGAGCTGAAGAAGAAAGCGCAGGGGAAATAGAGGGAAATTATACAGGCTTGTAACGGGGTTTGCGTTCCTTGATGAGGACTTCGTCCCGGCCGACGGCCCTGGCTTGGTCCTTCTGTAAGTCATGGATGTTTTGCCGATCATTGCCTGCGGATGTTTAGCGCCTTCCCTGATGATGTATAAAAACAGCCGCCACGATGACCATCGTGGCGGCTGTTAAAGCTGTGAAATCAAATGAAATCAGTCTACGATGGCGACGACGCGTGTCCAGCCGGCGCTGGCGCCGGTGATCTTGACAGGGAAGCAGGCCACCTTGAAGCCGAAAGGCCTGGGGAGCGTATCGAGGTTGGCCAGCTTTTCTATGTGGCAGTATTCCTTCTTGATGCCGGCCTTGTGTGCTGTCCAGAGCAGGCTTTTATCGTGAGTTTTTTCAAACTCCTCTTTGATCTTGAAGAAGGGGCGGTCCCAGCCCCAGGCATCAATGCCCATGACGCGGCAGCCCTGATCGATCAGCCATAAAGTGGAATCATAGGTCATGCCGACGCCGGCGTTGAAATACTCGGCCTTGCCCCAAAGCTTGTCTGCGCCGGTCTGGATCATGACGATGTCCCAGGGTTTCAGCGTATATTTGATCTGCGAGAGGACCTTTTTACAGTCGTCGACAGTGACGCCAGAGGCCGGTTCCTTCCAGCGCATATCGAGGACGACGCCGTCGTGGAAAAACCAGTCCAGCGGCATCTGGTCGATGGTGCGCGACGGTTTGCCTTCGGAAGTGGGCGAGTAGTGCCAGGGAGCATCGACGTGGGTGCCGGCGTGGGTGCCCAGGTTACAGTTGTCATTGGCCCAGCCCACACCATCCATGTAGTCTTCTTTGTTGCCGCCCAGGAACATCTGCATCATGGGGATGCTGTGCACATGGTCTTCGTGCTCAATTTTGACAGGGAGCGGTTCACTGGGGCTATCCTCAGTGGGGACGCTCAGATCATAGAACGTGGTCATCGTTGATCCTCCATATTTTCGCTTATTTTCGCGGTTTGATGCCCAGCAATTTTCTGGCCTCGTCGGGTGTAGCTGGCTCGCGTCCGAGGCAGGAAGCGATCCTGACAGCCCATTCCACCTGCTCCCAACTGCCTTTGGCCAGCTCGCCGGTGGGGATGCGCAGGTTGTCTTCAAGGCCGACACGCATGTGGCCGCCCATCAGGCATGACTGGGTAACGGCGGGGAACTGCTCCCTGGCCACGCCGCAGGATGTGAAAGTAGACCCCTGCGGCAGCATGTCGACGAGGCTGGCAAAGGCGAGGGGCCTGAAACTGAAACCGCCGGCTGTGCCCCAGACGAAATTGAAGTTATAGGGCTGGCTGAAAAAGCCCTGTTTGGAGATGATGAACCAGTTATCCAGGCCGCCGATATCATAGATCTCGGCCTCAGGCTTGGTGCCCTGCTCTTCCATCGTCCGGCCGAAATCCTGCAGCATGGTGAAGGTGTTGGTGAATACATTATCTATATTGATCTTACCTGTCTTACGGTCGACCATGGCGAAATTCATGGTATTGGTATTGAGGGAGGCTACCTCCGGTTTGAGCGCTTTGATGGGCGCCAGCCTGTCCTCCGTGGCTATACCGACACCAGATGTGACATTGATGATCAGCTCGGGCGCCCGCTGTTTGATGGCGTCGTAGATGGCTGTGGCGGTGGCGACGTCGGGGGTGGGGATGCCGGTTTTCGGATCGCGCGCATGTACATGCACCATGGCCGCTCCGGCCTTGTAGGCTTTGTAAGCTTCTTCGGCATACTCGGCGGGGGTATAAGGAAGTGCGCTGTTCTGCTGTTTATTGGGCCATGATCCGGATAGTGCGGCTGTAATGATAACCTTTTTTTCCATTGATTCCTCCAATTCTTATTAGTAAGCAGTGACGAAATGCGGATAAAAGCGGATTACAATTTATTATGGCCGGTTAAAAATTCTGCCCTCCCCCTGTTTCCAGTATCTTTTTTGTATTAGCTATTGACATTGTATACAGAACTGTATACAATGTCAATAAATTTTTTGAATTTTGGTGGCGTATGTCAGGAAATGGAATGAGGCAATCCAGGAAAAGACTGGGCACCCAGGCAAGGGAAAAGCTGGAGAGTTTTATAAAAACCGGCGTGTTGCGGCCTGACCAGAGGCTTATCGAAGAGGACCTGGCGGAGAAGCTGGGGCTAAGCCGCACTCCTTTACGCGAGGCGTTGCACCAGCTTGAGATGAAGGGTTATGTGGTAAAGATCCCTACCTCCGGCTATGTAGTTGCCTATCATACTTATGACGATATAAAAGATATCTTTGAGGTGAGGGTGGCGTTGGAGACGAGGGCTATGCAACTGGCCTGCGAACGCATCATGGATGAACAGATCGCCCGGGCCAGCGAATATCTTTTCCATGAGAAATATTCATTGGAATCGGCCTCGGCCATGTGGCACTGGAACAACCTGTTCCATGACGAGATGTATGGGGCCTGCGGCAACAAGTTGTTGATCTCCCTGATCCAGAGTGTGCGGGACAAAGACCGCGTGATCAACATGTCGCGAACATTCAAATTGAACGATTTTCCTGTGATTCATGAGCAACATCAGCATATACTGGATGCAGTTAGCCGGCGTGACAAGAAGGCTGCAGCGTCGGCCGTTAAACGCCATTTGAAGATGTTGCTGGAGGTATATTTACGTTAACTTTATTGCCTGGTCCGGCAATGATTGGGAGTCAACTAAATATAGCGGAGGTGGCTTATAATCTGAATTGACAAGGTGTTCCATAACGGCAGTATCGAATTTATTAAGGAGGTCTCAATGAAGCGAACTGCGTTCTATCGATCCAGGTGGTTGGTCCTAACGTTTTCAATTATCTGTATTATGTCCATTCTGCTGGCCGGCTGCGCCCAGCAGGCTGCGACCAAACCGGCCGAGACACCCAAGACGCCGATCAAAATAGGCGGCACGCTGCCTTTGACCGGCATCTATGCCGATACCGGCAAGGAGGTCTACGGCGGTTATCAGCACTGGCTGGAGGTCGTCAATGCTTCGGGTGGAATGCTCGGGCGTAAAGTCGAGCTGACGATCTATGATGATGCCAGCGATGTTAAAAACGCTGTCACCCTGCTGGAAAAGCTGATTACCGTGGATAAGGTCGACCTGCTGGCCGGCGGTTATCCCGGCACATGTGCCTCAGCGCAGATGTCTGTGGCAGAACAGTACAAGAAAGTCTACGTATCAATGGGCGGGCATATGACTTCCTTTACCAAGGGTTATACCTATTCCTTCGGCGCCCCGCCGCTGATGGGCGAGTGGTGGTTTGAAGGCATCTATAGATGGCTGGGCACCGTGCCGCAGGCCGAGCGTCCCAAGAGCGTGGCCATTTTCACCATGAACAACCCTATCGGCGCAGCGCTACTGGCGGACGCGGTTGAACGCTTCAAGTCACTGGGTATTGAAGTGGTGATCAACGAGAAATACGACCTGCCGCTGGCCAGCGCCGATTCCATCGTGGCCAAGGCCAAGGCAGCCAATGCCGAGGTGTTCGTCTCAGGCGGCCTGCTGCCCGACGGCGTGCTGACGGTGAAGGCCTGCAAGACGCAGGGCTATAACCCCAAGCTCTATCTCCATGGAATCGGGAGCATCACCCGGGGCTGGGTTGCCCAGCTTGGTTCCGACGGCAACTACATCTGCTCGGGCAATAGCATGAGCTACAGGCTGCCCTATCCCGGCGTCGATGAGCTGAATAAGTGGTACGCGGCAAATAACCCGCCGGCCAGCAATGCCCCGGACTACTTTCTGTTCGGCTATTGCTGGATGCAGGTGCTGCAGAAGGGCGTGGAAGGCTCCCAGAGCCTCGATGATACCAAGATCAGGGACTGGCTCAAATCACATGAGATCAGCGTTATTGGCGGTAAGTGGACATTCGATTCCAGGGGCCTCCCGCCCACGATCGACTTTGCTACCCAGATAATCGACGGGAAAGTCGAGCTGATCTGGCCGCCCGATGTCCGCACGCATGCCCCGGTTTACCCCAAGCCTGCCTGGGGCAAATAGACCGTACAGGTGCTGAATTAATTAAAAGGAGAAGGTGAGAGGAGGAGCATATCCTGAGAGAGCCCGGCGCTCCTCCTCTTTTATACCGCATTATGCATAGATGTTAAGCTGGTATGAAATAGCACACGGATTAATCGGCGGAATCTTCGTCGGCGCCGCTTATGCCCTGCTCAGCGCGGGGTTCAGCCTGACCTGGGGCGTGACGCGGGTGATCAACCTGGCGCATGCGGCATTTGCGCTGCTCGGCAGCTATATTACTTTGACTTTGCTGGAGATGGCCGGCATCGACCCGCTGGTTTCAATAGTATTCATAGTACCGCTGTTGTTTTTACTGGGATTGGGCCTGCATTATTTCCTTATCAAACCTACGGCCAAACGCACGAGAGATATCACCGGCGCATCGATGGTCTTGTGTTTTGGACTGTATATTATCATCGAAAACCTGCTGGTAATCATGTTCAAGTCGGACGACCGGGTGCTGCATTCGAGGTATTCGGATATCTCCTTAGCTATCGGCCCCATCTCGGTTGCGCTGACCAGCATAATCAGCCTGGCGATTGCCGCCGTCAGCCTTGTCATCATTTATTTCTTTCTCAACCGCACCTATACAGGCAAGGCAGTGCGTGCAGTATGGCAGGACAGGGAAGGCGCGATGCTGTCAGGTATCAACGTGGAGGGCGTCACAGCAATCACGTACGGCCTTTCGCTGGCCACGGCCGGTGTGGCCGGGCTTTGCCTGGTGCTGATGTACTCAGTCACGCCCTTCATCGGCTTTTCCTGGCTGGTGTTCGTATTCCTGGTTGCGATCATGGGCGGCCTGGGCAGCATCCTGGGCGTCACGGTAGGCGGCCTGATCGTGGGCTTGATTGTGAGCCTGGGTTCTGTCTTCATACCGCTCGCCTACATCAACCTTGTGCTGTTCGTCCTGCTTATCATCGTCTTGCTGATCAAACCGTCGGGATTGTTCCGGAGATAAGCCATGAATAAGAAAAACTTGAATATACTGAAAACAGCAATCCCGTGGGCCGTAATCCTGTTACTGTTCGTTTTTCCTTTCTTCAAGCCAGATATTTTCTTCCTGTCGGTGGGTGTGATTCTTTTCATGTATATTGCGTTGAGCAGCAGCTGGAATATAATAGGCGGTTATTCCGGCTATATGAGCTTCGGTCATGGAGCTTTTTTCGGCATCGGGGCTTATACTGTGGCTTTGCTGCTGATCGAATTCGGCTATTCGCCCTTCATCACCTGTGTGCTGGGCGGCCTGCTGGCAGCGGTGTTTGCGTTGATAGTGGGTTATCCAGTGCTCAGGCTGAAGGGACCGTATTTTTCACTGGCTACGCTATGCCTGGGGCTGGCGGTTCCGGTGGTGGTAATCAATATGCCGAACGAGCTAACAGGGGGAGCGACCGGGCTGTTCATGCCGCTGCTGCCAGTGGACATCTTCGTCAACCGGACGATATTCTACGAGATCATGCTGGCGCTGGCGGTTATCGCCACATTGATCAGCCGCTGGGCGCTGCAATCCAAGTTCGGCCTGGGGCTGAATGCGATTCGCGAGAACGAGAGTACGGCCGAAACCATCGGCGTCGATTCGACCAGGCTGAAGATCACGGCATTTGTTTTGAGCGCATTCCTGGTAGGCGTGATCGGCGGCATCTTCGCTTATTACCGCACCTATGTGCATACCACCACGGTGTTCGACGTCAACCTGTCTATCATGATCGTCGTGATGGCGCTGTTAGGCGGCGCCGCCACCTGGCAGGGGCCGGTGCTGGGCGCGACCATATTGATCATCATCGATCAGATATTGATATCGGCCTTCCCTGGCCTGCCGGCCGAGCTGTCGAGGTTGATCTACGGCCTGATACTGGTGCTGGTGATCATGTTCATGCCGAAGGGCATTATACACTTTGTTAATGTGTGGCTGAGATCGAGAGCGTCTGCCGCGGGCGCTGAGGAGGTGCAGAAATGATGCTGGAAGGCAGGAATGTCACCAAAAGGTTCGGAGGGCTGTTGGCCCTGAGCGACCTCAGCTTTCAGGTGGAGAAAAATGAGATCGTCGGTCTGATCGGCCCCAACGGGTCGGGCAAGACGACATTATTCAATACTATCTCGGGCCTGTATAAACCGGATGCGGGCAGGTTGTTCCTGAAGGGAGTCGATATTACCAGGAAAAAACCGTTCCAGATTGCCAGGATGGGGCTGGGGCGGACGTTCCAGATCGTTCAGCCCTTTGAGGAAATGACTGTGCTGGAAAATGTGGCGATCGGTGACCTCTACGGTTCGGGCGAAGGCAGTATAATGAAATCTAGAGACAAGGCTCTGGAAATCCTGGAGTTTGTTGGCATGAAGCAAAAGCCGTCCATGCTGGCGGCCGATCTTACCCTGCCGGACAGGAAAAGACTGGAAGTGGCCAGGGCGCTGGCGACCAACCCGGATATCATCCTGCTGGATGAGGTATTCGCCGGCCTGAACGAGACGGAGATAAATGAGTCCATTGCTCTTATCTTCAAGATTCGTGATAACAAAGGCATAACCATTTTTATGGTGGAACATGTGCTCAGCGCTATCATGAAGACCTGCTCGCGTGTGATCGTGCTTGATTACGGGCAGAAACTGGCCGAGGGGACGCCGCAGGAAGTATCCAGAAACCCCCGCGTGATTGAAGCTTATCTGGGAGGCGCCGTATGCTCGAAGTAAAAAACGTCGATGTCTTTTACGGGCATCTTCAGGCTATCTGGGATGTGTCGATCAACGTGAAGGAAAAAGAGTTCCTCACCATACTGGGATCGAACGGCGCTGGCAAGAGCACGCTGCTCAATACTATCGCTGGCCTGAACAGGGCTGCCGCCGGCAGCATTGAATACAAGGGCGTGAAGATCAACGGGCTGGAGCCGTACAAGATCTGCGCGATGGGGCTGATCCTGATACCGCAGGGGCGTAAAATCTTTCCTATGATGAACGTATTGGAAAACCTGCAGATGGGCGCTTATCTGCCAGGCCCCAGGAAGACGGTCAGGCAGAACCTGGAGAAAATATTTGCCACCTATCCCGTGCTGAAGGACCGGTCCGGGCAGCTGGCGGGCACTTTATCAGGCGGTGAGCAGCAGATGCTGGCGATCGGGCGTGGCCTGATGGGCAATCCCGAGTTGCTGATGCTGGACGAGCCGACCCTGGGCCTTTCGCCCAAGCTGGCGCTGGACATGCTGACATCATTGAAGAAGTTCCATGAACAGGGCATGACGCTGGTGCTGGTCTCACAGGAGACCATGCAGTGCCTGCAACTGGCCGAACGGGCCTACGTGCTGGAAAACGGGCGCGTAGCCCTCCAGGGTCAGTGCTCCATACTGCTGGCGGATGACAAGGTCAGGAAAGCCTATATGGGAATTTAACCGATCCGAATACAGGTTATAACCGCTGTATTTCAAGGGCAGAGCTACCTCTGCCCTTTTATATTAGTGTTGATGTGATCAACACGAGGCGGTTTACCCCTCCCCAAATCCCGACTCCATCCTCTGAAAAATAGAATTATCCTTGAAAAAGTGCTATAGTCTTGATTTTATGAAAGACAAGATTGAACCAATTGCAAAGGGCACGGTCACATCGCCGCAGGGTTTTACAGCCGGCGCCGTGGAGGCTGCTGTGAAATATAAGGGGCGGCTGGACCTTGGCGTACTTTTTTCCGAGAAGCCGTCGGTGTCGGCCGCAGTCTTTACCGGTAACAAGGTCAAGGCGGCTCCCATCCTGGTGAGCATGAAGCACCAGCAGTCGGGAAAGGCCAGGGCGGTGGTGGTCAACTCGGGCTGTGCCAACGCCTGCACAGGGGAAAAGGGGCTGAAGGATGCCGAAGAGATGGCCGGCGCCGCTGCCTTCAAGCTGGGAATCGAGCGCGAGAACGTGCTGGTGGCCAGCACCGGCGTGATCGGCGTCGATCTGCCGATTGACCGTATCAAAAAAAGTCTGGAGAAGATCAGGCTGAGCAGGGACGGCGGCCATAAATTGGCCAGGGCCATCATGACCACCGACACCCGCCCCAAGGAGATCGCGCTGTGGGTGGCCGACAGCAGCGGCCATTATATCGTCAGCGGCATTGCCAAAGGGTCAGGCATGATCCATCCCGATATGGCTACTCTGCTGAGCTTCCTGGCTACGGATGCCCAGGTGGAGCAGGACTTCCTGCAGAAGGCGCTGAAGGCCGCAGTCGATATGAGCTTCAACATGATCACCGTCGACGGCGATACCAGCACCAATGATATGGTTTCGATCTTTGCCAACGGGGCATCGGGAAATCAGAAGATAGATAAGAAAAACGGCAAGATGTTTCAGACAGCTTTGAACGAGGTCTGCAAGTACCTGGCCTGCAGCATGGCAGGAGATGGAGAGGGCGCCACCAAGCTGATCGAGGTCACAGTGACAGGCGCCAGGAATATTACGGAAGCACGCAAGGCGGTGCGCACGATCGGTGGTTCGGCTCTGGTCAAGGCAGCCATACATGGCAATGACCCCAACTGGGGGCGCATCGTAGCCGCGCTCGGGCGCAGCGGCGCGCACTTCAATGAGAAGACGCTGGATATTTTCCTGCAGGGAGAACAGGTATTGAAACACGGCAGCCCGCTGCCTTTTGAAAAGCCGAAGCTGAGCAGGAAGCTGAAAACAGACAAGGTGGATATCAAGGTGGGTCTGAATATCGCAAATGGCAATGCCACCGGCTGGGGATGCGACCTGTCTCAGGAGTATGTTACTATAAATAGCGATTATACTACATAACCGCTGACGAAAAGGCCCATGTTTAAGTCGAAGATCATCGTTGTCAAGATCGGCGGAAGCACGCTGGGACAACACGATACAACTATCGAGGACCTGGTCACGCTGCAACAGAAGCGTGTGCCGGTCGTGGTCGTGCACGGCGGTGGCAACGCGGTGACTGACTGGCTGACCCGCCTCAACATCCCGACGCGCTTTGTGCAAGGGCTGCGTGTGACGGATAGCGATACGCTGCGGGTTGTGACGGCGGTGCTGGCCGGGTTGATCAACAAGGAGCTGGTCTCCGAGATAGGTAAAAGGGGCGGCAAAGCCGTCGGTATAAGTGGTGTGGATGGCCTGGTGGTGACGGGCAAGAATAAAAACCGCGAATTGGGACTGACGGCCGAAGAACTGACCTGCAACCCGCGCTTGCTGCGGGTGCTATTGAACAACGGGTACATGCCGGTGATCGCCTCTATTTGCCTTAACGAGGAATTGACGGGCAGGGAGGAGATCAACCTGCTGAATGTGAACGGGGATACCATCGCCGCACAGATCGCAGCATCGCTGAAGGCCAGCAAGCTGATTTTCCTGACCGACGTGCCGGGGATATATGATAATTCTAAACAGGTAATCTCCCGCATTGATACCGGCACAGCGCGCACCATGATCGAGAGCGGCACCGCCGCGGGGGGCATGATCGCCAAGCTGGAAGCCAGCCTGATCGCCTCGCAGAAGGTGGCATTGACGCGCATCATCGACGGTCGTGTGGACCATGCCCTGCTGGATGAAATCGAGGGCAAAGGAAAGGGTACAACAATTGTCAACTGAATCTGTTAACTGGCAGGAACTGGAAGCGAAGGTCTTCATGCAGACCTTTACACGCAATCCGGTCACGCTGGTGCGCGGCAAGGGCGTTAAGGTCTGGGACGATAAAGGCAAGGAGTACCTGGACTTTGTGGACGGAATAGCCGTCAACAGCCTGGGGCATTGCCACCCTGTGCTGGTCAACGCCCTGGTCAAGCAGGCCAGAACATTGACGCAGGTATCAAACCTGTATTACACCATACCGCAGTTGCAGCTTGCCGAGCTGCTGGTGAAATCGAGCTGCCTGGACCGCGTCTTCCTGGCCAACAGCGGGGCGGAAGCGGTGGAGGGTTCGATCAAGCTGGCCCGCCGTTACGGCAAGCTCAAGCTGGATGGCGCCTATGAAGTAATAACGACAACCAATTCCTTTCACGGCAGGACGCTGGCTACTACGGCGGCCACCGGACAGAACAATTTTCAGGAACCCTATACGCCGCTGCCGACGGGCTTCGTCAATGTAGCCTATAACGATATCGAGGCAATCAAGGCGGCCACAGGCAAATTGACCTGCGCCGTCATGCTGGAGCCTGTGCAGGGAGAAGGCGGCGTCAATGTCCCGGATGATGATTATTTGAAGAAGGTGCGCGCCTGGTGCGATGAGAAAGGTATATTACTGATACTGGATGAGGTGCAAACCGGCATCGGCCGCACAGGCACGCTGTTCGCCTACCAGCAATATGGGATTGAGCCTGATATCATGGCGCTGGCCAAGGGTATGGGCAGCGGCATCCCCATCGGCGCTTTCCTGGCCCGGGAAAAGGCCTGCGTCTTCAAGCGCGGTGAACACGGGGGCACCTTTGTTGGCAATCCCCTGGTAAGCGCAGGGGCCTATGCCGTATTGAAATATATAATCGACAAGAATATCCCGGCACATGCGCTCGCGATGGGGCAACTGCTGCAGGCGGGTTTGAACAAACTCAAGGATAAATATGATTTTGTGAAAGATGTGCGCGGCAAGGGTTTGCTGCTGGCCATGGGGTTCAAGGAGGATATCGCTAAAGATGTCATGCAGAAATGCATGGCCTGCGGTCTCTTGATCAATAACGTCAAGCCCAATGCGATACGCCTGATGCCGCCGCTGATTATTACTGAAAAAGATATCCGCAAAGCGCTGGATATACTTGATAACGTGTTGAAAGAGAGGCAATAACATGGCAAAACGAGATAAAGTAGTGCTGGCTTACAGCGGCGGCGTGGATACTTCCGTAGCGATCAAGTGGCTGTCAGATAAGTACGATATGGATGTTATCACATGTTGTGTGAACGTTGGTGGGGTGCAGGATGTTGAAGGGATTGTAAAGAAAGCGATCAAGCTGGGCGCAATCAAATCGCTGGCTATCGATGCGCGCGAGGCTTTCATCAACGAATATGTATTTAAGGCGATAAAAGCGGATGCCCTGTATGAGGGGCAGTATCCTCTGGCCACGGCATTGGCCCGGCCGTTGATGGCCAAGCTGCTGGTGGATCTGGCGCACAGGGAAGTCGCCAGAGCAGTAGCCCATGGCTGTACAGGCAAGGGAAACGACCAGGTGCGCTTCGATGTCAGCGTGCTGGCGCTGGCCCCGGAGTTGAAGATCATTGCCCCAGCCCGCGAGTGGGGAATGACCAGGGACGAGACCATCAAGTATGCCAACAAGCACGGCATCCCCATCCCCGTCAGTCTGGGAAAACCGTATTCAATTGATGAAAATCCCTGGGGCAGGTCCATCGAGTGTGGTGTGCTGGAAGACCCCTGGAATGAACCGCCCGAAGATATCTTTGAGTGGACCAGGTCACCAGATAAGGCGCCTGATAAACCAGAGTATGTAGAGATCGCCTTTGAGCAGGGCATTCCTGTCAGCCTCAACGGCGAGAAAATGAGCGGCCTGGCATTAATCGAGAAACTAAATGTAATGGCTGGGCGCAACGGCATCGGCCGTATCGACCATATCGAGAGCAGGGTGGTGGGCATCAAGTCAAGGGAAAACTACGAAGCCCCCGCTGCCACCGTGATCATCAAGGCCCACCTCGGGCTGGAAGCGATGACCATGACGAGGCACCAGCTGAGATTCAAGGAAAAGGTGGCGCAGGAATACGCCGACCTGATCTACAACGGCCTGTGGTTCTCCTCGCACCGGCAGAACCTCGATGCCTATATTGATAGCTCTCAGAGGTATGTAACAGGCGTGGTCAGAGTCAGGATGCATAAGGGCACGTGTGTGCTGGTCGGCCGCAAGTCGCCGTACTCTCTGTACAATATCAAGCTGGCGACCTATGACAAGGGCGACCTGTTTGATCAGAGCGATTCCGCCAGCTTCATTCGTCTGTGGGGACTGCCGTTAAAGGTACAGGCTCAGGCACAGATGGATGATGCGGCTGCACAGGCGAAGGTTAGGACAGCAAGCCGGAAAAAGAAAAAATCATAGGCCTGAAATAAGAGGATGGCTGTAAAAAAAGAGTCAAAGCTACGGGGCAGGTTTGAACAGGAGATGAGCGCTGAGGTGCAGCGCTATGTATCCTCGATTCCTTTTGACTGGCGGTTGTATCCGTATGATATCCAGGGTAGCCTGGCACATGCGGAGATGCTGTCCAGACAGAAGATCATTTCACAAACCGATTACCGTAAGATCAGTAGCGGACTGAAGGCCATCCTCAAGGAGATCGAGAGCGGAAATTTTACATTCAAGCTGGAGTTACAGGACATCCACATGAATATCGAAGGGCGCCTGCACGAACTGATCGGCGAGGCCGCAGGCAAACTCCACACCGCCCGTTCCCGCAACGACCAGGTGACGCTGGATACACGCCTCTATGCCAGGGACGCCGTTCACGACGCGATCGACAGGCTGCGCATTATCAATAAACAGCTTTTTGAGATTGCCGGTGATAATATCAACGCCATCATGCCCGGGTATACACACATGCAGCAGGCACAGCCGGTCATGTTCGCACACCACATGCTGGCCTATTTCGAGATGTTCTGCCGCGATGAGCAACGTTTACAGGACTGCCTGCAGAGGATCAACGTCCTTCCGCTGGGCAGCGGCGCGCTGGCCGGACTGCCCTACCCTGTAGACAGGCAGTTCGTGGCACAGAAGCTGGGTTTTTCCTCTGTCAGCGAAAACAGTATCGACGCCGTGTCGGATCGTGATTTTGTGATAGAGTTCGAGTCTGCGGCAGCCATCGCCATGATGCACCTTTCGCGACTGGCCGAGGAAATGGTGATCTGGTCCAGCAAAGAGTTCGGTTTCATTGAAATCGGCGATGCCTATACTACCAGCAGCAGTATTATGCCGCAGAAGAAGAACCCCGATGTGGCCGAGCTGGCGCGTGGCAAGACAGGCAGGGTCTACGGTCACCTGATGGGCATGCTGACGGTGATGAAGGGCCTGCCGCTAGCCTACAACAGCGACATGCAGGAGGATAAGGAGGGGCTGTTCGACTGTGTCGACACTTTGCTTAACAGTCTGGAGGCGATGGCGGGCCTGGTGGGATCGATCAAAGTCGACCAGCAGAGGATGAAATCGGTTATGAGCAGCAATATACTGGCGACCGACATTGCCGATTATTTGGTGGGTAAGGGGCTTTCGTTCAGGAAAGCCCACGACGTGGTCAGCCGGCTGGTCGCCTATGCCATTAAGAGCGGCAAAGGAATTAATGAACTGGAGCTGAGGGAATTTAAGAAATTTTCCGGATTGTTTGATCGCGGAGTTTATGATATAGATTTGGAGAAGTCCATTGCGGCCAGAGCATCACATGGGGGGACAGCGCCGGCACTGGTGAAGAAAAGTCTTGAAAGGGCAAAGAAAATCATCAAAAGTTATGAAACGGAATAAGATCAAGATCGCGCCTTCCATCCTGGCGGCGGATTTCAGCTGCTTGGGCGAGCAGGTGAGAGAAGCCGTCAAGGCTGGCGCGGATTACATACATGTAGATGTGATGGACGGGCATTTTGTGCCCAACATCTCGATAGGCATCCCGGTGGTGGAATCGTTGCGCAAGGTGACGCGCATACCGCTGGACGTGCACCTGATGATCGAGAAGCCGGAGCAGTATATTGAGAAGTTCGCCAGGGCCGGGGCTGATATCATCACGGTGCATGTAGAGGCCAGCACGCACCTTGACAGTATAATAACGTCGATCAAAAAACTGGGCAAAAGGGCCGGCGTTTCATTGAACCCGGCAACCCCGCTGTCAGCGATTGAGGAGATACTGCCTTCGGTGGACCTGGTGCTGGTGATGACAGTAAACCCGGGTTTCGCCGGGCAGGAGTTCATCTTCGGCGCAGTGGATAAAATAGATAGATTGAGGCAAATACTTTATAATAGAAAAATCAAAATTGAGTTAGAGGTGGACGGGGGGATAACGGCACAGACGGCTCCCATCGTTGTAAAAGCAGGCGCCAACGTCCTGGTTGCCGGATCGGCAATTTTCAATGCGGAAACAAGCGTAAGCGCAGCCATGAAAAAGCTGCAGGAATCTATATGTTAACCGGAGACCTTATTTCTCGTGCGGATGCACCTGGAGCACAGGTTAACGCGAACGGTCATCCCATCAATTCTGATGGTGGTAGGCTGCACATTAGGGAGCCAGGTTCTTCTGGTATGCTGTTTGGAGTGGCTTACCCTGTTGCCGAAGCGCAGGGTTTTGCCGCACATATCGCATTTGATAGCCAATTTATAACCTCTTAGATAGATACTTTGTCAATAATGGACAACAATGATATATAATACCACAACCGATCTATTGTTAAAAGGAGACAAATGAAGCAAGCAAGTTCCTGGAACGGCAATGACTTGAGAGACATGTTTGCCGCAGGAAGCAACTGGCTCGAAAAAAGCGTTGCCGAGGTGAATGCTATCAATGTATTTCCGGTGCCTGACGGCGATACCGGCACCAACATGTTGCTCACACTGCGTTCTGTGATTGAAGAAGCCGACCGTGCGACGGATAACACCACCTCGGTCATGTCGAAAGCCATGTCCCACGGAGCGCTGCTGGGCGCTCGAGGAAACTCAGGAGTGATCCTTTCCCAGATATTCAGAGGCCTTTCCAAGGGATTTGACGGCAAGGACAGCTTCAACGGCGCCGACTGGGCAAAAGCCCTGGCACAGGCGGCCAAGACGGCTCGCGAGGGGCTTTCCAATCCGGTGGAAGGCACGATAATAACGGTTATCAAAGACGTCTCGACAATAGCGCAGAAGCAGGCCGAGAAAAACCCGGAAGACCTGATTGCCGTTATGGAAGCTGCGGTCAATGAAGCGAAAGAATCAGTTGCCAGGACGCCCAACCTGTTGCCTGTCCTGATGGAAGCAGGGGTGGTGGATGCTGGCGGGCAGGGTTTGTACATATTGCTGGACGGCGCCCTGCGCTACCTCAAAGGTGAGATCGAAGAACTGCAGTTCAAAAAACCTCAGATGGTGAGCGCCAATATCACAGCATCCAGAAACGTTAATATCGCACCCACGGAGGAAGAGGAAGCCTACGGTTATTGCACCAACTTCCTGCTGGAAGGCGACAATCTGGACCCTGAGAAGATCAGACGCAAATTGGACGGACGCGGGCAATCGCTGGTCGTGGCCGGTGACGAGACCAATGTCCGCGTGCACATTCACACCTATGACCCTGGCAGTATACTGGCCTATGCAACTACGCTGGGCACACTGCACCAGATCCAGATCCAGAACATGGATGATCAGCACGTGGGATTCAAAGAGATGCAGAAACAGAAATCCATGCCGGCTGATATCGTTGTAGTCGCAGTCGGCTTCGGTGAAGGCATGATCAAGGTATTTGAGAGCCTGGGTGCGGTCGTCGTCAAAGGCGGCCAGACAATGAATCCCAGCGTCAAGGAGATACTGGCGGCGGTTGAACCATTGGAAGTGAACAGGGTGATTATCCTGCCCAATAACAAGAACATCATCCTGACCGCGGCACAGATCAAGGAGCTGACCAAAAAGCAGGTGGAGATAATACCCAGCCGGACATTGCCCCAGGGTATTACAGCCCTGTTGACGTTCAACTACGAGAGCACGATGGAAGAGAACGTGCAGGCCATGACCAAAGCCATCAAGTCGGTGAAATCCGTCGAGATCACCACTGCGGCCAGGTCGACGCAGATCAACGGCATGAAGATCAAGCAGGGCCAGATCATCGGTATAATCGATGACTCCGAGCTGGTGGCCTGCGGCGATGATGTACGATCAGTCCTAATGGACAGCCTGACCAAGGGCGGGATTGATTCCGCTGAACTGGTAACCCTTTATTATGGGGCCGACACCAAAGAGAGAGATGCTGAGAAAGCGGCACAGATGCTCAGGGAAAAATATCCCGGTAAACAGATCGAGGTGGTCAAAGGCGGACAGCCACATTATTTTTACATAGTGTCGTTAGAATAAATTCAGGGAGAAATAGAGATGGTTAAGGTAGTGTGCGATAGTACCGCAGACATTCCGGAAGAGCTTTATGAGAAACTGGGCATTGAGATGGTCCCGATCAACATCCTTTTCGGCAGCGAGAGTTACCGCGACAGGATCGATATTACACCGGAGCAATTTTATAAGAAACTGGTTGAGTCCAAGGTTTTTCCCACCACGGCTGCTCAATCGCCGGGATATTTTGCCGAGCTGTTCACCAGGCTGTCAAAGGAGACAGATGAGATCCTGGTAATACTTTTTTCCAGCAAGATCAGCGCCACCTATGAGAGCGCGATCCAGGCTAAGGCGTTGGTGGGAAACATCGCCAATATCGAGATCGTCGACTCACTGCAGACGTGCGGTGCGCTGGGGCTTTCAGTCATCAGGGTGGCGGAAGAAGCCAAAAAAGGCGCCAAGATCAATGAGTTGATAGAACTGGCCAAAGACTTGTGTTCGAGGGCGCATTCCTATGTGGTCTTCGATACGCTGGAGTACCTGCTGAAAGGCGGAAGGATCGGCAGGGCGCAGGCGTTACTGGGCGGACTGCTCAAGCTGACACCTGTGCTCACGTTGCGTGACGGCATCGTCACACCGGTGCAGCGCACGCGCAACAGGACGCAGGCCATAGAGACACTGGTCAACCTGGTGAAGGGGGCCAATAAGATCGAAGCGCTGATGATCGAACATGCCAGCACGCCCGACGATTTCGAGCTTCTGGCCGGAAAGCTGGCCGAATACTATCCCAAAGAAAAGACCCTGCGCAGCTTCTACAGCCCGGTGATCGGTGCCCACTGTGGACCCCATGTGCTTTGCGTGGACTTTATCGAAGGCAAACAATGACTGTTAAGATCGTGACGGACAGCAGCAGCGATTTGCCCCGGGAGATTACCGAGGAACTTGACATAACGGTTGTTCCGCTGTATGTGCAGGTTGCAGGGAAGACATACAGGGACGGCATTGATATATCGCCGCAGGAATGTTTCCGCATGCTGGAGCAGGATTCAGCGGCGCCTACAACCGCGGCAGCTTCCCCGCACGATTTTGCTGAAACGTACCGCAGGCTGGGCCGTGACTGCGATGATATAATTTCAGTGCACGTTTCAGGCAAGGTCAGCAATACGTTGGATGCAGCGAAACGGGGAAGGGAGCTGGCTGGTGAGGGGAACCGCCGCATCGAAGTTGTTGATTCCAGGCTGGTAACGATAGCGCTGGGATTGGTGGCCATCGCCGCCGCCAGGGCAGCCAGGGCCGGGCAGGGCATCCAGGAGATACTTGAGCATATCAGCCGCCTGACTCCTTCCATACGTGTTTTCGGTATGCTCGACACGTTGAAGTATGTGGCCAGGGGTGGACGTCTGGGTAAAGCCGGGATGCTGCTCAGTTCCGTACTGCCTGTTAAGCCCATCCTCACCATGAAAGAAGGCGTGGTAGCTCCCGTTGGCGTCGTACGCACAAGGAGCAAGGGGATCGAGCGCCTGTATGATATGGTCAGGTCGGCCGTGAATATCAGGGAGATCGGCATTGCCCACAGCGCCCTGGAAGAGGAGATCAGGGCAATTACCGACAGGCTGAAAGCGCTGGCGCCCAATGTAATTCCCGTTATTTCCAGCCTGGGACCTGTGCTGGGTGTGCACGGAGGACCGGGAGCAATCCTGGTAGCAGTGGAGCAGGAAAATTGTGCCGCATCATGATCTGCTCAAAAAAACATATCGTTACTCTGCCTTTACTCAATACGATCAGACCAAAGCTGTCGCAGCGGATGCATAAAGATACATTGACGACTTTTCAATATGTATTCAATGCTGTTAAAGTGTGAGCGATGACCGCTGTCAATGACAGAAAGACCGCATCTTTTATCGCAGTCCTTAATCTAGAGGCCAGGAACGGATTCACCGACAGGGCGGTGATCGGCGGGCTCGACAGGTTGATCGAGCGGTGGACAGTCGAGGCCGGGATTTCTGCCGATCTTCGCAAATTGCTGCTTTCCTCAACCGGCTATGCCCGCAAGACGCCTGCCGAGCGCAAGCGCTGGATAGAGGAAGTTTTGCACATGGCGCAGGAAGGCGGTAAGCGCGATCATTCCAGGAAAGCGTCGCCATCCCTTTGCAAAACAGCTGCCGTGGAGAACCAGGGTACTGCGCAGTTGGATGAGTTGCTTGACAGCCCCATAACCGCACTCAAGGGTGTGGGTGAGAATACAGCGAAGCGGCTGTCGAAACTGGGCGTCAACACCATCAGAGACATCATCTATTTCTTCCCGCGCCGTTTCATGGATTTCAGCCAGAAGCGCCAGGTTGCCTCGCTGGTTACGGGCAAAGAGCAGACAGTGTTTGTAAACGTGTGGGAGTCGCGTACCAGGAAACTGGGACGCATGAAGAGCAGCGAAGCGGTGCTGGGTGATGAGACGGGTAATGTGAGGGCAGTCTGGTTCAACCAGCCCTGGGTGGCGCAGCAACTGAAGACCAATATGCGCGTAGCCCTGAGTGG
>DKFA01000041.1:42242-42961 GCA_002452695.1 Dehalococcoidia bacterium UBA6808
AGCGCGCTGGACAGGTTCGTGGACAGCATTCCGGATTTTCTGCCGGAAGCAATCCGGCAGCGTTGTGGGCTGGCCGGATTGGCTTATGCCTTGCGTAAGGCGCATTATCCGGATGATTACGCGCAGCAGAACGTGGCCAGGCAGCGGCTGGCTTTCGATGAACTTTTCCTGCTGCAACTGGGAGTTTTCAATAAGAAGCGAGAGTGGCAGGAAGACCAGCCGGGACGCGCCTTCAAGATAGACCAGGAGGGGATCGATACTTTCATTGCAGCTTTACCGTTCAAGCTGACCGGCGCGCAACAGAGAGTCATCGCTGAGATCAACAGCGACCTCGGCAGGGGGATTCCCATGTCGCGGCTGCTACAGGGCGATGTCGGCAGCGGCAAGACCGTAGTAGCTACCGTGGCCCTGCTGGCAGCGGTACAGAATATGGCGCAGGGCGTGCTGATGGCGCCTACCGAGATACTGGCCGAGCAGCATTTTGCCACGCTCTTCAAGCTGCTGTCGGCCGTTTGCAGCGGCAGCAGCAGCGAGGGTAACATACACAACTTCATATTCAGCAACTCATTTCTGCCGGAGATCAGGGTAGCCCTGCTGACCGGCAGCTTGGGCAGCAGGGATAAAGCAGCCACACTGGAGATGTTGAAGACCGGGGCGATAAACATCGCCGTAGGCACCCATGCGCTGATACAGAAGGGCGTGCATTTCAAGGACCTGGG
>DKFA01000041.1:42966-47812 GCA_002452695.1 Dehalococcoidia bacterium UBA6808
TTACGGCAGAAGGGTTTCAACCCGCACCTGCTGGTGATGACAGCCACGCCCATTCCGCGCACGCTGGCGCTGACGCTCTATGGTGACCTGGATATCTCTACCATCAGCGAGATGCCGCCGGGCCGGCAGGTGATCAAGACCAGATGGCTGCGCCTGAATGAGAGAGAACGCGCCTACAACTTTATCCGCAAGCAGGTACAGGAAGGCCGCCAGGCCTTTATCATCTGTCCTTTAATCGAGGAATCGGAGAACCTGGAGGTAAAAGCAGCTGTGGACGAATATGAAAGGCTATCGAGCGAAATCTTCCCGGAGATGAGGCTGGGGCTGCTGCACGGCAAGCTGAAGGGCGCGGAAAAAGAGGCGGTCATGCAGGGTTTTAAAACGGGAAAGTTAGATATACTGGTTTCCACCTCCGTGGTGGAGGTAGGCATCGATGTGCCCAATGCGACGGTGATGCTGGTTGAAGCAGCCGACCGCTTCGGGCTGGCACAGTTGCACCAGTTCCGCGGCCGGGTTGGACGTGGGGAGCAGCAGAGCTACTGCATGCTGCTGGCGGAGAACCCATCGGAATATGGGCAGGAACGGCTGAAGGCCATCGAAGAGATCAGCGACGGTTTTCTGCTGGCAGAGAAAGACCTGCAATTGCGCGGGCCGGGAGAATTTTTTGGTACACGCCAGAGCGGGATGCCTGACCTCAAGATGGCCAGGCTGACCGATACGAAGTTGCTGGAAACTGCCAGACGTGAGGCTTCCATTATATTCCAGGTCGATCCTGGCCTGTCCCGCCCGGAAAACGCGCTCCTGGCAAGGGAATATAATAGAATCTGGCATAAGAGCATAGAAAACAATTAAAATAGTATTTCCTGACGGTTCCGATTACTTATCGGGGTCGGGAATCTGCTAAATATATGGGGGACAACATGTCATTTAGGAAAAGGCTGGCCGAAGCATTGACCGAGGCATTCAACCGCTCGCGGGTAGAAGGACAGGTTGACGCTGGCAGCCTGCCTGAAATCACTATAGAAAGGCCGGCCAAACCAGAGCATGGCGATTATGCCAGCAGCCTTCCCTTAAAGCTGGCCAGGCTGACCGGCAGGAAGCCCACGGATATTGCCAATATACTGGTAAAGAACCTGCCGCCTATGCCTGATATCGAGAAGATACAGGTGGCGCCCCCGGGCTTTATTAATTTCACGCTGAGCCGCAACTGGTTGACCGGGCTGGTCGACTTCATTTGCGACGCAGGTGAAACGTACGGCAATATCAACATTGACAATAAATCAGTACAAATCGAGTTTGTCAGCGGCAATCCGACGGGACCGCTGCATGTAGGCCATGGCCGAGGCGCCGTGCTGGGCAGCACGTTAGCCCATGTGCTGAGGGCGGCGGGCTACAGGGTATCCACCGAGTATTATGTGAATGACGCAGGCAGCCAGCTCGAAGCCTTCTATAGATCATTGCTGGCACGTTACCTGCAATGCCTGGGGAAAGAAGCGGCGATACCGGAAAACGGTTATCACGGCAACTATATGATCGACCTGGCCAAAGAGGTAGTGGAAAAATACGGGGACAAGTTCCTTAAGATGCCCGAGACTGAAGCTGTGGCCGAGATCGGCCAGTTCGGCATAGAGAGGGTGATGGAACAGATCAGGGAGGACCTCAATCGGCTGGGCGTCGAATTCAATGAATGGTTCAGTGAGAAGACGCTGTTTAAGACCGGCCAGTTCGACCAGACCATGAAGATGCTGCGCGATCGAGGGTTCATCTTGGAGAGGGAGAATGCTACCTGGTTTATATCGTCTATCATGGGCGATGATCGTGACAATGTATTGATCCGCACCGACGGCACGCCAACTTATTTCGCTTCGGATATCGCCTATCATTACAACAAGTTCGTTGACAGAAAATTCGACAATGTGATAGACATCTGGGGCGCCGATCACCAAGGGCATGTGCCCCGCATGAAAGTGGTGATGACGGCCCTCGGCCTGGATCCCGAGAGGCTACAGATCATAATTTGCCAGCTCGTTACGCTCAAGCGGGGACAGGAGGTTGTGAAGGTTTCCAAGCGCAGCGGCGAGATCATCACCCTGAAAGAGGTGCTGGATGAGGTTGGGGCGGATGCCTGCCGCTTTGTGTTCCTGTCCCGCTCAGCCGACAGCCAGATGGATTTTGACCTGGACCTGGCGATCAAGCAGTCCGCCGACAACCCAGTCTACTACGTGCAGTATGCCCATGCGCGCATCTGCAGCATACTGAAAAATGCGGAGGAGAAGGGCATCGATTTCAGCAAGGGCAAGGTCAGCTTGCTTGCCTCCGAACCCGAGCTGACACTGCTCCGTCATATGGCCAAGCTGCCCGAAGTGATCGAGACCGTGGCCATCAGCCTCGAGCCGCACCATCTGCCCTTCTATGCCCAGGACCTGGCCACCGTGTTCCATTCCTTCTACAAGCAGTGCAGGGTCATCTCTGATGACGAGGCGCTGACCAAAGCCAGGCTCAAACTGGTCAAGGCCGCACAGATCGTGCTGGCCCGCACGCTGCACCTGATGGGCATGACCGCTCCGGAAAGCATGTAAACTATATTTGAAGCTGAGCGCAGACTTGTGTTAAACTTCTTATTCTAAATATGAGACAGAGAGTTTTTTCAGGCGCGCGCCCCACCGGCAGGCAGCATATAGGCAATTACATCGGCGCCATCCAGAACTATGTAAAGCTGCAGGAAAAATACGACTGCATTTATTGCGTGGTCGATATCCATGCGCTTACCACACTGGAAGACACCGGAGAGCTGCAGCAGAATGTCATCGAGATGACGCTGGACTGGCTGGCCGCCGGCATCGACCCCAAAAAGTCCATCGTCTTTGTCCAGTCGCATGTACCTGAGGTGACGGAGCTTTTCACCTATCTGGGCATGATCACGCCGCTGGGCTGGCTGTTGCGTGTTCCCACCTTCAAGGAGAAGGTCAAACAGCAGCCCGATAATGTCAACTACGGCCTGGTTGGATATCCTGTCTTGATGGCCGCCGATATTATACTTTACAAAGCCAATGCCGTCCCGGTGGGAGAGGACCAGTTGCCACACCTCGAGATGACGCGTGAGATCGCGCGCAGGTTCAATAACAAGTTCGGGGAGACCTTTCCCGAGCCGCAGGCCAAGCTGACCAACTATCCCATGGTGCGCGGCCTGAACGGTGGGCAAAAGATGGGTAAATCATATGATAATCATATTGAGCTGGCAGCTACGCCGGAGGAGACGCTGGCCAGGATAATGACGGCCGTGACTGACCCGGCCAGACAGAGGCGCAACGACCCGGGCCATCCCGACGTATGTAACATCTACAGCCTGCACCAGTATTTCAGCGAAAACAAGGTTTTTGAGATCGCCCGAGAATGTAAGGTGGCCGGCATTGGCTGCGTGGAATGCAAAAAGTTGCTGGCTGATAATATCAACGCTGCATTGAAGGATTTCCGCGAGCGCCGCGCGGAATTGGCCAGGGACACAGATAACATCTATGCCATACTTGAGGACGGCGCCAGGCGCGCACATGCAATCGCTGCCGAGACGATCACAGAAGTCAAGCAAAAGATAGGTCTGCTCAGGAATGCCTGAACGCAGAAGGTCTATCCTCCCTCTATCAAAACATGGAAAGACGCCTTATCAGATAGCGCGTCATGCCGCCCTGGAGGCCGGCAGGATACTCAAAGGGCGCTTCGGGCAGCAGAACAGCATCCAGGTGAAAGGCCGCAGAAACATAGTCACTGAAGCCGATCTGATGTCGGAAACCAGGATTATCGAGATCATTAAAGAGGAGTTCCCTGCTCACGGCATCCTGTCGGAAGAGGCAGGGGCCAGCAGACCGGAACAGGAATACGTCTGGATCATCGACCCGCTGGACGGCACCAATAACTTCCATTTCAGCATACCCTTTTTCTGCGTGAACATCGCCCTAACATTCAGGGGCGAGGTTGTTACAGGCGTGACATATGATCCCATGCGGTCGGAGATGTTTTATGCTGTAAAGGGAAAAGGGGCTTTCCTCAACGGGGAAAAATCGGCTGTTTCAAACGTTACCCGCCTGTCGGACGCATCGGCAGGCGTCGATCTGGGCTATATGCCTGAGCGCAGCCGGGAGATGCTGAGTATGGCAACGGGATTGTGGGAGCAGGTGCATTGCATCCGGCTGATGGGGTCTTCCTGCCTGGGGATGGCCTATGTTTCCTGCGGGCGGCTGGGCCTGTATTTCCATAAGTACATTTATCCCTGGGACATAGCCAGCGGCCTGCTGCTGGTGCGCGAGGCTGGAGGCAAAGTGGTGACCTTCGAAGGCGCCGATGCCGTACCCGAAGATCACGATATCATCGCAGGAAGCTCAGTTCTGCTCAGGCGTTTCACGGGCTGGCTAAAGCAGAGTTAAGGTCTATTTGCTGTGCTTATGCACGAACCTGGCCATGCGTTTGAGCGCTTCCTCGATGTCGGGCATGGAAGTAGCGTAGCAGCAGCGGATATAGCCTTCACCGCATTTGCCGAAGACCGAACCGGGCACAACGGCCACCTTTTCTTCCTTGAGCAGGGCGTCGGCGAATTCCTCTGACGTCAGACCGGTCGATTTGATCGAGGGGAAGGCGTAGAAGGCGCCCTTCGGCTCGAAGCAGGATAGCCCCATATCGCGAAACCCCTTTACAATCACGTGCCTGCGTCTGTCATATTCAGCCAGCATATCTTCGACGTCCTGGTTGTTGTTCTCTTTGAGAGCTTCAATGGCGGCCATCTGCGCCATGATAGGAGCGCACATCATGGTGTACTGGTGGACTTTAAGCATGGCTTCAGTCAGCTCGGGGTTGG
>DKFA01000041.1:47991-48389 GCA_002452695.1 Dehalococcoidia bacterium UBA6808
AGCAGGATGGCCTTGGTTTTGGAGGTGAGACGTTTCTTGATATCGGAGGGCATCAACTCGAAGTTATTTTTCTCGTAGGTTGGCACGAGCACGGGTTTACCGCCGGCCAGGGCAACGCAGACAGGGTAGGCCACATAGTGCGGATCGGTCATGATGACTTCGTCGCCCGGATCGATGACGGCCCTGAAGGCCAGGTCCAGCGCCTCGCTGCTGCCGGTAGTTACCAGTATCTCTGTGTGCGGGTCATAGTGCAGACCGTAGAATCTGACCAGATATTTGGAGATGGACTCACGCAGCTCAAGGATGCCCCGGTTGGAGGTGTACATGGTGAAGCCCTTTTCGATGGCAGCGATGCCCGCCTCGCGGATGGGCCAGGGCGTCACAAAGTCCGGTTCGCC
>DKFA01000042.1:0-16007 GCA_002452695.1 Dehalococcoidia bacterium UBA6808
GTCCTACTGATGGGGTCCACCTCATGAAAAGAGTCGCATGGTTGATTGGGTTTGCAGTACTAATAGTAGTTATCATTTGGCCTGCTACAGATGTTTGGTTACGCTTTTCAGATGATTGTCCTGCTCAGGTGGCTGCATGGGGTGAACTGCGTAATGCGATCGCATGGGCGGCACTTATAGTTGGTACAATCGGGGCTCTTTTCTCATTATTTGCAATTTCTACGCCTTGGATACTTGCATGGGTAAGCAAGCCAAAGCTCGATATAGAAATAGGGCAACCAACTGGAGAACCTAAACCATGGCGGTTTCTTCATTTGATAATTTACAATCGCCCAATTCGTGGACTACTCGGATCGATTATACGAAGGGATACAGCAGTTGGATGCAAGGTTAAACTTCATTTTATTAATAGTCAAACAACTGAAGAACAGTTCAGACCCATACTTGCACGTTGGAGTGCCCAACCTGAACCTTTGCGATTCTACATAGAAAATAACATACCCAAAACATCAGTAGAAACGCCTCTTGTTGACACCGGCCAATCGTTCAGCCTTGATGCAAATGAGGAAGGCTCGGATGTTGCAGTTGCAGTCAAGCATGAAGGCAATGAAAGTGCCTTTGCATTTAATAGTTATAGTTACTTTTATCCAAAATGGGCTAAACCCGATTGGGAATTACCACAAGGTGAATATATAGTGCAAGCGACTGTTATGTCTGGGCAATTATCTCGCACAAAGACTTTTAAATTGGTTAATCAAGGCAGAGACTTCGAAAATTTTAGACTAGAGCCAGCCAACCCCAAATAGCAAGGCCGCTTCATGTTCTTGCGGCTCCCTTTGACGCTCCCCGTGACACGGATATATACCTCACCCATCGAGGAATGGCTTTATGTTGGCACCATCTTGGCTAAATGGTGGGCGATACAAGATTTGAACTTGTGACCCCCTGTGTGTAAGACAGGTGCTCTAACCGCTGAGCTAATCGCCCTTCTGGCACGCCTGGTGGGGCTTGAACCCACGGCCTCAGCCTCCGCAGGGCTGCGCTCTATCCACTGAGCTACAGGCGCTTGAAGTTGGTGCCGAAGGTGGGATTTGAACCCACACACCCGTTACGAGTACTACGCCCTGAACGTAGCGCGTCTGCCATTCCGCCACTTCGGCCCTGGGCAGCACAGGATTTGAACCTGTGACCCCTTGCGTGTGAAGCAAGTGCTCTAACCGCTGAGCTAGCCGCCCCCCTGACGTTATATTTTATTCTTTACTCCGCCGTAAAATCAAACCAACCCGTACTCTACTCTCATCCACCTTCCCTGGCACAGGACTATTTTCCGATTTACATTTAGACAATTACATAGCTATAATTCAGTCAGATCATGCCGAGAATTGAGCTTATTACCGCAGTCTGTATAGCGCTGCTGCTCACAATAGCCTGCGCACCGTCTACGGAACCATCCGCTCCCACAGACAGGCCCGCGCAGCCGTCCCTACCCCCTGCACAGCAACAGGCGGCGGACCTGCCCTCCACTGAAAACCGCGCCAATGTAACCAGCACGCAAATAATAGAAGGACCTCCCGTGCAGATCACGCTGGTGCATTACCGCGGCACACTGGCGCCGCTGGGCTGCTGCAACGAGTTCCTGCGCGAAAGGGACGAATATGTCGCGATCCAGAATGTGAGCGACACTCCACAGGATGTACGCGGCTGGACCCTGACCAACCTGACGCGGGGCTACCCCACCTTCACCTTCCCTGCCCTGTTCCCCTGCATTCCTCGGCAGGTACCGGAACCTTCGGCAGGCAACCAGGTCTTTAACGCCCATTACAAATATATCCAGAACCCTGCCGAATCAGTCGAGGCCGTCTTCACCAGGCCGGGCAGCCAGGTCGACCTCCTGCAGGAAAAGATCGACTGGTCCCAATGCACAGCGACCGAGCGACTGGATGAAACGCCGCTCAAGCCGGTGGGCATGAAGGCGGCCCAGCCCGCCCCCTGCATCCTCTACCCCGGCCAGACGGTGCTCGTATTCACAGATGAAATACACTGCCGTTACGGCGGCTTCTCATTCAATTACGGCCTGGGCAACATCTGGGATAACCGGCAACCCGATACCGCCATCCTTTACAACGAAAAGGGCGACGAGGTGTCGCGGCGAAGCTATTTCGCGGCCAGGTAACCACAGGTTTGCAGATAGATTGATTTATTTAATACCTGTGGTTATAATCAAGAAAACGATTAAACCAATTTATGGTCTAATACGTTATTTGTGTTAGTGAAAGTTACAGGGATGTAATGGAGAGATAATATGCAGCAATGGATCAGGTGTCCCAGGTGCGGAGCCAACAATGCCCCCGGTCAGCGCTTCTGCAACGCCTGCGGCAATCCCCTGCCTTCAGTCTGTCCGAATTGCGGGACACCCGTTAACCCCGGCGCTACATTCTGCCCCAGGTGCGGCATGCAATTCGGCGGCCAGCAGGGCCATTACCAGCAGCCGCAGCAGCCCGGCTACCCACCACAAACAGGCTACTATCCACCTCAGCAACCGGGTTATCCGCCACAACAGCCGGGTTATCCTCCGCAAACAGGCTACTATCCGCCGCAGCAACCGGGCTATCCGCCGCAACAGCCAGGTTATCCCCCGCAACAGCCAGGCTATCCCCCGCAGCAGGGTCCCGGAGGCTATCCGCCGAGGCCGGGATTCCCACCACCACCGCCAAGGCCCGCCGGAGCAGGTGGGAGCGGCGGAGGCAAAGGCATGCTGATTTTCCTGCTCGTCCTGCTGCTGGCAGGCCTTGGCGGGTTCGGCTACTGGGCCCATACACAGGGCTACCTGAAGAGCCTGCCTTTCCAAACAGGCAGCGACAACGGCACCACATCCAGCGGTCAAAAGTATACCACCGCACCCACGATAAAGAATGTCAAGCTGACTGCGACCGGTGTCGACGGATTTTCCGTTATGTGGGATACGGATCAACCATCTGATTCAGTGGTAGAATACGGCCCCAAGGGTGGATCTACTTTCCCCAACAAGTCCGAGGTATGGGACAAAGGGCTGGTAATGACCTCACATGGTGTAGTCGTCAAAGGATTGACTGCCAACACAGAATATCAGTACCGCTGTATCTCAACCAACAAAGACGGTCTGACAGGCATGTCGGATATTATGTACGTGACCACCCCTTCCGCCGATTAACCATCCTTCCGGTGTTGATATGTATCAGGCCAGCACTACTCCCTGTCCCAAATGCGGAGCGCAGAACCTGCGAGGCTCGTGGGTCTGCTCCCAATGCGGAAATACGCTGATAGTTTATTGCCCCGCCTGCCGCGCGAGCAATGAGGCCGGCAGCCAGTATTGCCATAATTGCCACACGCCCCTGTCACCCCAGGCCCCGCAGCAGGAGCAGCAGCCTTACCCGGGCTACGACCAGTGCCAGCAGCAATACCAGCAGTACCCGNNGGCTACGGCCAACCCGGTCAGCAGCCACCCTATCCCGGCTACGGCCAGCAGCCTTATCCGGGCTACGACCCCTACCAGCAGTACCCGGGAGGCTATGATCCCTACGGGAGCTACCCGCCGCCTCCGGCTGATTGGCTCGGCAGGGCGCAGCAGAGTTTTGATAAAGCCGTGGCCAAACTCAAGCAGATCGTCATGACCACCAACCCCATATTGCTGTCCGCCCTGGTAGTACTGGTGGTAGGCATGACCGTCTTCACCATCCTGGCCTTCCAGCTCGGCTGGATCAAGACAGCTTCCGCAACCGAAACCACCCAGGCGGTCAAGGACACCTCGCCTGTGCAGATCTCGATGCTCACGATCAAGGATGGGTCTATACCGCACAGCGCCATCATTACCTGGGTCACCAATAAATACGCCAGCTCGCAGGTCGAATACGGCATCTGGCCCTACTTCAATACCACCACCCCCATCGAAAACGACCCGCGTACAGGGACCAATATGGGAGTGATGTCGCACCAGGTGGGGCTGGTCAACCTGCTGCCCAGGACCTCCTATATCTATCGCGCGGTCTCTTACGATAAGGACGGCAACAAAGGGGTCAGCCCTGAGATGCGGTTCGATACCACGCCATAGAGTGTTTTTTGCCAGCGCTGGCAGACTCGCTTAAAATATTACGGGGCCAACAATGCAGAAGAATTTCCTCTGCCCCAACTGTAAAAGAGAAAATACCCCGCAGGCCGTCAACTGTGTCTACTGCGGGGCGCTGCTTGGCGTGATGGGGTCTTTCAACGCCCGATGCCCTTACTGCCAGTGGCCGCGCCAGCCCCACCACCGGTTCTGCGGCAACTGCGGCCAGCCGCTCCAGCCGATGTGCCCCAACTGCGGCAACTATATCGACAAGGACTCACGCTACTGCCCAAAATGCAGCTTCTTTTGCGGAGGAGGGCGGGAAGGTTTAGTATAAGGGTAATAGAAAGGCCGCCAAGGCGGCAAGGAAAATATGATGGCAGATATTCTCGATGAAGCTCAATCCGTGCTCCAGTGCAAGACCTGTCCCTGGTACAAAAATTGCGTCCTTCCCGTACGCGTAACGGAGCTCGACCTGAAAAAGCAGCTCGGCCCGAACGCCGCCATCTTCGGCGCGCCGGGCGCGGACGAGATGGGTATCAACCAGCTCCTGGGCAGCCTGGCCTCGGCCGCCGAGAACTCCATACTGGAAGGCTGTCCCGTGTTTATCGAGCGCCTGCGCACCAATCCCAACCTGGCGCTGCGCATCAAAAAGATAATGCAGGAATGGACGGATGAGGAACAGCCGAAACCCTGATTGGGAAATGACAAATTCCAAATAACAAATTCCAAAATCCAAACAATTAAGAAAGTATAATGAATAAAACCAGCAAGGTTTATGATTTTCTAATTTGTAACTTGTTTGGTATTTGGATTTTGGAATTTGGAGTTTATTAATCCGTGCCAAAAGAAGTAACCCTTTTATCCTGGAACGTGGTCAGCCTGCGCAATATGCTGGAGAAGTCCAATCTGGCTCCGGCGGGGCAGGCGCCTCTCTCTTTCCTGTCGTGGCTGCAAAAGACCCGGCCTGACGTGGCCTGTTTCCAGGAGACCAAGCTGCAGGAAAACCAGGTGCCTGATGCGCTTAAATCCCCTCATGGCTACCAAACGGCCTGGAGCTTCGCCGAGAAAAAAGGCTACAGCGGGGTAGCGACCTTCAGCATGGACGAGCCGGTCTCCACGGTACGAGGGATCGGTGTGGACAGGTTCGATGTTGAAGGGCGGGTGCTGATGACAGAATTCCCCAGCTTCATGCTGTTCAACGTCTACTTCCCCAAGGCTTATTCGCCACGCGAGGCGGAGATTGCGCGTAAGGAAGGCGCAGCCAACGCTGAAACAATGGCCTCCCGGCTGCCCTTCAAGCTGGCCTTCTACGACGCCTTCCTTGAGCACGTCGACTCATTTAAGGCTAAAGGGGGAAAAATTGTCATCTGCGGCGATTTCAACGTAGCCCACGAGGAGATCGACCTTGCGCGGCCCAAGGCCAACAGGGACACCTCCGGATTCCTGCCCGAGGAACGGGCCTGGATGGACAGATTGATCGCACACGGCTACATCGATACCTACCGCTGGCTCAATCCGGATGCCAGGCAGTATACATGGTGGAGCTACCGTTTCAAGGCGCGTGAAAAGGACATCGGGTGGAGGCTGGACTACTTTTTCATCTCGGAAAACCTGCTCCCTTCCCTTTCACGCGCCTTCATTTTGAAGGACGTTTACGGGTCGGATCATTGCCCGGTCGGCATAACCTTGAAAATCGCTTGAAGCTGTCCTAATATTAGTTAATGGCAGATTTCCCCCACCCACCGTTAACGGAAATGCCGGCCGGCTGCGTCGATTCAGACCGGCTGGGAAATTATCTCGCCGCTCTGTTCGAGCTCAAATACAATATCTCGCATATCGAAAAGAAATACCCCTTCCTGGGCCACGAGCTTTCCACCCTCTGTGAAGAGGCCATCTCGCGCATTTCCAGCGCCCCCGCCGCCGATCTGCTCCCGGATGACCTCATTCACGGCAGCCTGCCTGTGCCGGTACCGGAGAGCTCCATCATTATCCAGGAAAAAGACGTTCCCACTGCGATATTTGCCGGGGAAAGACCTCACACGGCTGCCGCAGCACCGCCGCAATCTGCAACAACAGGCCCAGCCGGACCGGTAGCCTGTTCGCTGGACGCGGCCGGCGGGATACTGATAACAGCGCTGGATAAAATGGGCGACGGCATAATCGCGGCCTTCGAAAAGGCGCTGTGGCTCGGACAGAAGTTACGCAAACAATCACTATAATCCGAATTGACCGGACTTTTTAATTTTGTGATGGCGATTACATTATTTCCAGCCTTGTCGCTGCCTCAACCAAGAAATAACCTCGCGCAGGGAAACCGCGGTTCGTTACCCCGCTGATTTTTCTGTAATCATCGCCGTCATGTTTGCTGCATGACGAAAGTAATGTGCAGCGACTAACTTTTTACACAGATTTTACGTTTTACAAATAGATCGCTTACAAAAAGGCCTTATGCTGGGCTATAAGGAAAAAACCAGACAAGGCTGATAAACAGGAGGAAAACCATGTGGAAAAAAGTATTACTCTCAGTTACGGGATTGATGCTGGTCGTAACGCTGATCGCCGGTGCGGCAGCCACGGCCAGCGCGGACGACGGCAACAGGGGTATTCGCGGCCCCTTCCAGGGCAAGTTCGACGACGGCAACAGAGATATCCGCGGCCCCTTCCAGGGCAAGATCATTGACCGCGCCGCCCAGATTCTCGGCATCGATAAGCAAAAGCTGATCGACGCATTCAAACAGGCCGGCAGCGAGGTGTCCAAAGAGAATATGGACGCTCGTCTTGCCAGATGGGTCGCCGACGGCAAGCTAACACAGGCCCAAGCCGACCAGTACAAGGCGTGGCTGGCTGCCAGGCCTACGGGCGTCCCTGCCATTGCCGGCTTTGACACTGCCAGGTCCATGCAACTGCTGGACAGACTGCTGGAAAACGGAAGGATAACCCAGGCCCAATATGACGCCTACAAGGCCTGGCTGGAACAGAAACCGTCCTTCGACCTGCCTAAACCTAAACCAGAAAGGCCATTTAACGCCAAACCAGGCAACAAATAAGCTCCGCTGTCAGCGGCAAGAAAGGCTGCCGTGTACGTACACCGCCGATCAACGACAATTTGCCGGAACACAGTGCAACATGCCGCAATTCGGCAGCCGAAATGGCGGACACGGATGCCGGCACAGATTCCAGCGGTTCGACGGCCCCACGCCCTGAGGGCATGCCGGCACGGCATGGTGGCTCCATTCGAAAACAACTGGCATGGCGGCCCCGGGATGATGCCCCAGCGGTAAACAGCGGGCAAATCAACCAAGGCCTAACCCGGGTGATCATATAAGGCCATATCAAGTCCAAAGGGAAAGGGGGGGATCGTTCCCGCCCTTTCCCTCTTATTTACGATAAGAATGATCATGCAGTATCACCAGGTGAAGATGTGATAAGCGCTGTAAAAGGCAAAGCCGGCCACGCCCAGGATCATAATAGATAGAATGACCGTGGACCATTCATGGTCCCGCAGGCCTGTGAAAAAAAACCAGCCCCCTATCACGATCATCAACACACCGATGATGATACAACCGATGGCAAGACCTAAACTCAACATTAACGGCATGGCAATTTACCTATGACATCCGTTAAACCTATTATATGTTTTCCGGATAATTTGCAAAAGACGTACGGCCCTGACATGACGACCTCTCCTCCCATGTCCATCAACCTGTCGCTATAAGACTCAGCTGAGCGCTAATGTAACATTCCTCCGCCTGGATATCAATAAGCTTGCACGATCATCCGTCGCCTTCCCTTCGGTCGTATTGGCAGAATAGCGCACCGGAAAAGCGCAATTGATTTAACCCGTTAAACGATATTTATTGACTTTATCGAATAGTCTGCTATAGACTTCGTGTAAGAGGTAGAAATGAGCGGTACATTTGCGAGAGAGACGGTCATGCGGGCCTGGCTGCGGGCCGCAGCGAGGTGCGAATGCAAGAGGACGACGCACGGCCATTCCGGCAGATGCAACAGGTTGCTCGTGTGGAGCAACCGGGGAAGGGACAGTTCGAGCGGATGGGAAGCTGACTCCAGAGATAACCGCAGCGACACTTCGCTTTCCAACTGCGAGATCCTCTGCTGGGAATGCCACAGCCATATATTCAATTCCATCAGCTCCCGCAGCAGCACCCGGTCTGCATCAGCCCACCGAATCTGAAAACATTCACTGCACGTCAACCTGCCTGTTAAACGGGCAGATCAAAGCTGACTTACAGTATAATAAGCGGCGGGCAACCCTGTTGCCCGATTAATTATTTCTGGAGGACGAACATGCCCAAAATGACCACCCCTGAGAGCGTAATGAGCTTTGCACGCGCCAACAACTGGCTGATCCTCTGGTCTTCCGACGGGGAGATAGTCAATGTTTTCCTGACCCCGGCTGGTAAAATACTTGAATTCTACTTCGAAAAGGGCAAGATCACGGTCAAAGAGCTGCTTTCTTACGTTGCCAAATAGTTGCCCTAACCGATAAAATGCGGTATTAATTCTTTGATCAGACATGCATAAAAAGGAAACCGTTGCAGTCATAGGTTCGGGAGCAGTGGGCAGCTACTATGGCGGCAGGCTGGCCGAGGCAGGGCACGATGTGCGCTTCCTGCTCAGGCGCGATTACCATGCGGTCAGCCATTCGGGCTTCAATATAACCAGTTCAGACGGAGATTTCGCGTTGCCGCGCCCTTCGATATTCCGCACCAGCGAGGAAATCGGCAAGGTAGATTGGATCATTTGCGCACTCAAGGCCACGGCGCTTTACGATGGTCACAGGCTGTTGCAGCCATGCGTGGGCAAGCACACCCGTATACTGGTGCTGATGAACGGACTGGGGCTGGAAGATCACTTCGCCGGCTGGTTCGGGCGGGAAAATATCTTCGGCGGCATGGCCTTCGTCTGCATCAACCGCGGCAGACCGGGCAACATCCATCATCTGGGCTACGGCAGGGTGACCATCGGCCATTACCTGGACCAGCCTGACGAGCTGGAGGAAGCCCTGGCCCTGTGGGACGGCAGCAAGACCGACGTGGTCACTGCGCCATCGCTCCTGCAAGCGCGCTGGGAGAAACTGTGCTGGAACATCCCATTCAGCGGCCTCTGCGTGGCGGGGGGCGGTATAACCACCGACAGGATACTGGCAGACCACGATCTCAGCCTGTCGGCCATGGCGCTGATGCAGGAGGTCATTACAGCCGGCAATGCCGACCTCAAGGCCCACAATGAGAAGGGCCGCATCAAAGGGTACGCCATGATCGACCGCATGTTCAAGCAGACTGCCACCATGGGCGACTACCGTCCCAGCGCCATGATCGATTTCGTGGAAGGCCGCGCTATGGAGGTAGAGGCTATCTGGGGCGAGCCGATGAAACGCGCCCATGCTCTGAAGGTCGATACACCCAAGCTCAACCTGCTGACCGCCATCCTGAGATCGCTCAACCGGGGACGCTGAGCCTGATTTTAATAAGGAAATGGCCGGGCGAATTGCCCGGCCTTGCGGGCCCGCCCCCGCTGATATGGCACAGCCCTTTGCAGACGTTACACCGGGGAATCTACTTGCAGACGTACGACAGCAACGTGCGGACTGTAACCTTGTCCCGCTCGAAATAGAATTCCACGATCTGCCCGGCCGGGGTCAGGAATGCGCAGGTGCCGTAGGTCTCCGTAGCCCAGATCAACAGCCAGTTGTTGGTCTGCGCCCAGGCCAGCGCCTCGTCAGGTGTTTGTATCTTATATACTATCTTTGCCATGTTTCTCCTTTTTTAACCTTGCAAGCCAGTCTTCAGTCAAAAATATACCAGAATTAAACAGCTTTGTACCATAATGCTGCATTAAGCCTTTCAAAACAGGCGGGAGGTACATCGGATGGCAGAGACCATTACAATCCCGACACATGCAAGGCCTGGCGCGAGGTCTGCCCCAACAGGTCCATGCCCAAGACAAATACGAAGATGGCGCTGAGGGAAGACAGGACGAAGACCTATATCAAATGCGGACAGTGTATGGCCATTTGGCCGACCATGTCCATTAAAATGACAATAGTGTCGTATTTGACACGCTCCAATAATGCTGCCAGGACAGGTCATGCATACTGGCATGCCACGCTTGCAGGAGCAGAATGATTCGCTGCGGATTTGCTCTACATACCTATTAATTTTAGTCCAACTTAATGAGTCCGCAGCGGGAGGCCTTGATCACAGCGCCGGTGCGGTTAGGGGAATCAAGCTTTCTCAGGATCCTGCTCACGCAGTTCTTGGTAGCCTGTTCGGTGATGCCGCAATCCCCGGCGATCTGCTTGTTCAGCAAGCCGCGCGCCATCAGGCCCAGGACTTCTTTTTCTCTAAGGGTGAGTTTGAATTCATCCTGCATGTATTACCGTTCTCCTCATTACTCTGTTAAGCGGAAAACGTAAAATGCAGGTAAAATGTTTATTAAACTTATGTAAATTTACCTGACGACTCACCTAAACGCTGGCCACTTTACAATTCAAGATCTTTAATCTGTTTTTGCAGTTTGTTGATCTCACCCGCCAACCAGATAATGTCATTGCGGTAATTGGAATTCCCGTCGAGTGATTTCAGCAGCACAGCCATCTTCTGTTCCAGCGCAGCTGATTTGGCCTGCAATTCAGCGATTTCCAGTTCCCGATTTTTTGCAGATGTCATCTGTTCCGATTTAGGCATATCGTAACTACCTCTCCTTATTTTCCTCTTCCTAATATTATACCCATACCGGACAGTTATACAATTACGGCATATGAGCATTAACTGTTGTCTTTTTCTGTAAATATAGTAAAATATTCGGAGCGGATAATTCAGAAAAGGCTGAGAGGACGGGCGCTTTAGCGCAGGGATGGAGATATTCCGTGAAGCCAGTTGGAGAGAAGTTTGCAGCATAAAGGAGGTGAGCTTAAGAGAGACTGAAGAGAGAATGACTTTGCCGCAGTCAACCGTTGTCCTTAGTGCCCATAGCAATAAATATGGAGGTGTTTGATTGAAAAAGATTGACTGGTCATCCCTCTGGACGAAGGAAGACTGGTGGGCATGCTGGATCGGCTTCGTTATCCTGATCGTAGCCATGATTGGCATCATGCCGGACGTCGTTAAATTCAGCACATGGGCCACCATCGACAAAGCCTTCCCCAAAGGAATCGCCACCATCTGGGATACCCTGATCCTTTTCGTCGTACTGGCCGTCCTTACCATGATCGGAATGATCTTTATGAAGAAGGACGTAAAAAAGTTCATCCCAGCCTTTATCGTAATTTTCTCTCTGGCCTGGATATCCATCTTGGTCGGCAAACAATCCATTATCAACGCCTGGGGACTGGAATATGTTATCTGGGCCCTAATTTTCGGTCTGCTCATCAGTAACACAGTTGGGACACCTGCCTGGCTCAAACCGGCTGTTTTAACCGAGTATTATATCAAGATCGGCCTTGTCTGCATGGGCGCAACCATTCTGTTCTCCGTTATCGTCAATGCAGGCCTGGTCGGTATGCTGCAGGCATTGCTGGTAGTAGCAGCCGTCTGGTTTTTTGCCTACTGGCTAGGACGGCGTTTCAGCATGTCTGAACGCTTCTCCAGCACCATGGCCACCGGCGTATCCATCTGCGGCGTATCGGCATCAATCGCTGCCGGCGGCGCAGTCGAGGGCGATCCCAAGGAGACCAGCTATGTCATCGCCTGGCTGCTGGTAGGCGCAGTGATCATGATCGTTATTATGCCACCCATCGCCAGGGCAGTTAACATGCCCACCAATATGGCAGGCGCCTGGATCGGCGGCACCATCGATAACACCGGATCTGTAGTGGCGGCCGGCGACCTTATGAAGAGCAAGGCTGCGCTGGATACAGCCTCACTGGTAAAGATGGCGCAGAACATCCTGATCGGCTTTGCCGCCTTCTTCCTGGCTATCTGGTCCACGATCAGTTTAGAGAAGAAATCAGAAAGCGAGAAACCCTCATTTATGGAAATCTGGTATCGCTTCCCCAAATTCATCGTCGGCTTCGTCGTGGCATCACTGGTCGCAACATTCTTCATTGAGCCGGTGATGGGCGGTAAGGCAGCCAAAAGCATCACAGGGTTGATGACCAACTACCGCACCTGGTTCTTTGCCCTGTGCTTCGTCTGCATCGGTCTGGAGACAAATTTCAAGGAACTGCTCTCCGTAGGCAGCGGCAAACCAGCCATTGTCTACTGGATTTCGCAGTTCTTTAATGTCATCTGGACACTCCTGATCGTATGGCTGCTCTGGTCCGGCACGTTCTTTACTCCTCCCATCCTCCCTGATTAAAGCCAATGCGTGAGGGGGTGGGCATTCCAGCCCACCCCCCTCTTTTTATATCCCGAAAAGCTTATAACAGAAGCGGCACTGCTCCGGCGCTGCAGGCAGTTGGATTTGTTTACGCACAATATCGGCTGCCTGGATGTTACGCAGGCCGGGCATGGCCAACAGGGCAAAACCCCTGGCGCCACCCGCCACAACCGCCTCATTACGCCGCTCAAAAGCTCCTGTAAATTCCCGCGCCTTTTTACCTTTTATCACGTATTCAAACCCATCACCGACCCTGCCATACGAGAAAGGCGGAATACTCTCCTGCCTCCCCTCAAAATAACGCGGGATATCCCCCTGCAGCGGCAGTCTGGTATAGACGCAGGGAGCAATCTCGCCACCGCTAGTTACAAACACGGTATGCAGCGGATCGGCCTCGCAGACCGGGACATCCTGCCTGAGACGGAGTGGATATATATCAATTGCAATCTTTTTTTCTCTTGCCATATGCATCGCCTCCGCGATAACATCTTCGGCAAACTGATTACGCTCCTGCCCAAAAACGCGCAGCCGGTCCATCTCCGGCCCGGCAATACAATCGAGGTTGGACGCGATAACCCTGTCAGCCCCGATGCTGGCAGCCAGAGATACCACGCCAGGCAGCTGTTCTAGATTAGGCTTCATCATCTGGAACGCAATATGTACTGGGGGCCTGCCTTTCATCCTGCTCAGCTGCTCAATATTGGCGCAGATGACGTCAAGACCCGGACCCGGCCTTAGTTTATCATGCAGAGAAGCCGTAGCCCCGGCCAGCGACACGGCAATAAATTTAAACCCTGTACGGCAGATCTCCCTGGCTACAGCTTCGTCGAGCAGTCCCCCATTGGTGGTCAGGCTCACACTACCTTTCTGTTGCCTGACCGCAGCAGCCATGTCCCACAAGTGGGGGTGCAGCAACGGTTCGCCCCAACCCTGCAGATGGACAAGCGTACCCTTTTTAACCAACGGCAGCACCCCTGCAAAGTCGCTCCATTCAATGTGCTTTGATATCCAGCCGTCCCGCAGCGGTGTACGCGGGCAGAAGGTACAACCTGCCTGGCAGGCTGTCGTGACCTCAACCTGTATAATGTCCGGTAACGTCATATCCTCACCTGTGCACAGGTATTCTATCACTCGTTTTACCACAGGAAAACTGTTGACCGTGGAATAAGTCCTATGTTATAGTCTGCCTGATGTTGCGGACTATATTGCCAACAGTATTGGATACCAAGTGCAGCAATATCCAGCGGGAAGAGAAGTCCGTAGCCGAGGCGGTCGGCTTCGAAGTGCTGGGTAGCTACCAGGCAGGCGTGTGGGATTTTGTCATGCCGCCGTTGCTTATCATCAACCTGCTTAAACACAAGCGTAAGAAAGAGGCCTTTATCCTTAACCTGCTCTTCACCAAGAAAATGGCGTTGGAAGTCGCACGTGATATGGCGGACCAGGGCATCACAATAAAAACAGCAATGCAAAAAGCCGAAGAAACCACGGGCAGTGTGCTGGCTTCTGACACCAGGGGTGTATATACCGACAAGGTAAGGCAAAAACAACTGCGCGAGATCGAGCTACTGGCCGAACACTACCACAGTCTGATCATGACAGAAGGCAAAACCTATAGTGAGATGCTGACAGCCGCTTACCCGCATAGACAGGAATATCTCGATTTCCTGCGCAGGCTGAACCAGGCCGAGAAAGATGTCAACCACGCCGCCCTCAGCACAGTCGGCAGAAACGAAGCATCTGTAAATTTCATCGACAGGATGGAAAAAAGCCTGGTTAAAATCCGCATGATGGATGCAGATAAATATTTCCCGAATGAATGAAAAAGGGGGCAATGGAATCCATTTCCCCCTTTTCCAAATTAATTCGGATTTAGGGCTAGGGAATTAACCTGTGCCTGAAGGTGTGAAACCTGCTCATTGATTGCATACGAGCTGGCACACCCTGCGGCAGCTCTCACGCCAACCAGCGCCAGCGACATTAAAACCATCAGGCTACTTTTTTCATCTTTTTTCCTCATTATCTGTGTTGCTTGCTGACAGTACAGGATTTGAAAGATGAAACTGCTCGATAGCCGATTTACAAAAGTTTGACAACAGCCTAACAGGTTAATTACTGCTCAGGGATTTACTGTAACAGTGACTGTCCTGTTTTCCGAGCCCGCCGTATTGAGAGCAGTCAGCGTATAGGATGTTGTCTGGGTCGGACTTACCAACTGCGAGAAATATGAACCCGGAATGCCTATGCCCTGGTCGATGACAATCACCCTCGCGCCCTGGATGTTCCATGTCAGCGTGGATGATCCACCTGGACTGATCGTGCTTGGTGAGGCTGTAAAGGCGCTTATCACAGGCGGCGGCGTGCCATCCGCAATTGTATTGGTGGTAATCGTAGCTTTGGCTGTATTCAAACCGAAGCTGTTGAGAGCAGTCAGTGTATAGGTAGTGGAACCGGACGGCACGATCAATGAGTAGCCCGAGGATGGTACAGTGCCCAGACCCGGGTTGATGGTAACCGTTCTCGCACCGGAAACAGACCATCTCATAGTGGCATTTTCACTCAGGACAATGTTTGACGGACTTATCGTGAACTCGTTTATTACAGGGGGAACAGTGGTAGTGACTGCTGTAGTAGTCGGCGATACCGTTGACGTATCAACCGTTATTGTGACCGACTTTTTCACGGTGGAATACGCATTATCCGCAGTCAGCGTATAAGTAATGGTGGCGGTGGGCATGACGGACAGTGAACCTTTGGAGGCCACACCCCCTATATCATTACTGATGTTGATCGAGGTGGCACCCAGCACCTCCCAGCTCAGGGTTGCAGGTTTACCTGCGGCGACGTTGGCCGGGTTGGCATTGAAATAGTTTATGATCGGTGCGCTCGATACATTTACGTTCAGTATGGCTGTTTTGGTCGAATTGCCTGACTCATTAGTGGCAGTTAATGTGTAAGTAGTTGTGGTCTGAGGAGAAACATCCATTGTACCTGTAAGCGCAACGTCGCCTATATTCGGACTGATCGAGACTTTTGTGGCATTTGTGACGCCCCACGATAATGTGGCAGTCTGTCCGGCCGTAATGGTGTTCTGGTTAAAGCTGAAGCTGTCGATGGAAGGTGGGGTACCCGATACCGTGAGTGTAGCATTGCTGCGGGCAGAGCCTCCCAGGTTACTGGCAATCAATGTATAGGTCGTGGTCGAACCCGGTGAGACAGTCCTTGTCCCACTGGAGGGGACGTTGCCAATGCCGGGGCTGATAGAGATCGACGTCGCCGCTCCTCTGATATCCCATTGCACGGTGGCCTGTTCTCCCGCGATGATCGAGGCGGGCTTGATATCAAATGAGGTGACTGTTGGAGCTATAAACCACTTGGTTATCTCACCTCCGAAGGCAACGCCGATTATAATGACGGCCACCACAATGCCCGCAATGATACCTATTTTGGTAATAATACCTTTATACTCTTTCAACTGCTCCAGCATTCCAGGGACCTGCGGCTTCGCCTTCCTTTTTAGCCGCCGGGACTGATCGCCCTGCTCCTGTTGCTGCTGGTAGCCCTGCTGGCCCCATTGCTGCTG
>DKFA01000042.1:16059-22319 GCA_002452695.1 Dehalococcoidia bacterium UBA6808
GTGCAATAAGGCTGGCCATAGGCTACCTGTGCCCGGCAGTTAGGACAATAATAACCTTGCTGCATAATAATATATTGTTGCCTCTCTTAAAGATGGAGTCAAGGGCATATCATAAATGAATGTACATGCCGGTTTACACACCAGCACACAATTGATCAAACTACAGTTGCGGAACAGACACTCTTGGAAATCCCTGCCTTTCAGGGTTTCGGTGGTCAGCGACAGGTCCTCAAAGCTTGCTTTGTCGTAACTGCCACTGGAAAAAGGAATGATATCTTCCATGATCGTCCATCCGTCAAGATCATTTGCCGGCTGTAATTCTAACAGCACAGGCTATTTTGTTAAACAGTGTGCGGCGGCACTAAAGTACTCAAACTTTTAGGCCAACCAGTTCGTTTAAGATTATGTAATAAACTTTGGGAGGAACCATTATATGAAAAATTTTCGATTATACTCAATTCTGGCATTCGTTATTTCCCTATCGCTGGCGGCAATACCGGGCTGCAGCCCGGTTTCAGCTCCTGCCGCCGCGCTGACCGTACCGGTTATCAGTTCCCCGTCAAATACCCCCGCCATCACAGCTCCGACAAATTCCGGGACTCCGGACCTGGTCATTACCAGGGTCTGGCTGGACGGATTAATGGTCTACTATAAGATCAAGAATATCGGAACTGCCGATTCACCGCAAACCTTCTCTCACCTCTACGTCAACGACCTTATGCCGGTTATGGGGGGTACCAGTTTCGTTGATACTCTCAAACCGGGTGAGGAAAGGCCCATTGCCTTCACCAACTACCAGTGGCAATTTGATAAACCCATCAACGACAACAAGGCACGTGTGCTGTCTGAAGGTTATATCGAGCTGCCTTTGAGCAACAACAAGGTTGAAGTCCGCGCCGATGGTGCAAATAAAGTGGCAGAGATGAGCGAGACCAACAACAATAGATCTACACTGGTCGGCATGATGTATGACAGCGACCTGCTGCGTGTATCTAACCTTGCTGTTTGGAAGAACAAAGACGGTATCCTGACAGAACCTGGCACCGAGAATACACCAGCGGGCGCTCATTTCCAGATCCCCAACTCCGATATGGAAGTGACACCCGAGCTGGAAGTAATCCCTCAGCAGGTGCCCAATGGCTGGATGCAGGGTACATTCGGCTATTTCTACTCTCTCGAAGAATGGAATTCACCAAACATTGCAGCAATAGAGATACCGGCTAAACTGCACTTCGTGGCAAAGGTCGGGCTTTCCAGGAATGCCACGGGCAGCGACGGCGTCACTTTCAGGTTCGGCCTCAAGGACCTCAACGACTCTGTCACCTGGGTCGCCAGTAAAACGGCCAACACCCCCGGTGTTTTCGAAGATTGGGACATCGACCTGAGCCAGTACGAAGGGCAGAAGTATTACTTCCTGCTGCGCGTGGATGCCGGGGCTTCACCTTCTTATGACTTCGCCATCTGGAAAAAGGCCAGGCTATTACAGATCAACGACTGATGACAGTGATATAATTCAGCGACCCGAGCCCGGGGGCTGATCAGCCCCCGGGCTTTCTCATATACCAGTAGATATAAAACACTGATTTCCCAGGAGGTCATCAGTTTCACATGAATTTCAATGAGATAACACTCGAGTCATTAACGGCATTTCTCGTCTACGGATTGCTGATTCTCCCCGTGTTCTCTACCTTTTGCGCACTTTTTCTGCGGGACTCCTTGCTTTATCCCTATCAACAATGGATCGCGCCTGTACTGCTGGCAGCCTTCCTTCTGACCGGCATTCTGGTGAGCGTGCGGCACACCATGGCTTTTAGAATAAGGCTCAAATGATCGGACTACGGCTGTACAATACAACGCCGGACAGACCTTCAACATTCAGCATTTCCAAAGGTTGACCACCTGTGCATGACGGTAGACAAAAAAATGGAATACCTATGAGTATTCCATTTTTTATCTATTTCAGATACCTGCCATGTCAGGTCAAGGCGTCGGAGGAGGAGCGGGAGTTGGAGGAGGAGGCAATGGACACGGAGGTGATGGTGGACAAGGATAATAACGCGGAGTATACCATGGATATAGATAAACAGATGGATAAGAATAGACACGGGGATATGTACGGTAGATGACAGTGGGTGATGTAGTTGTAGTATACGTCCCCTGCTGCAACTGGCTCTGTGCCTTCGAGAGGGACTGTCTTACCGTAGACAGCTCCTGCTGCGCCGAATTCAGCTGCGCTTGGCTGGCAGCCAGTTGATGCTGTGTTGAGCCAAGCTGGCTGTTGAGCATATTAACCTGGTTTTGCAAATCCTGCATCTGCTCACGAGTGGCATAAGAGGTGCACCCCGATGCTGCTGCCATCATTAACACTGCCACAACCAATAATCCGGTAAAAAATCTCTTGTGCATTTCTCACCTCCTCTCAGTGAGATTTTACAACTATTATAGTAAAGGGGAGCCCTCTATTCTTGACGAGTTCCTTATAAGTTCCTGATATTAAGCTAATAATTTTTCGGGGTTTGGGACAAATGGCCGTGACGATCAGCAAAAAAATGTTATGGCAGGCCTTAAGGCCTGCCATAACGTCAAATATCAGATTAGTAGTCTTTTCTACCGGCGACTCCCCTGGTGGTATGGTCAATCTTCCTGGCAGATTCCCTGGGCCGCAGATCGCGTGTGGCCTTGCCTGCGCGCCACATTTCCGAATCGCGAATAGCGCCCAACTCTTTACTAAGCCGGACCTTGTAATCAGGTTTGCTGCCAAGGGAGATCACGCGTTTAGTCTCTTCACCGGAGGCCACCCGCCTGTACAACTCATTAAATAGGGGTAAAACAGCCTTCTTAAACTTTGGCTTCCAATCGAGGGCGCCCCTCTGTGCAGTGGCTGAGCAGTTGGAATACATCCAGTCCATACCGTTCTCGTCAACCAGCCTGATCAGGCTCTGAGTGAGCTCCTCCACCGTCTCATTAAAGGCCTCGCTGGGGCTATGGCCGTGCTTGCGCAGCACACTGTACTGGGCCTCCATGATACCAGCCAGCGCTCCCATTAACACACCACGCTCGCCTACCAGGTCACTGTAGACCTCCTTTTTAAACGTCGTGGGGAAAAGATAGCCTGCCCCAATGCCGATACCCAGGGCGATGCAGCGTTCCCTGGCCTTGCCTGTAGCATCCTGGTAAACAGCAAAGCTGGCATTGATGCCTGCACCGGAAAGGAAATTACGGCGTACCGATGTTCCAGACCCCTTGGGAGCACATAGTATGACATCGACATTTTTCGGCGGGATGACCCCGGTCTGGTCCTTGTAAGTAATCGAAAATCCGTGCGAGAAGTAGAGCGCATCACCTTTTTTCAGATTCTTCTTGATGGATGGCCAAACCTCCCGCTGGGCAGCGTCTGAAACAAGAAATTCTATGATCGTGCCACGTTTGGCGGCTTCCTCGATTTCAAACAGGTCTTTGCCCGGTTTCCATCCGTCCTCTTTCGCCCTGTTCCAGTCCTCAATGAACTTCTTTGACTGACCGATAATAACGTTGAAGCCATTATCCTTAAGGTTCAGCGCCTGCGCAGGCCCCTGCACCCCATAACCGATAATAGCAATGGTCTCGTTCTTGAGGACCTCACGGGCCTTTTCCATAGGAAACTCCTTGCGCGTTACCACCTCCTCCTTAACTCCGCCGAAATCGATATATGCCATGTCTTTTTGCCTCCTTTTACCTGATGCGATAAAGCATAACAAATAATTTGAATACGTGATATTTTATTATCATATCACATCCAGTTCAAATAAGAATGTCCGAAATAATACTTAAAATAGCTTGGCAATGACTTACTATTCTTTGAACAGTATTTAAACCCATACGCCGCATCTCAATTTATCTAAAAGCTATTTTACATTAATATATCAAACACGTGGCGTCATTTCTTATAGAATGCTGCAGGCTCGTTAAACTGGTTAGCCTGACGTTATCTATCCCTCTTCCACACGGATTTAATCTTTTGCCAGAATTGCCGGACCCGTGGGACCCCTCTTTCATCTATAAGCCGGCCAGTGGCCGACCTGTGCTCTCTTCCCAGGAAAGCGCGGCTGACCGAGCGTTCCAGCACACCGTGGAAGGCGAAACTCAATGCGATCAAAACGTAAATGGCCAGGGCAGCCAGCAGCAGCGGCAAGATCAGATCAAATGTTGCATGCGAAAACAGCCTGGCGATAAAGGGGATAAAGGCCGCCGCTATAATGATGATCGATAGCGTGATTGAGCCGTGCCGGAGGACGGTCTGGACTTTTCGGATACCGAAACGCCTTGCCTCAGGCCTGTCTTTCAGCAGATATGCCAGGCCTTCATCAACCAAGCTCTGCAGGTTTTTCAGGACTATGATAAAGGACGGCAGACACAGGACAATCGATATTATGCCTGCCAGCAGGCCGATACGCGCCTTTTCTACACCGGTCAGCGAGACGATCTCGTCTACAAACTGCAGGGCGAATGTGCTCAGTCCGATCAACAGCGCGATGATCAGCAGGTTGATGCCAATGGTTTTGGCTGTATGCCTGACTATATGTGCGGCCACGCTGTCCTGGTTGATGCTGTTATAGAAGCTTTCTATACGCCCGGCAACCTGCCGGTATGCATATTTCAACCATCCAGGAGAGCCGCGCTCTATCAGGCCGGCGACGGCGCCGGATGCCCTGATCAAATAAGGCGTGGTGAAACACGTGGCCGTGGTACACAGCGCCACCAGCGGATAAAGATAGGCAGCTACCGCCGCTTTTTCCACACCGGCTTTCATAATGACGAGCGAAAACTCACCCATCTGCGGCATGCTCATGCCCACATTTAAAGCGGTCCGACCATCGAAACCGGCCAGGAATGCGGCTACCAGGTTGATAAAGACCTTACCCGCGACAAAAACTGTAAATACTATCAGTACCGGGATGACGTAGTCCTTCAGCAGCGTAATATTCACCAGCATACCCATGGTTACGAAGAATACAGCAGCAAACAGCTGCCTGACGGGATTGACCACCTCACCAACCTCTGCAGCGCACGGTGTATCCCCGATCAGCGAACCCATTATGAATGCGCCGATGGCGATTGAGAATCCCAGAAACTGGCCGAATATGGCGGAAGCAAAGCACAGGGCAAGGCTGGTGATCAACAGCGCCTCCTTTGACTGAAACTGCCTGGTAAAGCGCATGACTTTCGGTATGATAATCGATCCGAGTAAAACTATCGCCACGATGAAAACGATCAACTGCAGGGAAAACTGTCCCAGGGCAGTAAGGTTAGCAATCCCGGTCGAGGCAAACTCGGTCAATAGAGCGAAAACGGCCAGGGAAATAAAATCCTCAACCAGCAATGTCCCTAATACAAGTCTGGCAAAGGGAGCATCGATCTGGCCGCTATCCCTGAAGATTTTCGAGACGATGGCAGAACTGGTGATCTGCATGGCGTTGCCCAGGAACAGCGCACCCAGAGGGGATAGCCCAATCAGCAGCCCTACACCAAATCCCAGGGCCATCATGGCAACGCATTCAAGTAGCCCGATAAACAGGATCGAACTGCCTGCGCTGCGCACCTTGCTCCAGTTAAACTCCAACCCTATGCCGAAAAAGACCAGTACCAGTCCCAGGTCGGCGATATGGTTGATAGTCTGCAGGTCCGACACCAGGCTGATCGGCGGAGTATAAGGTCCGACAAGCAAACCTGCTATCAGATATCCCAGTATTGGCGGCTGTTTGAGCAGGCGGAATAGCAACGTAATCGCCCCGGCCACCACCAGGATGACAGCAAAATCTTTGACCAGCGTAAGTTCCTGCATGTGACCTGCTCAGATGTGCCCGACGTGAATTGCCTCTGTGGAGAGCGCTGTAACGGACTGACAATTATACTGCCTTGGTCATATCTCCGGCAATTTATGCGCCACGCCGGTTACGGCCGTCCTGGAGCTTAGACGTGCGGCAGATATAAACAGTATCAACTGTGCAGCTCTACGATAGCAGGCAGCTTTCCAGTGTGGTGTCATGGCAATTTGCTGGACATATAGCAATAAAGCTGGTATGCTCCAGTAATGAACAAGCCAGCGAAAGCTATCGATTTATGGGAAAACGACCGTCGTATATTACAAAGCTGGGTACGCCCTCATACTACATCTCAGCAAATTGCCCGCCGCGGGATGATTATCTTGAGGACAGATGAAAAAAGCCAGATTCAGGCTTTGGATCGCACACAGCCGGGCTTGCCCTTGAAGAAGGGACGTT
>DKFA01000045.1 GCA_002452695.1 Dehalococcoidia bacterium UBA6808
ACATTTTTATTTGAGTTGACACGAGGTATGAAGATTGAGATTTTAGGGGCTGAATCTTTAGGAGTTCGAGGGCTTTGTTGCGTAGTAAAAACTGGAAATAGAAAGATAGTGATTGATCCTGGGGTAGCTTTAGGTTGGTCTCGCTATGGTTTCCTGCCTCATCCTTTCCAGATTGCAGTTGGCGCAGGGATTAGGTGGAAAATCATTGAGGAGTTGAAGGATGCCACCGATGTAATCTTCACTCATTTTGATGGAGATCACTGCCCTTTATATAACCCTAACCCTTATCAATTAGGAATAGATGAGGTGAAAGATTCTTTATCAAATTGCCGGATTTGGGCTAAAGGGTCAAACGATTCTTCATCAGCTCAACAAAGGAGGGGGGAAGAATTAGCTAAAGCAATAAAGAAAAATTTGCTAAGCGCTGAAGGGGAAAAAGATGGATTATTAGAGTTCTCCTTACCGGTTCCTCATGGTCAGAGGGGAGACGAGAAAGGAAAGCTAATGATGACTAGAATTCAAGAAGGGGAAGAGATTTTTGTTCACGCTTCAGATATTCAACTCCTTGATCAGAAAACTGTCGAAGCTATAATCTGTTGGAAGCCAACAATAGTTTTGGCATCGGGACCTCCTTTGTATCATTCCTTCTCCTCCTTTCCTGAAATACAGAGAAAAGATGCATGGAAGAATGCAGCCAATTTAGCCAGAAATATTGGTACTTTGATTCTCGATCATCATCTGCTAAGAGATGAAGAGGGGATGAAGTGGCTAAAGGAATTAGCCCAAACAACTCAGAATAGGGTTCTTTGTGCTGCTGAATTTATGGGAAGAGAACCTCTCTTGCTTGAGGCTTGGCGGAGAGAATTGTATCAAGAACTTCCAGTTCCTGAAGGATGGCACCACGATTATGCTCAGGGAAAAGCGAGTTTTAGATATTTTCAACTTAAGGGCTGGGAAGCCTTAGAGAGAAAAGGAAAGATAAAGCCCTGCAAGTGGTATGGTTATTATTTCTGTCCAATAGTAAAATATACAGAGCAAGGGAAATTAGATAGATATTGGATAGAGAATTATTGTTTAGTCAGCAATAAAACTTGCATCCGTTATCAAATGGTGGAGAGGGGGGAATTTCATCCAGATAACATGTTGCCCAATGGTGAAATAAGGGAAGACCTGAAATGAAGGAGAATTAATACAAGTTAATTAAGAAAGCTGAGATATTAAGAAAATAGGAGATATTTATGAAAGTCACCATAGTTTACGATAACACTGCCTTCAGGAAAGACCTTCAATCCGATTGGGGCTTTTCTTGTTTAGTTGAGGTAGAAAATGTCCCCAGGATTTTGTTCGATACCGGAACGGACGGAAGAATTTTGCTCAGTAATATGGGAAAATTAGGAATAGACCCCTCTCTGATTGAGGAGGTCTTTATTTCCCACTCCCATCTTGACCATACCGGGGGGATTCCTGAATTTTTGAAGGTTAATCAGAAGGCTAAATTTTATGTTCCTCCNNCCATCCTTCTCTGGGCCCAAAAATAGAGAGGTTATCTCGATGCCTAAAGCAAGTAAAATCCACGAAAGCGTATTTTCCACGGGAGAATTAGACAGGATAGAACAAAGCATGGGAATTATAACTGATAAGGGGATTGTTGTGATTGATGGTTGCTCTCACCCTTATATGGGTCACATCCTGGGCACAGCCCGGCAGTTCGGGGAAATTTATGGGATAATTGGCGGATTGCATGGATTCAGTGAATTTGAATTATTCAAAGCTTTGCAATTGATTTGCCCTACCCACTGCACTCAGCATAAAGCAGAGCTTAAGAGATTATATCCTGAAAGGTGCATTGAAGGAGGAGCCGGGAGAATAATTGAAATTTAGAGTCGAGCGTGCCTGTATGGTTAGAATGGCATAGTCTGGGTTGTATTTATCGTTAGGGTAGCTAACATCGCTAAACGATAGAGAAAATTGTTACCGCGGGGCCAACCAGTTCGTAAGCAGATTCTTCAACAGCCTTCGGTAAAACGTGTCCGTGAATTCTATACGACTCGATGAATTTGGTAGCTACGCTTTAGAGGTATTCTAAAGCCTCTGCAGGTGTATCCCCCCAAGCGCGACATCCTGGTAACGCAGGAACCTCAGCCATATATTTACATTCAGTGTCCTCACTAGGCTGATACATCACTGCTGGTAATTTATATTGCTTCATGCGCTCAATCCTCTTTTGCCTTATTCTTACATCTTACTGCTACACTCTACTAACTCGGACCATGAGTGTCAAGCGACAGCCGCAGGCACGGCACGTTCAATGAGGACATTTTGCCATTTATTGCTATAATTCGATGTAATATTTGTTACAATCGCGTGATTGTCGTAAGGAGGACATGACTGTGATAGAAATTACCGATGCCGCCAAAGCTGAATTAAAGCGGATTTTAAGCGAGAACAGCCAGGACTCGTCCGAGCTGCTCAGACTCACGGCCGGACCGGAAGGCAGCCTGGGGCTGATCATCGATAAAGCGATGGAGGGCGACAATATCTTCGAGCACGAGGGCATCATGGTGCTGGCGATCGAAGAGGAGCTGGCCGGCATGATGCACGGCGTGAGTATGGACGTCGAGGACACCGACGAAGGGCCCATGCTGACATTCAAAGGTGATTGCGGCTGTGGCTGCGACGATAATGAGCGCGGCCCCGGCTCATGCTGCGGCGGCGAAGGCAGTTGCCACTAACAGGGTTGTCACTTCAGCTTCTCTTTCAAGCCTAAACAAAACATATTTCCTGCACGTTATCTATGGTGTAACTGATAACGGGGGATTTAACATGAAAATGAAATGGTTCAATATCCTCGGGCTGGGCATTGTGCTGATGGGAAGCCTGTGCGGGTGCGCGCAGCCGGCTTCAGGTGACGTGATCAAGTCGGATCTGGGCAGGACTGCCGCCTCCGTCAGCCAGTCTGATATGAAAACGCTGGTGGACGGCAATAACGAGTTTGCCTTCGACCTCTATCAGGCGGTCACGGGCGGGACGGGCAATGTCTTCTATTCGCCCTTCAGCATTTCCCTGGCGCTGGCCATGACCTATGCCGGGGCCGCCGGCGATACCGCCAGGCAGATGGCGGATACGCTGCATTACACTCTGCCGCAGGACCGCCTGCATCCAGCCTTTAACAGCCTCGACCGTGAACTGGCATCGCGGGGCCAGGGCGCCCAGGGCAAGGACGCTAAGGGCTTCAGGCTGAATATCGTCAACGCCCTGTGGGGACAGAAGGGCTATAATTTCCTATCCTCCTATCTCGACCTGATTGCACTCAACTACGGGGCTGGATTGAGGACGATGGACTTCCGCGCTGCCGCGGAGGAATCGCGCAGGACGATCAACACCTGGGTGGCAGACCAGACCGAGCAGCGTATCAAGGACCTGATACCGGCCGGGGCGATCGACCCCGCCACCAGGCTGGTGCTGACTAATGCCATCTATTTCAACGCCGCCTGGGCCAGCCAGTTCCAGAAAGAAGCGACCAGCCCTGCCCCCTTCCACCTGCTGGACGGGAAGGATGTCCAGGCGCCTATGATGAACCAGACCGAGGGAGTCAATTATGTTGCCGGGGATGGGTTCGAGGCGGTCGAGCTGCCCTATGACGGCAATGAGCTGGCCATGCTGATCATCGCCCCGCAAAACGGCAATTTCGCCGCTTTTGAAAAGGGCCTGACCGCGGAGAAGGTCGACAGCATTATCGGCAGTCTGGCCAGGAAACAGGTGCAGCTCAGCCTGCCGCTGTTCAAGTATGAATCCAAATTCAGCCTGGCTCAAACGCTGATGGGGATGGGCATGCCTGTGGCCTTCAGCAGCAGCGCCGATTTTTCAGGCATGACGGGCAACCGCGATCTCTGCATCAGCGACGTGATCCACCAGGCCTTTGTGCTGGTGGACGAGGCCGGCACCGAGGCTGCTGCCGCCACGGCCGTGGTCATGATGACGACCTCCATGCCCACACAGCCCGTCAGGGTGGTCATCGACAGGCCGTTCATCTTCCTCATCCGGGACATCAAGACAGGCGCGGTGATCTTCGTGGGCCGGGTGACCAACCCTGCGCTAGCGCAGTAAACCGGATACGGGAAAAGGGGGTTTCAGGCCAGCTTGAAGCCCTTTTCCTTGAACAGCCGCAGACAGACATCGACGACTTCGGCATCATAGAGCATGCCGCGGTTATTGCTGATCTCTTCCAGGGCGTCCCTGATGCCGCACGCCGGCCGGTAGGGCCTGTGAAAGCTCATGGCGTCGACCACGTCGGCCACAGCCAGGATCTTTGCCTCGAGACAGATATCTTCTGATTTCAACCCGTCGGGATAGCCTGATCCGTCCAGCCGCTCGTGATGCTGCAGCACCATCTTGCAGACAGGCCAGGGGAAGTCGATGGTCTTGAGTATCTCGCGTCCCACGCCGGGATGCGTCCTGATCAGGTCAAATTCGATCTGTTTCAGCTTGCCAGGCTTGCTCAATATCTCGGTCGGTATGTTGATCTTGCCTATGTCATGCAGGGCGCCGGCCATCTGTATGGCCGTTACCTGTGTTTCCGGCAGCCCCATCTCACTGGCGATGGCGGCTGCCAGCCTGGCAACGTGCTGCTGATGGCCTGAGGTGTAGGGGTCGCGCACTTCGGAGATCATGGCGATAGTCTGTACAGCGCCCTCCATGGACTTTTGCAGCCTTTCATAGCTGTGCTGTAGCCGGACTTCGGTTTTATAACGCTCAGTGATATCGCGGACCACGGCGATGATGCCCGCAGGTTTGCCTTTTTCATCTCGAAGCAGGCTGAAAGTGTTTTCACTCCGGGACGTCGTACCATCCTTGCGGTGAAACTCGAATTCCAGGGTCCTGGAGAAAGTGTAACCGGGGTCTTCCTGCAGCTTGGCCATTTCCTCGTTAAAGGCCTCCATCGCAGTCTCCAGGCTTTGCGGTGTGATGTACTGCTCGAAAGGCTTTTCGAGCATTTCCTGAGCGGTGAAACCACTCAGTTTTTCTGTCGAGGGGCTGAGATAGACGAGTTTGAGGTCCATGTCCATCAGCCAGACGGTATCACTCATGTTATCGGCCAGCAGTCGGTAGAGGCGCTCGCTTTCCCTTAAAGCCTTCTCGGTCTGCTTTCGCTGCGTGATATCGCGCCCGATACCCATGCAGTAGGCAGGTTCTCCATTACGGTAGATGACCGTGGAACTTGTCTCGACTTCAACAGTACTGCCGTCCTTGCGCTTCAATACAAACTCGTAAGACTCCACCTGCGAGCCGGTCTCCCGCAGCTCCTTGAGGAAATCCATGGCAGAAGGCAGTTGGGCTTCAGCCAGCAGCGAAGCGAAATTAAGGTTGGATATGTCCTCCCGCTCATAGCCGAGCATCTGCAGAGCTGCATCGTTGGCGTCAATGAAATTGCCCTCGAAATCGTGGAAATAGACGGCGTCGCGTGAGTGGTTGAAAAGAGAAAGATAACGCTCCTCGATGTCCTGCGGCCCGGCCCCGGAAGCAGATTGGTTGACGCCCTTTATAGCCCGGGACTGCCCGCTGTCTGCCTGTTTCAGCAACTTTCTGTAACCTGTGACATCCAGCATTTCAATAACTACCTCCGGTCCCCGGTCTTGTAAATGCAATCACAAACACAGCCTTTTAATCAAATTTTGATCAAATTTTAATAAAAGGTCCTTCTTTAATATAAGCTCTATATACGTATATGTCAAACTGAAGCGGCGACGCTGACATGCAACGGCTTGTCTGCCGGGCGGTGAATGTTGTATATTTAGCTGTCCAAAGGTTTTGATTTTGCTCAACTGGAGGTGTCAGGATGTCTAAAGCCCCCGCAAAGGCTATCGGTATTTTCCACGTATTTTTCTGCCTTGTATTGGTTCTAAGCGCAGTTGCGTGCGCTCCCAAACAGTCGTTCAAGATCGATTCTGATCCTACCCTGCGTACCCTGCTGCAAAAAGTCCCCGACTATCCCCAGACCAGTTTTATCGTAATGAGCGATCCGCATATTTACGATCCGGCCCTGGGAACAACGGGAGAAGCCTTTGACAGCTATCTGCTTAACGATCGTAAACTGCTGCGTGAAGGCCCGGAGATAGTGGAGACGGCCATCAAGGCACAGATCAATCTTAAGCCGGGTGTTGTGCTGGTTTCAGGCGACCTGACCAAGGATGGAGAAAAAACGAGCCATGAATTGTTTGCCAAATATCTGAAACAGCTCAAAGATGCAGGTAAAAGGGTATATGTAATACCGGGCAATCATGATATCAATAATCCCCATGCCTTGAGGTATGAGGGTAACAATACATCGCGTGTGCCCAGCGTCACCCCCGCTGAGTTTGAGCAAATATATGCTGATTTTGGTTTTAGCGAGGCAATTCATCGTGACCCGAACTCATTAAGCTATATCGCCGAGATGCAGCCGGGGATTTGGCTGTTTGCGTTGGATTCCTGTATTTACCAGGAAAACATGAAGTTGGGGACGCCTGTCACGGACGGCAAGTTCAGTCCGGAAACGCTGCAATGGATCGAGGAGATGCTGGGTAAGGCGGCCAGCGCAGGCAAGGCCGTCATTGTTATGATGCATCACGGCGTAATGGAACACTATAACGGCCAGGAAAAAAACTACGGTGAATATGTTGTTGATGACTACGAGGATGTGGGCAGGCTGTTCGCCGCCTATAATGCCCGGCTGGTCTTCACCGGCCACTATCATGCGCAGGACATTACGTATAAAAAGTTTCCCAATGAAAAGTTTCTCTATGATATCGAGACAGGTTCCCTGGTGACCAACCCCCTGCCTTACCGTATTGTAAATATCGGCGCTGATCAGCAGATGACGGTGCGTTCTGAATTTGTGACTTCTATCCCATCCTATCCTCAAAACCTGCCGCAGCATGCCGCCAAATACCTGAGGGAAGGCATCAGCAGTATTGCCACACGCACCATCATGGAATATGGCGTAGATGAAGCCGAGGCCGCCAAACTGGCAGACCAGGTGACGGATGCCTTTGTCGCTCATTATGCCGGTGACGAGAAGCTGGCGGCCGGCAAAGAGCCAATCCAGCAGTGGGGACTGAGCCTGCCGGGCTGGTTTGTTATGCAGTTCCGCAAGGACCTGGTCTATGGTCTGTGGCAGGACTTGCCCCCGGCTGATAATAACGTAATTATCGATCTTAAAACGGGCAACTGGAAGTAGGTTATCCAGTAGACTATAACGAATGACCGAAACGGCCGGACTGGTTGTGCAAATAGGCGGCTGGCTGCCGGCAGGAATCAAGGTCTGCTTAAGTTAATTGGATGCAAGCGTCTACAACCTGGGCGTCGTGTGACCGGAAAAGGAGATATAGATGTGGAACAAAGGATGGCGCGAACGAGCCTGGTCTGCGCTTGACCAGCGCTGGGACCTGATAGTGGTCGGCGGAGGTATCACGGGTGCGGGAGTGCTGCGCCATGCGGTTGCCGCCGGGTTGAAAACCCTGCTGGTGGAAGCGGGAGATTTCTCTTTCGGCACATCCAGCCGCTCTTCCAAGCTGATACACGGCGGCCTCCGCTACATCCTCAACAAGCAGTTCAAGGTGACACGGGAATCGGTGCGCGAAAGGGAAAGGCTTATGAAGGAGGCCCCCTATGGCGTGACCAAACTGGGCTTTCTCTTTGCCAATTATGACCGCTACCACGCAGGCAACGGCATGATTGGCAGCGTTATCGCTTTGTATGATCTCCTGGCGCCCAAATGGGACCATTCCCGCTACTCCGTGGAAAAGATCGGCCAGGAATGGCCTTTCCTGGATAAGCAGGGGCTTAAGGGCGGCTACCTTTATTACGATGCTGCCATGGACGATAGTCGGATTGTGCTGCGTGTGATCAGGGAGGCTGTGCAGGCGGGCGGGACGGCGTTGAACTATGTCAGGGCTGAAAGCCTGCTGAGAGATAATCGCGGACAGGTCTGCGGTGTAGCTTTAAGGGATCTGGCTTCGCCTTCCGGCAGAACTGCCGAGATCAGGGGTGGGGCTGTCGTCAACGCCGCTGGTCCCTGGTCCGACGGTCTGCGCGCGCAGGTGGGCAGGCAGCCTCGCCTGAGGAAGCTGCGCGGAAGCCACCTGATCCTGCCCCATGAAAAGCTGCCCGTCAGAGCGGCTCTGACCTTGCTGCATCCCAGGGATAAAAGGGCCATGTTCGTCATTCCCTGGGAAGGGACGACGATTGTGGGGACGACCGATATCGACCATGACCCGGCGCTGGAGGGCCGCTACAGTGAGCCTTTTGCCACCCGGGAAGAGATCGATTATGTTATGGAGATACTGGAGTTGCTTTTCCCGGGTCTGGGCTTGAAGGTGAGCGACCTGGTCTCTACCTTCTCCGGTCTCAGACCGATCGTACGCGGAGATGCTGCATCCCCTTCGGGAGAATCCAGGGCGCATGCGCTGTGGGATGAAGACGGATTGATCACGATCACGGGAGGAAAATATACTACTTTCCGCATTATGTCGAAGCAGACGGTCGGCAAAGTGCTCTCCAGGTTGGGCAGGCCGCCTGAAATAAGCCTTAAACATATCATCAACCCTCTTCCTGTGATAGACCAGCATGACCTGGATATCGCCACTCTGCATTACCTGATGGGCAGATATGGCGGAGAAACGGCCGCCCTGATAGCGGCAGCCGGTGAGGGTGAGATGGGGCATATAGCACATCTGCCCAACGTGTGGGCCGAGCTGCGCTGGGCGGCCCGCGCAGAAGGCGTTGTGCACCTGGATGACCTGTTGCTGAGGAGGGTGCGGATCGGTATGCTGCTGCCGAACGGGGCGTTGGACCTGCTGGACCGCATACGCTTGCTGGCGCAGCCTGAGCTCGGTTGGGATGACGCACGCTGGCTGCAGGAAGTGGAGCTTTACCGCGATATCTGGAAGAAATATTACAGCCCGGATCCGGGCTGATCTTGTTTGTGTGAGGAGGAGCAATGTCGAGTAAAAGTGAGTTTATCCCGGCCTGGTGCGAGACGGAGGCGCCTGTCCGCTCATTCCGCAGCCTGATCAAATACGGTGATCCCAGGGGATTCAAACACCCCAATGCCGGTATGTACAGGCTGCTCAAGCAAACGTTTAGCATGAGTGACGACGATTTCAGGACGCCCAGCCTGGATATGGAGCAGTTTGACATAAATATAGATCCGAAAATGCCCGAAGCGCAGCTAACAGAGCTGGCCGCGCTGGTTGGAGAAGGCAACAGTTTCACCGATACCTATACGAGGACGCGTGTCTCGTATGGCGGCGGTATGATAGATGCGTTGCGCCTGCGGCACAGGGTAGTGGAGAACCTGCCGGATATCATGCTCTGCCCTCGTAACAGCGAGGATGTTGCCGGCATCGTGAAATATTGTGACGAAAAACGCATCCCTCTGTATGTGGCGGCAGGAAATACCAGCGTGACGCGGGGTAAGGAGGCTGTCGCCGGGGGCGTCTGCCTGGATATGTGCGCCCATATGAACAGGGTTCTGTCGATCAATGAGGTCAATCAGACCGTCACCGTCCAGCCGGGCATCATGGGTCCCGAGCTTGAGCAAATTTTGAATAATGCCCCGAAGGGCCTAGGCGCTAAGAAACGCTATACGGTCGGGCACTTCCCTCAGTCCTTCGAACATTCTGCGGTGGGTGGATGGGTTGTAACGAGAGGAGCAGGGCAGAACTCTACCTACTACGGCAAGATTGAGGACATGGTCATCTCGCAGGAATATGTCACCCCGATAGGGGAGCTCAAGACCTGCGATTACCCCCGCAGCGCCACCGGGCCTGACTTTGATCAAATCATGATCGGCAGCGAGGGTACTTTCGGTATCCTGACCGCGGTAACTTTAAGGTTGTGCCTTTACATGCCGGAAAACCGCCGCCGTTTCTCCTTCCTGTTCAAATCCTGGGGCGACGCCCTCGGCGCCTGCCGCGAAGTGATGCAGTCCGAGTGTGGTTTCCCCTCCGTCTTCCGCCTGTCGGACCCCGAGGAGACGGATGTGGCCATGCGCATGTACCATGTGCATGGTACCCCCGTGGACTCAGCGCTGCGATTGCTGGGTTACCAGCCCATGCAGCGCTGCATCCTGCTGGGCACGGCCGACGGGGAGAAACATTTTGCCGCCAATGTCTGCAGCAAGGTGAAGCAGACCTGCCGCAAATATGGGGCATTTGACCTCGGCATCGCGGGAGTCACCCGGTCCTGGGAGAAGAGCCGCTTCACCGATCCTTTCATGCGAGAAGATATGATGGATTTTGGTATATTGATTGACACGCTGGAATGCGCTGTGACCTGGGAGTCTCTGCCCAGTGTGCATGAGCAGGTGAGGGCAGTAATCAAAGGCCGTCCGCGGACTATCTGTATGACGCACCTGTCGCACGCCTATCCCCAGGGGTGCAACCTGTATTTTATCTTCATTGCTAAAATGTCGGAGATCAATGATTATCTTCAACTGCAGTACAGCGTGCTGGATGCCATACTCAAGGCAGGGGCCTCTATGAGCCATCATCATGGCATCGGCAAACAGACGGGGCCCTGGCTGGAAGCCCAGATAGGCAGGCAGCAGATGGATATCATACGTGTATTACGGGACCACTTTGACCCGCACCATATCATGAACCCGGGCGGTACGCTGGGTCTGGATATGACTGAAGAACAAAAAGAGAAGCGATGGGGATTCCGGAACTGATTAGCCGGGGGAGGAAATTATGCCTGATAACCTGCTTGCGATAGATGTGGGTACCCAGAGCGCGAGGGCGCTTCTGTTCGACCCTCAGGGAAAGATCCTGGCCAGAAGCCGCGTGATTTACGAACCGTATTACTCTACTGCGCCCGGTCTGGCCGAGCAGAAAGCTGAGGTCTACTGGGACGCCTTGTGCAGGGCCTGCAAGGCGCTGTGGCGCATGGAAGGGGTAGTTAAGGACAGTGTGGCGGCAGTGGCGTTGACCACGCAGCGGAGCACCGTCGTCAACGTCGATGAAAAGGGTCGTCCGCTCAGGCCGGCTTTGCACTGGCTGGACCAGCGCCGGACGGAGGGCTTGCCTCCCCTCAAGGGCTGGTGGGGCCTGGCCTTTACGCTGGCCGGCGCCAAAGACACGGTCGGCTATCTGCAGGCTGAAGCAGAAGCCAACTGGCTGCGCGTCAATGAGCCTGACGTATGGAACAATACGTATAAATATATCTTCTTGTCCGGTTACCTGACCTTCCTGCTCACCGGCCGCTTTGTCGATTCGGTGGGGTGCCAGGTAGGATATGTGCCGTTTGATTACAAGCGCCAGCGCTGGGAGGCGAAATGGGGTTGGAAATGGCAGGCTGTGCCGGTCGAGCCGCGCATGTTGCCTGAGCTTGTTCCCCAGGCGCAGCCGCTGGGAAAGATCACCGCCGAAGCGGCGGAAGCTACCGGCATACCTGCAGGCACGCTGCTGATCGCCGCCGCTGCCGACAAGGCCTGTGAGGTGATCGGAGCCGGCGCGCTGGAACCGCATGTAGCCTGCCTGAGCTACGGGACTACGGCGACAATCAACACCACGCATGAAAAGTATATCGAGGTCATTCCCCTCCTGCCTGCCTATCCCTCGGCTGTGCCCGGCCTGTATAACCTGGAGATACAGATCTACCGCGGCTACTGGATGGTGAGCTGGTTCAAGAACGAGTTCGGTCTGCGTGAGCAACAACTGGCGGCCGCTAAGGAAATGGAGGCGGAGGCCTTCTTTGACGATCTGATCAGGAGCGTGCCGCCGGGATCACATGGTCTGGTGCTGCAACCCTACTGGTCGCCGGGACTGGTCTTCCCAGGACCCGAGGCGCGCGGCGCCGTGATCGGTTTCGGAGACGCGCATACACGCGCCCATTTCTACCGCGCCATACTGGAGGGGTTGGCCTATGCGCTTAGAGACGGCAAGGAACGTACCGAGAAGAGGAGCGGTATCAAGATCACCGACCTGCGCGTGGCCGGCGGCGGCAGCCAGAGCGATGCCGCGATGCAGCTTACTGCCGATATCTTTGGGCTTTCCGCCTGCCGGGCGCATATTTATGAAGCATCGGGCCTGGGCGCGGCTATTGTGGCCGCCGTAGGAGCGAAGATACATCCGGACTTCAAGACCGCTGTGAAGGAGATGACCCACCTCGGCCGGGCCTTCGATCCCAATCCGCAGGCGCGCGAGATCTATGATGGATTGTATAAAGAGGTCTACCGCAAGATGTACGGCAGGCTCAAGCCGCTTTACTGCAGCATCCGGGACATGTCACTGAGGAAGAGGTAACACCAGCCAGACCAGCAGCAGTATGGCTGCGGCCACCGCCAGCCCTGCGTAGCCCCATGACCTCAGCGCTGCCATCGTTTTGTCGATGTCGGGGAATTTCCTGTCGAGCGCTCCCTTCTGGTAACGCGCAGTGAAAATGGCAGCCGGTATGATCAGCAGGTAACGCACAGCGGTAAAGGGGATGAAGAGGTCCGGGTAGAGTCGGGCCGCGATGCCGAAGCTGCTGGCGATGATGAACTGCCAGCCCCAGACCAGGCTGATGGCCAGGTTGGGATGTATGAACATGCTGTTGCTCCACAGCTTCCTGACGTAACCCCATTTGGAATACTCTGCACAGAAAGGCAGCTTGATCAGAGGCGCCAGCGAGACGAGCCATAGAATTGCCATGAACAGGGAGCCGGTTATAGATCCCCAGGCCAGAAATACCGGGAGACGCATGACGGGCGCCAGCGCCAGTGCAAGCAGGAAGAAGCACCAGCTTGCTACCTCGATCCAGACGGGGCTGTTGTAGATTACCCTGTAGATGATTACGGCTGTCATCAGCGCCAGCGGTATGGCCGAACCAATCCAGGGGTTGAGGGAGCTGATATCAAAGCAGATCCAGTAGAACGTCCAGATGGCAAAGAATACCGTCATCCAGCCCATCCCGCTGAGGGGTATGGGTCCCGCCGGGCGGACCCCTGCCGGGCTGTTGGATATCTCCGCGTGAGACTTATGCTGGAAGAGGGGGAAAAGCTGGCCCTGTAAGGGGGCGCTGTTATCGTAAATAGTGAAATCTTCTGGTGATTTGAATATCTCGCCCATTTTTATCAATGTGCCGATGTCGCCGTTGGCCTTATAGAGCCCTTTAAACAGGGCATCCTGACCAGAGAGTTGCCCGTTGCTTACCTGCAGCCATACTTCCGATGGCGTGTCGATGGTCAGTGTCGCAGCCGGGGCAACTCCCGTGTGGAATGTGCAGTTGCCGCCGTCGATCTTGAGATAGTACCGGCCCGGCTCCTTACCGCTGACGTTGAACTGGATGACGGCCTGAAGGCCTTCCGCAGCGGCAGGGTTGAAGATCAGGGGCATACCCTCGATGGTCTGCCTCAAATTAAGTTCTTTAGGTAATGAAGCTGTATTGGCAGGCATTTTTTAATTCTCCTTAATCGTTGCCGAAAACCATCATCAGTGTGATATCGCCGTTGGCCCTGTATTTGCCGTCCATCAGCGCCTGTCCGCCGTCCTGCTTGCCCTGGATGATATCGGCCCAGACTTCAAACGGCCCATCTATGGTGCAGTCGGCCTTGCTGGCTATGCCTATATGCGGGACGCAGCCGCTGCTGTCCATCGTAAGGTAGCAGGAACCCGCTTTTTCGCCGTTGAAGTTGAACTGCAGCGTCCCCTGCTTGTCACCGAGTTTGAGCGGATTGAAAGCGAAAGCCAGCAGCTCTGCCAGCATTTCGACGGAAGCGGGCCTGGGGGCGCCGCCCTGCCTGGATGCTGAGGCCATGGTTGTCCCGTCATCGATCAGGGACTGCCACATTATATTGCCGGCGGATGCCAGGGTTTCGGGTGTAGTGAGGGGCTGCCTGATGCGTGCCATAGTCTCCGGGGAGACATGTTTTTGCAGTATGATCTCCCTGCCGGCCTGCTCGGTGGCCGCCAGGATGGCAGACCTCTTCCCGGAATGGATCAAGCCTTCGGCCGCGCCCCGGTAGATCTCGGCCAGCAGGCCGCCATCTTTGCCGAAGACGAACCGGGTCCAGTATGAAAGGGCATCGAAGACCGTGTCCTCGGGAAAACCGGCCACGGACAGCATAACGGTCGCAGGGGGCCTGCTGCGCAGCGGGTGCCCGGTTCTGTCGCCTTCCCTGACCAGGTAGGGCTGCAGGACAGGCAGCGTGCGCTCGATGAAGGCTTTCATATCGGCGTTGACCGTGAAGTGATAGAGCGGTGTGGCATACACCACGATATCGGCAGCCAGCCATTTAGGGAACAGCTCCAGCGCCATGTCGTCCTTTTGGACGCATACGCCCGGCGTTTTCGTCCAGCAGGTAAAGCAACCCAGGCAATGGTTGATCTTCTTTTGCCGCAGGTTAACGGTCTCGACTTCGGCGCCTGCGTCCTGCATGCCTTTGACCAGGGGCGCCAGCATCATCTCGGTCTTGCTTTGCCCCCCGCCCCTCGGGCTGGAATTTATTGCCAGCACTTTCATAGTGAACCTCCAGATTATTTTAATATTCGTTGAAAGCGTCCAGGATAACGGCCCTGCCGGTGTCGTGGATAAGGTTTTCAATGGCTTTTTCGCTATTGTCGGGAAGGGCGTTGCTGTTGGCCAGGACCGCTATACCGTGTGTAAAAATCCACATTTTCAGCAGGATGGACTCCCTCTTTGGCCCGTCCAGCCCTGACAGCATGGGGTCTTTTCCCATGCCGGGCAGCAGGTTTTCGAAGGCCATCTGCCGGGGGTTTCTGCTTTTCCTGCCGCGCCGCGGATCGCGGCCGGCATCCATGAACAGGAAGCGGAACAGGTGCTTTTCATTGCGGGCGAACATCACGTAGCCGAGACCCATATCCAGGAAGGGGCTGTCGGTGCGTTTGGTGTTCTGATATGCCAGCAGAAGTTCCGTGGCCTTTTCCTTGATGTCATCCCTCAGTTGCCGCATCGATTTCAAGTAAGAATAAATAGGCATGGTCGAGCAATTCAGTTCCCGCGCCAGCGACCTGGCCGACAGCTTTTCTATGCCGTGGGACCTGACCACCTTGAAGGCGGCCTGGATGAACATCTCCCTTGTGAATATGCTTTGTGGCGGCATATCTTTCTTCCCCAGTTAAATAACATATGTAATATAACATATGTTATTTGGGATGTCAAGCGATAAAAAAGGGAAGTTTTAAATCCTAAATCCTGAGCGCTAATCGCTGAACAAATACCAAATACCAAAACACAAATTCCAAACAAGTTCAGATGTCTGGACATGACAGCTACGAAGAATGACCTAAATACTGTTGCATTTTAAGTACCTAAACCAGCTTGGTGCCACCTATCCCGGTAGCGACTTGCCCCTTCGTTACGAGGTCGCTGTGCACCATTCTAAGGTAGTCGCATAAGCCCCGATGTCCAGACATCTGAATTTTGGTGCACTCTTGTTATACTCGGTTCACTGTCCCTGTCAAGCACTTTTCTGGCTACATTTTGCATCCGTTTTAGCTACCATTCAGCTATAAAATAGCGGGGAACTTCGGTTTGGAGCTTGGAATTTGATTGGATTTTGGTATTTGGAGCTTGGAATTTGATTGGACTTCGGATTTAGCGCTTGGAATTTGATTGGATTTTGGTATTTGGAGCTTGGAATTTAATGTTTGTTTGCCCTTATAGCTGTCGGCGGCTATAATCTACGGGATAGTTTGATAAATCGTGCCAGGAAGCGGGAAGTGGAAAAACAGCCGCCCAGAATATCCGTCATCATTGTCAACTATAACGGCCTTTCCTATCTCGATACCTGCCTGTCATCGGTATTGCGGCAGGATTATCCCGACTACGAGGTCATCTTTGTCGACAATGCCTCCACCGACGGCAGCCTCGAGTATATCCGCGCCAAATATCCCGGCCTGATATTTATCGCCAACAGCGTCAACACCGGCTATTCCGGCGGCGTCAATGCCGGGCTGGCGATCGCCAGGGGTGAATATGTAGTGCCTCTCAACATGGATACCGAGGTCGCGGAAAACTGGCTGTCGGAGCTGGTCAAATTCATGGATGCCCATCCCCTGGCGGGTGCGGCCTGTCCCAAGGTGCTGATCCTGGGGCAGCCCGGGGTGATCAATTGCACCGGGCTTAACCTGCATGTCTCGGGGCTGGGCTTTTGCCGCCAGTTGCACCACCATGATCAACCCGGGGGAGAGCCGCAGCCTGTCAACGGCATCAGCGGGTGCTCCTACATGATCAAAGCCGATCTCCTCCGTCGGATGGGCGGCGCCCCTGAATACTGCTTCATGTATAACGACGATGTGGTCATATCATGGCTGCTGGCGCTGATGGGTTACAAGCTGTATTACCTGCCTTCCTCCGTTATTTATCACCGGTACCGGCTCAGCATGACGCCGGAGAAGTTCTACCACCTGGAGAAGAACCGCATCTACCTCATGCTCTCCATCTTCCACTGGCACACGGCGCTGCTGTTATCCCCCCTGCTGCTGGCCATCGAGGCGGCGATCTTTGTCTACAGCGTCATCAAGGGCTGGCCCTACCCCCGTTCCAAAATGGGCGCCTACCTGGCGGCCTTCCGCGAGCGGAAATATATCGGCCGGCTGCGCCGGTTCTATGCGACATTGCGCAGGGTGTCGGACTGGGAGCTGCTGCGCGTGATGAGCTGGAATCTGGAGTGGGAGCAGCTCTTCGGCATCGTCCGTTACCGCTTCAGGGAGGGTCCCCGTGTCTGAAAGGACCGTTGCTGAGAGCGTGCTGCCGGCCGTAAGTATCATCATAGTCAACTGGAACGGACTCAAATATCTGGAGACCTGCCTGCGCTCGCTGGAGTCGCTGGATTACCCGGCGGACAGGCTGGAGGTCATCGTGGTGGATAACAACTCCAGCGACGGCTCGGTCCGATACATACAGGAAAACTTCCCCCGGGTCGCGCTCTCCCTGCTGGACGGCAATTACGGCTTTTGCGCGCCCAACAACGACGGCGCCTCGATAGCGAAGGGCGAGTACCTGGTCTTCCTCAACAATGACACCGAGGTCACCCCCGGCTGGCTGCGCGCCCTGGTGCAGCCGGCGCTGGAGGACAGCGAAGTCGTCTCCTGCGCCTCCAAAATGTTCTATTACGACCGCCGTGACACGATCAACACGGCCGGCGGCAAGATAACCATCATCGGCGGCGGCTTCTACCGCGGCTACGGCGCCCTGGACGGTCCCCTGTATGACAAGCCCGGCTATACCGGGTTCGGCTGTGCCGCGGGGGTGCTGGTGAAAAAAGACTTCTTCCTGTCCATCGGCGGGTTCGATGAAGAGTACTTCGCCGCCTGTGAAGAGCATGACCTGGGCTGGAAGGCCTGGCTTTACGGCTACAAGGTGGCCTATGCGCCCGGCGCCGTCATGTACCATATGGAGAGCGCCACCTTCGGCACGCGCAGCAACGCCGCTCCCAACAAGGTCTTCCTCAACACGCGCAACCGCCTGTTCAACATCGTCAAGAACCTGGACGCTGGCAACGCGCTGCGGGCCCTGCTGATCAGCGCCTGCTTCAATTTCTACCGCGGCTGCAGCTACTTCTTCGCGGGCAGGTTCGCCGCGACCGGCGCGCTGATACGCGCCCAGTTCAACTTCCTCAAGTACCTGGGCAGCATGCTGAAGAAGAGGAAGATCGCACAGGCCAGGCGCAGGCGCAGCGACAAAGAGCTTTACGCCCTCGGCGTGATTGCTACCTTTCGGGAAAGCCTGGAGGAGGAAAGGCTGCTGCGCCTCCTTGATCGATACCGGGAGGATAATTCCGAGCTGCGGAGGCGGGCTGAAATTTCTATGCAGGATCCCGGCTCAAGGTGAAAATGACAGATAGAATTGTCTTACACCTTGTCTAAATGCAAATTTCATCTTATCGAAAACAGTGTCACGCCCTAGAACATTTGGCCAGTCAGGATTATCAATAAAAGCGCACCGGCAATTAATCTGAACACCTTGAACCACAATATCTAGCGGAAAAAGCCATGCATCAGTTTTACCGGCAGCAAGTATGAATTTATCTTGCCTTAATTGATCATCAGGAATCTTTAAAGCTCGCGCAATGTCTAATTGGAACATGCTTAAATCAGCTCCGGTATCTACCATTGCATTAATATCAAGTTGCTCATCCTGATAGCACAGTCGAATAGGCAGCATTGGTCTTAAAGTACTGCCCTGGAGTGTCTTTAAAGGGTTTAGCTTATAGGAATATTCAAAATCTAATTTTGTGTTACCTGGCATAACTATCCTATGAAAGGTAGTTCCATATCCATTGGAATTTTTACGGCGTACGGGATCTTGACGCCTTTAGTTTTAGCTTCTGTAACAACTGCTACAAGGTCATCCCCATGTGTTATCAATTCGGAACCCTGGATGACCACCCATTGCCCCATGTAAGCTTTTAAGACATCAGAATGTAAATCAATCCATTCCATCTCTAAATTTCTAGCAGGCGCAGTAATTGATTCTAACCGTGCCCCAACTATATCGCTTCCAATCATATTGTTTTTGTCTTGTTCCGTTTGGGTCTCCTCAATTGTGATTGTGTCTGTTTTGCCCGCTGAAAATGCATCATAAATAAGCCCGCTGTTCATATCGCTGGTAGGACAAACTCCACCGCTTCTTGCTGTATTGCTCACAGCTCCATCTTCTTTAGCATTTCTTGAAACAAAAGTGGCAGTCGTATTAGAGGAATAATCAATAGCTTCATCAGCGTAATTAGTAGTTTGCTTACGTGTAAGCAAAGTAAGAGAGCCTGGAGCCATAGTTATACCTCCTTTAAATTCAAATTCTTTAAAAAATTAGATACAAATGCATCGCAATTACTTTGGCCATCAAGGACGAATTTCATGATAGCCTGCACAATTGTTGCTGCATCAAAATCAGGATTCTCCATGAAGTAATCAACATCTATAAAGACAGACAGCGGAGGGATTTTTTTTCTGGTTAATTCGCACCCAAACATTGATTTTGCCTGTTCTTGTTCCATCGGGCCAGCGCCGGCGTGCAATTTACAATTATCTATTGCCGCATCAAGCGTTATTCCTACGTCTATTGGTCGGGCTTTTGCAAATCCCCACAAACCATTTTGCGTCTTTAGATAGCTGCTTAAAAAGCGCTGGAACAGTTTCTCAAACGATAAGTTATCTACCTGCGCTAAGTAGAATGTTCTGAGTCCTATTCTATTTACCTGCTTTATGGAAATGTCTGGAATAACCAGTTTTAACCATCTTTGGATATGATCTTTATAATACGTGAAAGTAGGTGGATCCTCCGCGCTCCCGCCGGCATTATTGAAGCTGGCAAAAACGGAAATTGACTGGTCTTGGTCATGAAGATCGATTCGATTTCTATCTATGCGCCACTCGGTGAATGGCTCTCCTTTAAACTGCTCCAATAACCTGCCCCTGTTATCGAAAAGCAGAGGAGAAGCAGGGTAGCGAATTTCAAAAATATATTTCCAAGCCTTGGCCGGTAGAACCAGCATTTTCTAACCCCATTCACAAAATAGACACTATTAGTTTACCATAATACAGGACATGCAGTGCAATTAAACATCAAACGAATGTGAGTGGTGAGCTGGCTCGGCTGGAGGCTTCGAGAGCCTATATATTCGCCCAGGGCTGGGCTGGTCAAAACCGGCCGCTTAAGGCAGGTAGCCCATGGCATACTCCCATTAAAAAAGATGGGAGATGTCAATGGGGAACAGACTTAAGATGGCAGACAAACAGAGAATATCAGCATTTGGCAAATGCCGCCAGGGCGGATGACTTGCTATTATCGCGCCGCCGGATATAAAATTTCCTTGATATCAGGATTTATTGCCAGGGAGAGATCGATGGCAGATATTGCGGCAACCATACCGGTTTTTATCATTAAGAATAATCTGCGGACTCTGGGAATAGACCGCCACCGCTACTTCGAATTGCTTGAGAAATGAAATACCGATATGGATGCCAGCATCGTTATCCTGGTTAAAAACGGCGGGGCTAATTTTCCCGCGCTCCTTGAGCGGATTTACAGCCAGCAGTTCAATGGCAGCTTCGAGGTCATCGTCATCGATTCGGGCTCGACCGACGGCTCGCTGGAGGCGGCCCGCCGCCATCCGGTCATATTGAAGCAGATTCCACCTGCCGAGTTCCATCACAGCCGCACGCGCAACCTGGGCGCGGAGATGGCGCAGGGCGACTATATCGTATATATTACGCAGGATGCCCTCCCGCTGGATGATAACTGGCTGCAGCGGCTTATCGACGGCTTCGACAGCCCTTCTGTGGCTATGGTGGTGGGCAGACAGATGCCGCGGCAGACCGCCAGCCCTCCGGAGAAGTTCTTCTATTTCTATAATTTCCCCGAATCTAAAATAATGGTACAATCTGGCGATAGTGATTATTATCACGATAACGTATTTATTTCGGACGTAAATGCAGCCTACCGACGGGGATTATTGCTTGAATACAAGTTTGACGACAACATCGTTATGGCCGAGGACAAAGAAATAGCCGCGCGTTTACTTGAAAACCGCCTTTCCATCGTCTACCAGCCCGCGGCCGCGGTGTATCATTCGCATAATTACAGCCTGAAGGAGCTGTTCGACCGGCACCTTGACTACGGCCTGGCCAACCGCCTGGGGGTGGACAGACTGCCCGGCACCTCTGGCAATGCCGCCTCGGGCCTGGCCGGTTACCTTGGCGCCGAATGGCGGTACCTGGCGGACAACCGCCTGCTGCGCTGGGCGCCCTATGCCATCGTTTACGAACTAGTAAAATATGCGGGATTATGGCTGGGGAAAGCGGGCATCATGAAGGGACCTGCCGCCAGGAGTATGAAGCTTAACCGTGAGAGAACTGTTTAAATACCGTGAGCTGATCGGCATCCTGACCGTTGTCGACCTCAAGACGCGCTATCAGAACAATGTGCTCGGCTTTCTCTGGTCGCTGCTCAGCCCTCTGCTGATGGCTCTGGTGCTGTTCTTCGTCTTCCGCTACCTGTACAAGCAGGAGGCCAACTTTGTCGGCTATCTGCTTGTCGGCCTCATGGCCTGGCGCTTTTTCCAGATCTCCACCACCTCGGCCGTGTATTCCGTGGTTGGCAAGGGCAGCCTTGTCACCAAGGTATACATCCCCCGCCAGGCGCTGGTCATAACCAACCTGCTGGCCAACCTGATCAGCTCGCTGCTGGAATTCATCATCATCATACCTATTCTGTACTTCGCCGCAGGCAGCCTGCCGCTGACATTGCCCCTGTTTCCCCTGGTCTTCCTCATCTATTTCTGGTTCGTTTACGGCGTATCCCTTTTCGTTGCTGCGCTGTACGTATACCTGCGGGACGTCAACCAGATCTGGGAAGTGATCACCACCATGCTCTTCTTCCTCTCGCCCATCTTTTATCCCATGGCGGCCATCACCGAGCAGATGCAGCGGTATTACCTGCTCAACCCCATCACGCAGTTTATGGTCATCTTTCGTGACCTGATGGTCTACGGCAATTTGCCCACGGCTTACAGCCTGGTCATCGTTACAGTCGCATCAATTATTTCCTTTGCCGTGGGCACAATTGTATTCAACAAACTCCAGCGCCGTTTTGCCGAGGAAATGTAAGAATCCACGTACACAAGACCGCTTATGAAATCCCGAAACAGAACTCACCCCAAAAAAGTCGGTATCAGAAGGCGCATCAATGATGCAGTCATGTTTATCCTGCTCTGGCCCAAAGACTTCATCAACAGGCATTGTCCGCAGAGAATCAGGCAGTTCTACTGGCTGGTTATGTCCGGGGCGCCGGTCCTGATATTGTATGGGTGGAGCAGCTTCTGGCAGAGGTACAAGCGTTACCGTCAGAACGAAAACAACATATCCAGATGGCAGACGCAGCTCAAACAGGGATCTGAGCAGCAGATGGTCTTTAAAATAGAACCGAAACAGTTTCTGCCGCTGCAAAAACAGAGAGTGGCCGTGGTGGCGCATGCCTATTACATGGAGGTTTTTCCCGAGATCTGCTCATATTTGAAGGAAATGCCCTGCCCCTATACCATGCTGGTGTCGGTCATGAATGAGGAAGACAGGCAGTCCGTCATCAGGCAGACAGCCGGCCTTCCCCGGCTGGAGAAGGTTATCGTGAAGATCGTGGAGAACCGCGGCCGGGACATCAAGCCTTTCCTGGTAGATTTTGCGGCTGAGTTGCCCGACTATGATTATATCTGCAAGGTGCACACCAAGAAATCGCTCCATACGGGAGAAGAGAAAATCGACCGGCGCGAGTACCTTTACCAGATGGTTATGGGGTCAAGGCAGCGGATGCAGGCCATCCTGACCATTTTTCTCCAGAATCCCGATGTGGGCATCGTTTATCCGGCGCGTTTCAAGGAGATGCCCTACTGGTCCTACACGTGGCTGTCGAATAAATGGATTGCGGGGCCTGTAGTCAACCGGCTGGGCATTGCATTTGATCCGGAGGAATACATAGATTATCCTTCGGGGTCCATGTTCTGGATTAAAAAAGATGCCCTCAAACCGCTGCTGGATATGCGTCTCAGCAGGGATGATTTTCCGGACGAAAAGGGCCAGACTGACGGCGAGTTGCAACATGTGATCGAGCGTTGTTTTGCCCTTTCCGCGCAGTCTCTTGGCCTCAAGTACGTCGTTATCACCGATCTGAAAAAGGATATTTTCTCTTTCAGCGATGCGATGAAAATAGCTTCCTATTTCATCACATCTCCGGCTGTCAGGATCAGGGATGCCCTGACGCTGGTGGACGTAGTTTCCTTCGACGTCTTCGATACGCTGCTCTCCAGGCCTTTTGCCACACCGGGCATGGTATTTCAATACCTTGAAGAGACCGTGCAGCGGCGCTACGGCATCAAGGACTTTATGCGGTTGCGGCGGGAGGCGGCCGCCCGATTGCGCAGGGAGTTGAAAGGTGCGGGGGATGTTAAAATCTCGCAGATCTACCGGGAGATGGCCCAATCGGCGGGCATCAGTCCGCAAATTGCGGGCGAACTGCTGGAGCTCGAGCTGGCGACCGAGATAAGGTTGTTGATACCGCGCAGGGACGCGCTCGCCTCCTTTGATGAGGCTAAAAAGGCGGGCAAGCGCGTCATCCTGATCACGGATACCTATTTTGAACGTGACCACATTGAGCGCATCCTTGCCGCCAAAGGCATATCGGGTTATCACCACCTGTATATCTCAAGTGAGGAGGGCCGGCGCAAGGACCGCGGCGATATGTGGGACCATGTAATAGAGCGGGAGGGACTCACATTCGACAACTACCTGCATGTCGGCGATAACGAGCAGTCCGATCTCCAGATGCTGGGTGACCGGGGGTATTACCGTTCCCTGGTTCATGTCATGCGGCCTTCGGCCCTCTTTCGGCAGCACCCCTACGGTCAATATCTCTGGCAGATGTTTAACCCGCATAAAGGCTGGCGGGAGAACCTGCTTTACGGCATGACCGGCAACCATTTCTGCCTGGATACATACCCGTATGAGTTCTGGTACAACCGGGCGCCGCTCTCCGACCCGTATGCGCTCGGCTACACCGTTTTCGGGCCGCTTATGTACAGCTTTACCGCCTGGCTGGCACGCGCCGCGCGGCAGGACGGCGTGGACCGCCTGTATTTCCTCTCCCGCGAAGGCTACGTAATGCAGCAGCTTTACGATGATATCGCAGGGTCGGAAGCAGTGAAACAGGCCGGTCTGAATCTGCCGGAGAGCAGATACCTGCTCATATCGCGCAGGGCTGCGCTTTTTGCCGGTTTGCAGAAGCAGCAGGACCTGCTGCCTTTTCTGGATAGAGATTATACCGGCACGCTGCGCTATTTCTTTCAAAAACGCCTCTACGCTGGTGAATCGAACACGCAGGCCATTGAGAAGAAACTGGGCAGGGAGATGCTGGACAGGAAGGTATCGCTGCCTGCCGATTATGCCGCGGTCAAATCCGCTATGTTTAATGTTTTCGATGTGCTGGCGGCGCAGGCCGAGACAGAACGGGGCGCGTTGCTGGCTTACTGCGGGGAAAAAGGCCTGCTGGACAGAGCAACAAAGGGCCTGGTGGATGTCGGCTATTCCTGCACCATACAGAGGGCATTGATCAAACTGCTTAATACGCCGCTTAAAGGATATTATCTGGCCATTGATGACAGGGCGGAAAGAGTAACTTCTGCAGGCTCTTCATCGCATGACTATCTGGGTCATGCGGGCAGCACGGATCTCAGCGCCACGGCGTTGTTGAAGTACAGGCTGTTGATCGAGGCCGTCTTGACGTCGCCCGACGGCCAGCTTATAGGCTTCAAACCGGGGAAAGGCGGAGCGGAGCCGGTGTTTAAGCCGGCCGGCGTTTCGCAGCAGCAGTTCGGGATAATAGCCCGCATCCAACAGGGCATGCGTGACTTCACGGGCGACGTCCTCAAAGCATTCGGGACGGATGCCCTGGAAATTGAATTCCCTGTGCAGGAATTGCTCGTTTTATACCAGATGATCGCCCTCGGCAGTATCGATATTGGGGACCTGAAGAAATCCCTTTCAGTCGAGGACGAATATTGCGGGCTGGGCGAGATAGCCGTCATCGATTTTTATGCCGGCGCCTGCGGGATCGAGAATAAGGAGGACAGGTCCGTCTGTCCGCCCGGGCAGGCATCGGGGAAAGAAGAATAATTGAATTGCCTGTGGTTCGAGATTATCATTATAGCAGCAGGGCGTAGGACGGGTTGGTCCGCGCCATTTGCTTAGCAGGGAAAAGCAGTATGCATACAGTAACTGTCAAGAATATAGTAAAAAAATTCCGCATTCCGCACCAGAGGCGGACAACTACATTTCAGAGGGGCCTTGGGCTGCTCAAGGGCCAGCGCACGTACGAGGAGTTCCTGGCTGTTAATAACGTCAGCTTTGAAGTTGAGGGCGGGGAGACCTTCGGCATCATCGGCAGGAACGGGTCCGGCAAGTCCACCTTGCTCAAGATACTCTCCCGCGTGATCTATCCCGACAGCGGTTCGGTGACCATGCATGGCAGGGTAGCGGCCTTCCTCGAGCTCGGTGTGGGTTTCCAGCCCGAGCTGACGGCTGCTGAGAACGTCTATATTTATGCTGCCATTCTGGGCATGAGCCGCAGGCAGGTCGATGCGGTCTATGAGGACATCTTTGCCTTTGCCGAGCTTAAGAAATTCGAAGATATGAAGTTGAAAAGCTTCTCTTCAGGCATGTACCTGCGCCTGTCCTTTGCCACTGCCATCATGGCCATGCCTGATATCGTACTGATCGATGAGGTGCTTGCCGTTGGCGACGAGGCCTTTCAGAAAAAATGTATGAACAAGATCAGGGAGTTCCAGGAACAGGGCAAGACTATCGTTGTCGTCTCACATTCCCTGAATTCTATCAGGGAAATGTGCTCACGAACATTATTGATGGATGGCGGCGAGGTTCTTGCCATGGGACCGACCGAAGCTGTATTGGCAAAGTATCTGGCCATGGTAAATTAGGATGCGTAGAAAGAAGGTGTATGGATAACTCAGTTCTTGACTCCAATTCTCAGCCCGTATTATGGGATGACCCCAATAAGTTTGCCAGGCCTGCCGGCATTGAGATCTTTGATGATCGGGTGGTTATGCGCGGCTACCAGGAGTTCATATTGACTGCTGAGACGCTGACGGCGCTGGAAGAGGACCGGAACCTTAGACGCAAGAGCGATCTCCTGTCGTCGTATTTCACCCCGCGTTACCTGGCTGGCAGAACCGTGCTGGATCTGGGCGCCAGTGCGGGCTTTTTCTGCTTCCTGGCGTTGCGTGGGGGCGCTGAGAAAGTCATCGCTCTGGATATGGACATGCAGTACCTGGCTTTATTAAAAAAGGCCAGAGAAAAATTCGGTTTTCACAATCTGGATATCATCCATGCCAATATTGCCGATTGGAAGCAGCCGGTAGATGTAACCGTTGTTCTGGCGCTTGTACACTGGATCTACTCATGCACGGCTGTCTATGGAAACCTTGATGCTATAGTGAAGAAGCTTTCCAGCCTGACCGGATACATGTCTATTATAGAATGGGTCGAGCCCAGCGACGCCGCAATTGAATTTTTTCATCACACCGAATGGAATAGTGAACATATAACTGGCCCTTACAACCGCGATGAATTCGAACGGGCATTGGGTCGCCATTTCAAAAGGTATGTCTGCATAGGTGAAATCATACCGACCCGTAAAATATATATTGCATTCAATACACCATTGGAGTTGGATTTCTCAGGTCCGCTTCCCCTCTTATTTCCCCGGGAAAATGTTATCTACAGCAAGTTCCTGGTCGCTCATGAAGGAATAGAGTACTGGAGCAGGGTCTATTCTGCAAATGGGGTCATTTACAAACAGGCCACGGCAGACCTGGCTGAACATGAGGGCTTGATATTAAAACAGCTTGATAGCGATTATTTTCCCCGTGTCTATGACATTAAGCAGGGAAACGGTTATTCTGTGGTTAAACTTGAAAAAATCGAAGGAGCGCCACTGGCCGAAGACAGGAGCATCTCAGAATTGGCCGATAAATTCTACGGGTTTATTCAGCATTGTATGGCGATATTGAGGCTGCTCAACGAGCATGGCATTACCCATCGGGATATACGGGCCGACAATATTATCATGAGAAACAACCAGCCTGTCCTGATCGATTTCGGTTGGGCAATCAGTGATAAGTATAATTATCTTACGCCCCCTGGATTGGGAGATGACGGCAGGCTGCCGGATGGCGGCTTTTGCGACGTTTACGCCATGGGGAAGGCGCTGCAGAAGATAAATAACAATAGATATCCACAGTTCGACGTGGTTATCGATATGATGGCTGAGCCGGATGATTCGCTGCGTATAACCAATCTGGATATGCTGGACTTATTATTTACCATCGCTGCCGAAGAGGTAGTATAAAGAAAGCGGGATGAGCAAAATCAACGACGGCAATATTTCAGGCCAAAGTGAGCTATTGCGTTCGACGATAGCCAGGCTGATTAATTATATACGCGGGTACAAGCTGAAAAACCGGGCGGAAACTGCTGCCAAACTATCCATGCTGCAGGCCGAGCTGGGCAGCGCAGATAAAAATGCTGAGCCGGATAGGCCGGTGGCTGATGTCGACCTGGATGCTGTCTGGCGGGATGTCGCGTGTCAGATCGCTGATCAGAAGAGGGAAATACTGGTCATGGACCAGCAGGTAAAAGAACAGGAAAAGTTGCTCCAGTCCCGTGACTGGCAGATCCAGGAACAGGCTAAAGAGATTCAGTCCCGTGACCGGCAGATCCAGGAACAGGCTAAAGAGATTCAGTCCCGTGATCGGCAGATCATATCTTTGCAGGACAAGCTTAACGAGATCAACAACAGCGTGACCTGGCGAATGGCCAGGAAATTACACCGTATCATTGACAGGATTCTTCCGCACGGCTCAAAGCGACGCTTTCTCGCAAAGCGAGTTTTGATTAATATGGCGCATCCAGCCCGGCTGATCAAATACCTCAACCCGTATAAATTAATTAATTACTTCATTTACCTGAATAAAAAAGGGCCGGCATATCTAGAAGGTGTTATTAATTCGGCTTTATCTCGACAGGAAAATAGTTGGGCATTACCTATTGCGCGTGCCAGATGGCTCGAAAGACAGTCGTTAAATAATAACCAATTAAATAGGCAGAAATATGAATCATTAAATTTTAACTATAGACCGAAGATAAGCATCATAACACCAGTATGGAATACTGATGTTAAATGGCTTAAAGTTGCAATTGAATCGGTACGTAATCAAACTTATGACAATTGGGAACTCTGTATCGCTGATGGAAATTCTACAAAGGCGGATATAAAAAGAACGCTGAAGCAATACGCCGCTATTGATCAAAGGATAAAAATTAAACTGCTTTCAAAAAATAAAGGTGCGCCAGGAAACTCAAATGAAGCCTTATCACTTGCTACCGGCGATTTCATTGGTTTGATGGATAGTGATGATGAGTTGACTCCTGATGCACTATTTGAAATTATCAAATTATTGAATGATAAACCTGAAGCAGATTTAATCTATAGCGATGAGGTATTAACAAATGAAACGGGGGATCCAACGTCGTTTGTATATAGGCCTGATTTTTCATTAGATTATTTGCTTTCACATTGCTATTTTGTTCATTTTATTGTGATAAGAAAGGAGATATTAGACAATTGCGTATTTAGGGAAGAATTTGTTATCTCACAAGATTATGACCTTTATCTAAGAATAGTTTCCAAAACAAGGAGAATACTACATATACCCAGAGTACTATATAAATGGCGAACTTATTCTAAAAGTACTGGTCACAAGCTTAAGAGTAGGGTAATACATTTTAGTTCAAAAGCATTAAGTGAGTTTTTACAAAGAGAAGGAATAAAAGGTTCTGTTATCGCCAGTAATAGCTTTAATTTTTTTAGGATCAAACGTGAGATTATTGGTTATCCATTAGTCAGTATCATAATACCCATACGTGATAAAGTAGATTATCTTAAAAAGTGCGTTGATAGTATCGAATCAAAGACAACGTATAGAAATTATGAAGTAATAATTATCAACAATCAAAGCCAAGAAGAAGCGACTTATAAATATTTAGACCATTTAAAGAAGACATATACTAATTATAAAATTATTCAATATGATGAGGAATTCAATTATTCGAAAATAAACAATTATGCAGTTCAATATGCTATTGGCACACATTTGCTTTTCTTGAATAGTGATATTGAGGTCATCAGTAATGAATGGCTGAGCGCTATGTTGGAACAATCTCAGCGGGAAGAAGTTGCTTTTGTTGGTGCGAAATTATTATTTCCAGATAATCGCATTCAACATGTTGGCGTTGTGATAGGATTATGTGGTTGTGCTGAACACATTTATAAATTTACACAATCAAAAAACGATATTGGTTATTTAGGTCATTTTGTTTCTATCAGAAACTGGAGTGCGGTGACTGCCGCATGTATGATGGTGAAAAGAAGTTTGTTTGAAAAGCTGTCTGGTTTTGATGTGAATATTAAAATTAGTTGGGGTGATACCGATATTTGTCTTAGAGCAATTGAAAAAGGTTACGTTAATGTTGTTACACCTTATGCCGAGCTTTACCATTATGAATCTGTAACACGCACTAACGGAATGCCATTCAATGAAAATTCATATCCTGAAGACAGAGAGTATTTTGAGAAAAGATGGAAAGAACTGATCATTAGAGGCGATCCTTACTACAATCCTAATTTGCCTAAAGATACATTAGATATTTCAGCATATGTAAATTTTTAATGTTTAATGTGTATTATTAAAATGTAGATCAAGTATTATGAAAACAATAAGCGATTTTATAAAGTATCCTATTTATCACAATTCAAGATTTCATGACAAGATAGCATTAAAAACTCGGTATTCCTGTGGGTACTGTCCGATATGCAATAATCTAACAGTA